>NZ_CP054666.1:0-320979 GCF_013348745.1 Mycoplasma sp. OR1901 | reverse complement strand
TTCGTTCATAGTTATTGCGAAATCATTAATTCTTTGGATTAAATGATTAGCAATTCTAGGTGTTCCTCTCGAATATTCAGCAACTTCATTCAACAATTTATCTTCGATATCAATTTTTAATCTATTAGCAGTTTTAAATAAAATTTTAAATATATCTTCATTGTTATAATTAACTAATCTTCCAATATAACCAAATCTATCTTTGAATGGTTGTGGTATATCATTTAATTTTGTGGTAGCACCTATCAGCGTGAAGGGTTTCACCTTCATTCTAATGACCTTAGAATTACCGTCTACACCTATAATAAGGTCGAAAACGAAATCTTCCATTGCATTATATAAGAACTCGATAATAGATTTATTTATACTATGTATCTCATCTATAAATACTATGTCGCCAGCATTTATAACCGATAAAACATTTATAATATCGGACTTTTTTTCTAAATTTGCACCCTGAATGAAGTGAATTTTCTTGTTTGTTTTTTGAGCAATAATACTAGCTAAAGTTGTTTTCCCCATTCCTGGTGGACCATATAATAATATATGTGATAAAAGAGCGTTTTGCTTTATAGAACTTTGAATCATAGCTTCCAAAGTCTTCTTTAAATTCTTTTGTCCGATAAAGTCTTCAAAATTATTTGGTCTGAGTTCCTTGATTTGCATTTTTATAATTTATAGTTATTAAATTAATACCCTCTTCTACCATTTTATCAATATTATTTTTTTCTTTTATATTGCTTAACGCATAGTCTATTTCTTTCTTTTTGAAACCTAACATAATTAGAGTTTCTTTTAATTCGTTCATTTTTTTGCTTTCTTCATTAACTTTTAGATCTTCTTTTTTGATCATTTTAGATCATTTTTCTTTCAATTCAACACAAATTAACTTTGCTGTTTTTTCGCTTACGAAAGCACACTCAGATAATACAGTTCAGTTATCGTTAGCTATAGCAATCGCAATTGCTTCTCAACCTTTTTCTAAAATGTTTAGGCCAATCTTAGGTCCTATCTTATCTATAGCAATTAAATCTAAAAATAAAATCCTTTCTTTAAAATCTTTAAAGCCAAAATATTTTTTAACATAATCATTGCTATGTTCATAAATATATAATTTTATTTTTTGTCCTACTTCAAATCTGTCTAAGTTAGGTACATTTAGCATGTAACCGTCACCTTTACTTTCGAATATTAAATTATTTTTATTTTTGTATACAATTTCACCAATTTTATAAAGTATCATTTTTCCTCCAAATAATATTTATATTTTTTTGGAAATTAATACTAAAAAGGGAAAATAAAAAAATAGTGAATGAATCACTATTTCAAATTATTTTTGAATTCTGTCATTTAATGCTTGAAAGTTTGCGACTTTCTTTCCGGCGTAAAAACCACAAAATTTGCAAACTACGTGTTGTTCAATCATTTTTGAACAATTTTTGCATTCTACTAAGTTTGGAACATCTAGTGCACTGTGAGTTTGTCTTTTATGTTTACGTTGTTTTGATGTTTTACGTTTTGGTACAATTGCCATGGTATCCTCCTTGTGGTTTTATTATATTTAAATATTGCTTATATATTATAATACAAAAAGCCTTTTTAAAAAGAAAAAAATAAATTACTTTATAAATATAAAAATATATTAAGAATTTATATTTTCTATTTAATTAAATTAATTTTACCAATTATTATAAATATATTAAAAAGTTGATAAATTTAATTTTGTTATAATACTTTTATGCAAGATACAAAAAAACAAAGAATAATTGGAGTAGTGGTTGAATATAACCCATTTCACAACGGTCATGCTTACCAATTAGAATGGATAAAAAATAAATTTCCAGACTCAAAAATTTATGTAGCCATATCACATAAATACTCCCAAAGGGGAGAAATCATATGCACTTCTTTTTGAAAGAGAAAATATATCGCAAAAAAATATGGGGTTTCAAAATTTATTAAGTTGGATGTTAATATTTCCTCACAAGCAGCTCACATTTTTGCTCAAAAAAGTATTGAGAAACTTTACCAAAAAGGTATAAACACACTTGTTTTTGGTAGTGAAACAAGCGATGTTAATATTTTTATAAAAATTGCTCGAACTATAAAAGATAATAAAGAAGAATATAACAAACTCATTAAAAAATATCTTAAACAAGGCGGAAATAGCTTCCCTAGAGCGGCAAACTTAGCTCTTAATGAAATAGCAGGCGTAGATATTAGCATGCCAAATGATATATTGGGTTTAGAATATGTCAAAACAATAATTGATAACAATTATGATATTGAACCATTTTGTCATGATAGAACCGTTGAATTTCATTCAGATAATACAAAAGGGAAATTTGCAAGTGCAAGTAAAATAAGAGCAATGCTTAAAGAAAATCAAGATGTATCCGAATATACGCCAATGAAATTAAAAGGAATTAAAAAAAGATTTTTAATTGAAAATACATACCCTAAATTTAAAAAAATAGTTTCAATCCTTAAAAGTGAAGAAATAGCTCAATTTAAAATGATCTCTGAAGGTATGGAAAATCTATTTAAAAAAAACATACACCACGATAATTACTTTGATTTCATTGAATCGTGTGTAAGTAAAAGATATACAAGAAGTAGAATAAAAAGAGCATACTTATTTGTGCTCTTAAAAATTAAGAAATAATTATTATAAGATTTTAACTTCGAAAGGATTTAAAATCTTATTTTTATTTAATTTTACTGATTTGTTAGTCAAATTAAAAAATACTTCTATTTTTTGGTCATCCACTATTAATTTCATCCTATAAATTGTTTTTTGTAAAAATAAATTTTTATATAAATTTAGAACTATTTTTTTAGAAATTAAGAAACCAAAATCAAAACTTCTTTTTAAAATTAATTCAAATATAAAATTATTTATTATTGTGTCATAATTTAACATTTCAATAATGTTAGAATTCTCTTCGTTTTCAAGCTTATGAAGTGGATAAAAAGCTATGTTTTTAGGTACAAAAAACATTTTTTGTATTAGAGATAAAATTTGTTCAAGTTTAAATACTTTTTCATATGATTGTGTTTCTAAAAAATAGTCAAAATCATAAACAGGTATATACTTCATCTTAACATATTTATCAATAGAGTAAAAACTTTTTAAAAACTCTTTGTTTATTTTACTTTCTAAAAAAACTTCATCAAAAATCTCATTATCAATGAAATTCTTTTTAACTGCAATCGAATCTAAATATAAAGAAATTTTTAAATTATTTTTCTTCTTAAAAAGAAGTAAATTATCATATAAAATTTTTTTTGAATTTAGTAGATCATGTTTAGATTTTTTTTCAAGAGTATAGAATAAATTTTCAAATACTAATCCACTTACATAAAATAGTGATATTAATTCGTTATAGATAGCATTTAAATTTTCAACTAGATTAAGTTGTTTTTTATTTTCCTTGACACTTGATAAATCAATTTCTTGTGTATAAATCAAATCATTATAATCCATAACATTTGTTTTACTTTGGTAAACATAATCGTTATTTGCGTTTATTTCATTACTTAAATCTTTTCCTTTATTAATAATTTTAGAAATAGATATTATATTTTCGAATGATAGTTTAGAGAATATAGTTACATTCTCTAAAGATATAACTGTTTTACAAAAAAGTTTTAAATTTTCTAATTTGTATTTTAAGTTTTTATATGAATATTCATCTAGCGCATCGTTAGAAACTCTGTATAAATTTCTAAAGAAATTAAGATAAACATCTGGTAATACAATTATTGTTTTTATTCCTTTTTCGCTTAATAACGTAACTTCTTTTATTATATTTTTGTAATATTCAATGGAAAGTTTTTTATTACTATCAACAATAATTTCTTTACGTAAAAATAAATAATTTGTATTATGTTTATTTTGAGAAGTTTGTGACCAAGAATGTTTCAAATATTTCATAGTTTTCTACTCCTAAACTTTTTGATTCTATATCAACTTTAGATAAATTTAGTAAAATTCTTTTTACTTTTTCTATCCCATAAATATTAAGTAATTTAATAAACTTTTTAACTCTTCAATCTTGCATCTTTAACTCGTTAGCAATTTCGAAAACGTTCATTTTTAATTTAATATTAAGAATATGTACTTTATAAATTGAGCCAAAAATATTTCTCAACTGTGCAACTAATAAAGGTATATCATCACCTTCATTAAATCTTTCTTTATATTTTTGGTAAATACTTTTTAAATTATTGGTTTCAATCGCATTCATAAAAGCGAAGGAATCATCTAAAGCATAATTAAAAATATTATTACTTATAATACGGTAATTTATGTCTTTAGTAAATTTAAGCATTTTATCGATCTCATTAACAATTATTGATAAATTATTAGGCAACTTACTAGATAAAAATGTTGCATCAGAAAAACTGATTTTAGCCCCTTTAGATCCAATGTATGAAATAATAAAATTAATAATAGATTTTGAATCTAATTTTTGGAAGTTAAAAACTCTTGTATTATCTATTAAAAATTTTGTGAAATCATTTTTTTCAAATGTATTTTTCTTATTAACAAAAACTATTTTATGTAAGTGATTGTTATTTAATAGATTTATTAAAGAACTTATAAAGTGTTCTTGTATTTTTTTAAGTTTTTTAGTATTTATCAACTCAAAATCATTTACTATTATCAATTTTTGCGAAGCAAATAAACCAAAACTAGAAGTAGTTTCGATTAGTTCACTTATTGTAAAGTCATCTTTAAAACTAATTATATTTTCCTCTGAAAATGTAGATTTTAATTCATCAATTTTATTATTTATAAAATATTCTTCATCACCATATATAAATATTATATTTTTCATATTTCAATTATATATATTTTTCTCTTGTTGTAAATCATATAATCATATAAATAGCTAAAAATATTAAATATTTATAAATACTTAAATCAAGTTTATAAATAAAATTAAGGTTAGAAATTGCATTAATACAAATAATAAAAGTGTTTGAAATATTTACTGAAATTATAGGAACAAAAAATGAAACTAAAAATATTACAAAAAACAATTCAAAAAACGGCGTTATCAATAAGATTAATATTATTCCAAAAATATTAATTGGACTACTTTTAGTCATAAGAATCAAAGTAGATATAACTCAAATTATTAGTGAGAGTAATATTCGGTCTTTAAATGTATTCCTTTTAACTGGATTCATTAATACAAAACTAATGATAAATGACAATCAATACCCTATTTCAAGTTTATTATTATTTTTAAAAACAAGACAAATCGTTAAAGTATATAGCATGTATCTATTTTTATCATTCTTATAATTTTTCATTTCTGAAAATAAAATCATCAAAAAGGCTCTATTAATTGAAACTGAATCAGTACAAAATAATCAATATATAGTAATTAAAGTAATTATTACAGTTTTATTTTTAGTAAATTTGTTAATCATCTTTTTTAAGATAACAAAATGAAAACCACTTATTATTACTAAATGAATAACTCCTATCTCGCTAGTTATTTTAATTAATGTGTTTTCGAAGTTAAAATAATGACCAAAAACAATGGGTGTAATAATCTCTTTATAATTAATAAAATTATTATAAAAGCTAAAAAAATAATATCTTATATCAAATTGAGTACTTTTATATAAAGTGTTAGCATTTATAAAATTATTATTAAAATTACTTATCATTCCTTGTACATATAGATTTTCATACAGTTTATATTCATTTTCACTTTTGTTTTTGATTATATATTCAACATTAAAATAACTTTTAATAAAAATTAAATCTCCTCTAATTTTACTTACAAAAACATATCCATTAAAACTATCTGAATTATAGAAAAATACTTTTTTAAATATACAGACAATAATTATTAATAAGGCTAAAAATAACACTGTCCTTCTTGTTTTATTATCTATAAATAACAAAGAAAAACTAAATAATATAGATAATATTAAATAAATATAATTTAATGTGAAAATGAATAAAAACGAGTTAGAGAATAATAAAATAGAATTTAAATATTTTAATCTAGAATTAAAAAATTCTTTAATTTTGAAATTATTCTTGGACCAATACCAAAAATATTGGAAATTTGCTCTCATGTTGTTTTTTCATTTTTCTTTCTATGATTAATTATTAAATTAGCATATCTTTTTTGAATATCCATTTTAATTATTTGCTCTACATTTCTTAATTCAGATCAATGCAATTTATAATTTTCGAAAGGGACATAAATCTCTACATTTCTTGGAGCAATTTCACCTAAATCAAAATTCTTTAATGAAGATTCTGGCATTATTTTATTTATAATAAACAACTCCTTATAAGTTAATAACCTATTCGACCTATGTATTCCGGTATGTTTTAACGCACCAGATAAAATGTAAGTATAAATTTTATTTTCATATTTCTTTTCATAATTTTCTTTATTTGAAAAATTGTTTGAATAATAATTCAAACTTATAAAGAAAATTAAAATCCCTAAAATTAGTGATATTATCAAAATTATCTTTTTCTTCATTACATTTAATAAGTACTTTTTTTGCCGAAAAGAACCATAAAAGGAAAAAATAATTAAATTCAAAATTTAATAAAAAATATAAATAATATTAAAATAACAAATGAAAATAACATCAAAATAAATGATTAAAATACATAAAAATTTAAAAATTAAACTAAGTTTTAAGCTCTATAATTAATTTATGATATAATAAATAAATATTTATAAAAAACGATAAATATAAAAAGAAAATAATATTAAAAAGTTAGATTTTAAAGGATAAAACAGGTAACAAACCAAAAACACTAAACTACCTATTTTCATAATTAGTTGGTGTTTTTTAATTAATGATTTGAGGTTTTTTAATGGATCAAAAAACTAAAAAAGAAGACACTAATGAAACTATATTAATGATATTATCAAATAAGGAAAATAAAGAGTTAAACAAAGAAATAAAATGGTTTAAAAAAAATATTGATAAAGATTTTAAACCTATATTCGATTATGAAAAAGACTTTTTTAATTCTTTAGAAAAACTCAATTTCAAAAAATTTGAATATTCCGATGATTTAAAAACTCTTATTGATAAATCTTTTAAGTTAAAGTTAGATCTATCTGAAAATTATAGCAATTTTATGTATCAGTATGATTTTAATGAAAATTTAAAAATCAATTCTGATATTATGAAAATAATTGATAAAATAACAAAAAAATAGAAAGAGAGAGAATATGAGAAAGGTTAATATTGCAATTGATGGACCTAGCGGTGTAGGTAAATCTACAGTTTCAAAAATAATTGCTGATAGATTAAATTACACTTTCATTAATAGCGGAAGCATTTATCGTGCAATCGCTAAAAACGTAATCGACATGGATGTTGATACTAGAGATAAAGAAAATGTTATCAAAACTTTAGAACAAGGTATGATTCAACTTCTTGAAAATGATCATATTTTATTAAAAGGTGTAGACGTAACTCACCAAATTAGAGCCGACTATATTTCACAAATTACACCTAACGTGGCTAAAATACCTGAAGTACGCGAGTTTGTTGTTGATTACATTAGACACATGACTAAAAAAAGAAAAGGTTATGTTATAGATGGAAGAGATACTACATTTAAAATAATGCCACATGCAGAAGTTAAAATATTCTTGTGAGCTCAAGCCGAAGAACGTGCAAGAAGAAGAATGATCCAAAACGAAGTTTTAGGATACAACACAGGATTTGCAGAAATATTATATGAAGTTCAAAAAAGAGATGAACAAGATATGAATAGAGCTGTAGACCCATTACACAAAACAGAAGATTCAGAATATATCGACTGTACAGCACTTACAATAGATGAAGTAGCTGAAAAAATAATTAATCTTGCAAAAGAAAAATCAAACAAGGAGTAATATGAAAAACACTATTGCGATAATAGGGAAACCAAACGTTGGTAAAAGTACTCTTTTCAATCGTTTTATTGGGAGAAAAGTTTCAATTGTATACGATAAACCAGGCGTTACAAGAGATAGATTGTACGAAAAGATAACATGAGCAGGTCATGAGTTGAAACTTATTGATACTGGTGGTATAGAAATTGAAAATAGACCATTCCAAGAACAAATACAAATACAAGCAAAAATTGCCATCCAAGAAGCAGATGTTATTTTATTTTTATTCGATGGTAAAAGTGAAATAACAAATGATGATATGTTCATAATGAATATATTAAGAAAAAGTAATAAACCAATTATTACAGTTGCTAATAAATTAGAAAGTATGCAAGACTTTGATTATGGATGATACAAATTAGGTTCAGATCATATTTTTCCAATTTCAGCACTTCATGGTGAAGGTGTAGGAGATGTTTTAGATAAAACACTTGAATATTTAGATTTTAGTGACTCTCAAGAAGAACAAGCATTTAGTCTTTCAATTATTGGTAGACCAAACGCTGGTAAAAGTTCACTTTTAAATAATTTAACAAAAGAAAATAGATCTATTGTTTCTGAAATTGCTGGAACAACTAGAGATAGCGTTAAGTCAGAAATTTTTATTGATGACAAACTTTATAAAGTTATCGATACAGCTGGTATCACAAAGAAATCTAAATTAGTTGAAAGTGTTGATCATTACGCATTAATGCGTGCTATGAACTCACTATCAGAATCAGATTTATCTTTAATTGTTATTGATGCCACTAACGAAGAAGTTTCTCACTTTGATTCAAGAATTATTGGGTATGCATTAGAAAATGAAAAACCAATAATTATAGTAGTAAATAAATGAGATCTTGTATCAAAAGAAACAAATACAATGGCTGAATTCGAAAAGAAAATGAGAAACAAATTCCACTTTGTTCCTTGAGTACCTTTTGTATTTATTTCAGCTAAATTCAACCAAAGAATAAATAAATTAGTTGAAACACTTAATTTAGTTAGAACTAACTTAGAAAGAGATATAAAACCTTCATTACTTTCTAACTTACTATTGGAAACACAACTTATACAACCACCACAATCATTTAACGGTGGTAGACTAAACATTTATTATGTAAGACAAGAAAGAGCTAAAATACCAACATTTACTTTCTTTGTTAATAACAAAAAATTCTTACACTTCTCGTATCAAAGATTCCTAGAAAATCAACTTAGAGCAACCTTTGATTTTACAGGTTCACCTATTAAAATGAATTTTAAAAATAAAAACGGAATTGATTAAAAAAAACAAAATCTTTTTTAGATTTTGTTTTTTTCATCATTTTTTTCTTCCGTACTATTTAGTTTTTCATTTATTAATTTCAATTGTTCAAGTATTTGTTCTTCAATAGTAATTTGTTTTTCTATACCCTCTTCGACCGGAGGTTTTCTTTTGTTTCTGAAATCAGTTATAAACGATTTAATAAAGAATACAACCACTAATATAATAAATAAAATTAAAGTAATTAAAATGAAATTAATTAATATACCAATAAATTTACCATATTTAATTCCATATCAAGCTAAACTATTAATATCGGCATTTTTAAAATTATAAATACTGCTTATTGCACCTAAAATAATATCATTTGCTAATGATGTTACTAAGTCTTTAAAAATAAGACCAGATATAAAACCAACAGCTAATATTAAGAAATTACCTTTTTTAAAATAGTTGGTAGCTTCTTTATAACTCTTACGTAATCTACCGATTTTTTTATCTTCGGTAATTTCTTTTAAAGTATCTTTTAAATTTGTTTTTTTCATAAAAACCTTTTTATATTATTTAATAATAAAATTACTCTTCTTTATTTCCTTTAATAATTTCAACTGCAGTAATTTCATCTTTTTCTCTTAAGTTAATAATCTTAACTCCTTTTGTAGCTCTAGAAGTTTGACTAATTTCACTAATTTTTGTACGTATTGTGATACCACTTGTTGTTATTACTAATAATTCATCATCAGTTTCAACAAAACGAGCAAACACTAATCTACCAGCTTTTTCTGGGTTAATTCCTGTTACACCTTTAGCACCACGTTTTGATAAACGATACTCTTCCTCACCTGTTAATTTACCAAAACCTTTGCTTCCAAGTGATAAAATTAATGAACCATCTTTATTAGTAGAAGCTCCAATTACACTTTGTCCTTCTTCTAATTTTATACCTCTAACACCACGTGCTGTACGACCCATTGGACGAATGTCATTAGCTTTAAATAACGCAATATTCTTATAATTATTTGCAACAAGAATATTATCGTTGTCTGAAATAATAAATGCACGAACTAACTCATCACCTTCAGCAAGTGAGAAAGCTTTTAAACCATTTCTACGTACATTTTTAAATAATGATAAATCTGATTTTTTAAATGTACCATTTTTAGTTATTGTAGCTAAATAGTTATCTTCTCCAAATTCATCAACACTAATTATAGAAATGATTTTTTCTCCATCTTTAACATTTAAACTTTCGATTAAATTTATAAATGGAATACCTTTACTTTGTTTTGATCCTTCAGGGATTTGGTATCCTCTTAAACTATATGCTTTACCAAAGTTTGAGAATAAAAGTAAATCACTATGAGTTGTACTATTCAAGATTAATGAAATATCATCATCTTGATAAGTTTTCATACTTACAGAACCTACTCCACCACGTTTTTGGGTGTTGTATTCTTCTAAGTTAATTCTTTTTACATAACCATTAATTGATGCTGTAATAACAATATCTTTAACAGGAATTAAGTCTTCATCACTAATTTTTCCGACACCTGCAACATCAATAAAAGTACGTCTTTCGTCATTAAATTTATTTTTAATTTCTTCTAATTCAGAAATTATTAAATTAATTAATTTGACTTCGTCACCTAATATTTCTTTGTAGTATTTAATTTCTTCTAATAACGAAGCTAATTCAGCCTCCATATTTTCAATACTTAGACCAGTTAAACGTCCTAAGCTCATACTTAAAATAGCTTTAGTTTGTCTATCTGATAATTCATATCTTTCAGAAAGTCTTCCTTGCGCTATCGATTCTGTTTTAGATGTTTTAATTATCTTAATTACTTCATCGATATTAGAAATAGCAATTTTTAGCCCTTCTAAAATATGAGCTCTCTCTTCTGCTTTGTTAAGATCAAATTTTAATCTACGTGTAACAATATTTTTTTGGTGTGCAATATATTCGGTTAAAATTTCTTTTAAATTAAGAAGTTTAGGTTCACCGTTTACTAAAGCAACCATGTTTGCACTATATGTAGTTTGTAAATATGTTTTTTGGTAAAGTTTGTTTAATAAAACATGCGGATTGTAACCTTTTTTAATATCGATAACAATTCTAATACCTTCTCTATTAGATTCATCTCTAAGATCTGCAATACCTTCGATTTCTCTTGTTTTATGATAATCAACTATTTTTTGAATTAATGTTGTTTTCTTAATTGCGTAAGGTATTTCTGTAACGATAATTTGGTTTCTACCATTAGATTTTTCAATAATTTTTGTTTTAGATCTAACTGTAATACTTCCTCTACCTGTTTCATATGCATCTAAAATACCTTTAGTACCAAGAATTGTAGCACCTGTTGGGAAATCTGGACCTTTTATATATTGCATTAATTCACGGATAGTTAATTCTGGATTTTTAGCTAAAGCAATAGTTGCGTCAATTGCTTCACCTAAGTTATGTGGAGGTATTTCGGTAGCCATACCAACAGCAATACCAGAAGCTCCTGAAACAAGTATATTAGGAAAACGAGATGGAAGAACTGTAGGTTCTTTTTCACTACCATCATAGTTATCAACAAAATCAATAGTTTGTTTTTTAATACCATCTAACATTTCAGCAGAAAGTTTAGACATTCTTGCTTCAGTATAACGCATAGCAGCAGCTTCATCACCATCTATAGAACCAAAGTTACCGTGTCCATCTACTAAAGGATATCTCATTGAGAAATCTTGTGCCATACGAACCATAGCTTCATAAACAGAACTATCACCATGAGGGTGGTATTTCCCTAACACGTCCCCAACGATACGAGCACTCTTTCTGTGTTGTGAACCAGGAGTAATACCTAATTCTGCCATATCATAAAGAATTCTACGGTGAACAGGTTTTAAACCATCACGAACGTCAGGTAGAGCTCTAAAAACAATAACACTCATTGAGTATTCTAAGAATGATTGTTTCATTTCGTTGTCAATAACAACAGGATACACACCATCTGTTTCTTTTTCGATTATCTGAGAGCTAACTGTATACTCTTCTTTTTCTTGAGGTATCTCTTCCTCTTCATCGTCAACAACTACGACTTCTTTTCTTTTGAAAACAATTCTATTTTCTTCTTCATAATCAAATTCCATATCATCAGTTTTTAAATTTTCGTTTGATTCTTGATCAAATTCAGAATTTAATATGTTTGTTTTTTTGTCATCACTCATAACACTCCCTTAGTATTATTTTATTTAATAAAATTAATTTTATTAAATTATACATTATTTTCACATTTTTTCAAGGTATAACACTAATACTATTTTTTTAAAAAGTGTTAAAAAACGTACCTTGAATGGTACGTTGTTATTTTATAAATTAATAATCATTTTATATTGATTATCAGAAGTTGTTACATCAACTTTTCCACCGTTGTGTTTGTTATATTTAAATGTTAAAACAATTTTATTTCCGGTTTTTACATATTCAATTTTAGGAGCACTTTTTTTAATACCTCTACTATCAAATGTAGGATTTGTACCGTTTGCTAGATTATATTTTCCGTTCTTTGTTAATTCACTAGCATCAAAAACACTTTGGTAAGTGTTTTCTTTTCAATTTGGTTTATCTGTACCTGCAGGAGCAGCTAATAAACTTTTACCTTTAAAATCATAAAATAACACTAAATTTGAATTGATTGCGTTAACTAATTGTGTAACGTCGCTTGATGCATATTCTTTTTCCATTTTTGCATTAAATAAACCTTTTACATCCGCATCAATTTCATTAACACTTGTAGATGAATTATCTTGGTTAGATGTATTCTCTGTTGTATTAGTTGTGTTAGTTGAATTTGTTACTTCCTTAGTTTTTTGATCTCCAGTATTTGAACACGAAATTGACATTCCTACTGCTGAAAAAGTCAATACTGATCCTAAAATACTAAATAATAATTTCTTTGATTTCATTTTTTTCTCTCTCTTTCTTAAAATTTCATTTTTCTCACAAAAATATTATAACAAACAAAAAAGTAAACATTATTATTTTAGGATTTTAAATAAAACTTATAATATAACTTATTAAATATTATTAACAACAACTAGGAGAAACATGAAAACTATAAACGTATCTTGAAACATTTTTAAAAAAGTATTCGGATTAAATCCTGCATTAATATGAGAAAGAAAGAATTTAGTAAATTATATTAACGAACACTTTAGTGATGTAAATACAATTGATGATTTAATTGAATTTGATGAAGAAAGTGATGAAAGTGGTGTTTTATTTGACTACTCAAATTTTGAAGAAGAAAACAGTATGCACGATTTTGGTGCAGTTTCAAAAAGTAATTTTATAAACGAAAATGACTATATAAGAGTATTTAAAGACAATTATGATAGATATAATAATGACGCAATAGACTTTTACTTAAAACAATATGATCTAACAAAACCTAAATATATAAGTGTTAAAAATAGTGTAGATGTTAAAATAAACGAAACATTAAAAGCTATTGAAAATCCTGAAATAGATGTAGTTGTAAATGGTACAATAGGGTATACAATTACCGAAGGCGATAATACATTTATTTTTAATGTTCCATTCTTGATTTTTGATAAAAAGAATCAAAAATTAGTTCTACTAAGTTACACAAGAACTAAATATGAGTTATATTACAAATTTTTCTATGCAAATAATTTATTCAAAAAAAATAACATTTTATTAAAAGATATGTCCAGTGTTTTGATTAACCCATATACAAAACTAAAAGGTGAAATACAAAAAAATAAAATTGAATTTTATGAAGCTTTTGCAGCATCACCAAACAAAACTATTGCTAAGCCTACAGGTAAAAATTTAACTAATGAGTTAAAATTATTTTCTCAATCAATAACTAAAACCGGTGATAATTTATTATTTATTAATAACAAATATAACAAAGAAAACTCAATGAATAGCTTTTTAAAAGCTTCACAAAATATGATTTTCCCTGAAAAAAATATTACATTAAAATTAAATGATTTAATAAACTTTAACTACCCAATTAGTCATTTAATAAGTTATAGAAATAACGAAATGAGTATACCTATTAAAGATGAAAAATTATCAAATAAAGAAGTTGAATCTATTTTTACAGTTGCTAATTATGAATTTTATGAAAGTATAATTAAAAAATCTCATTTTGACTTTCAAAATATTAATTTGGATGCTATTGTTTATTTTTTACAATTTAATGATAAAAAAGATAAATTAGAAGCCGTTAATCGTTGACTTAATGGTAACTTAAATAGTTTTAATTCAAATATTGAAAATATTTATTTTGACGAATTGTTAGGAATAGATAAAGAAGAAAAATATGCGATATTCAAATCTCTAACAAAAGATAATTTTGAACGCTTGTCATTTAAATACTACAAAACACTATCAAAAACTAATATTAAAAGTATGATTATTGAAAATAATAACTTCAACATGTCTGATAACTTTTTTACAATTTCGGCGTTAAATAAAATAAAGAAATTACATAAAAAAGACGCAAAAATTTGTTGATATGACTATGAAGGATTTTCGGAATTATATCCACCTATAAATAATATTGGATCATATAACCAATTAGTTAACCAAGTTTCAATAATAGTTACTCAAAACGGTAACGAAATTGACAAAAAAAATATTGTATGCGATACTAAAAATATAAAACTAATTGATTTAGTTAAAATGATTGGTGAGATTTATAACGATGAATACGATTTTTACGTTGTTTATAATAAAGCATACGAAAATACAAGAAACAACGAAATTAAAACATTAGTAGAAAAATCTTTCGGTCATGACCTTGAATTCACAAATGAATTTAAGGCGATTTATACTGATGTACATGAGTTTACTAAAAAAATAACTAAAATAAATAACAACACAGTAGATCTTTTAGATTGTTTTGGACACACAAAATTAGATGTTAAAGAAATTAGAGATTACTTCACTTTCTTAGAAAATGATAATGACGTAACCATTAGCGAAGTAGAAAATCTTAATATAGAAAAAAACGTAAATATTTTAGAAAAAACAAGAATACATATTAAATTTTTAAATTACTTTTATTCAATAAAAGGTATTGAAAAATATATTAACAAAATGAATTTTGACTCGAAATCTAAAATAACACCTTATTCAGAGCTTGTTATCCAAAAAGGAACTATGGCTATGGAGGTCGCTATATTGAGACATGTTAACGGTATAAGTGATAACGTTTGAGAACAAAATGTAGTTCCGGAACTAAAAAGATATTGTGAAAATGACGTTAGAGCAATGATTATGGTTTATGAATTCGTGATGTTTTTATTCAGAAAAAGATTTCCTGAAATTGATGAATACGAATATCAATTAAATAACGTAGAAGATGATAATAATTTTTATACATATTCATCTGGTAAACTAATTTATAACACTAAAAACGATTAAAAACAATAATATTTTTCATAAAATTATATATAATTTTAATAATTTAATTATTACAAGGAGAATTGATGAAATACTTAAAAATTAATTTAGAAAAAACAGCCCAACATTTAGATAAAAAAATGATTGATTCATTACAAAATGAAGTTACAAAAATTCATAATGATGTTTTAAACAAAAATGTTGCCGAAAAAGATTGATTAGGTTGATATAATTTACCAGAAAATTATGACAAAGACGAATTTGCTAAAATGGAAGAAAAAGCAAATCAATGACACCAAGATGGAGTTGAAGTTGTTGTTGTAGTTGGTATTGGTGGTTCATACTTAGGTGCTAAGTCAGGTTATGACTTTATTTACGGACCATATTCAATGAAAAAACCAAAAATGGAATTATTATTTGCTGGAAATGATATTTCAGCTGAAACATTAGTCGCAAAACTAAACTATGTTAAAAACAAAAAATTTGCTATCAATGTTATTTCAAAATCAGGAACAACACTTGAACCATCAATAGCATTTAGAGAATTTAGAAAAGTACTTGAAGAAAAAGAAGGTGCAAAAGCTAAAGATTTAATTGTTGCTACAACAGATAAATCTAAAGGTGTTTTATTTGAATTAGCAACTGAAAAAGGATATACAAAATTTATAGTACCAGACGACATTGGTGGTAGATTCTCAGTTTTAACAGCTGTTGGATTATTCCCATTCTTATGTGCAGGAATTGATGCTAAGAAAATTTTAGAAGGTGCTAACGAAACAAATAAAGAATTAAGTTCACACAAAATTAGTGAAAACGAAGCTTACCAATACGCAGTTGCAAGATATTTATTACATACAAAAAATAACTTCACAATTGAAATGATGGTTTCATATGAACCTAAAATGCAATATTTCATGGAATGATGAAAACAATTATACGGTGAATCAGAAGGGAAAGATGGAAAAGGAATTTGACCAACAAGTTCAATCTTCTCAACAGATTTACACTCATTAGGACAAATGATTCAAGATGGAAATAAAATCTTATTTGAAACTGTTTTAACATTAGAAAACCCACAAGATAATATTGAATTTTCAACTGAAGAAATTGATTATGACAAACTAGGATACTTAGATAAAAATAACTTACACTCAATCAATAACACAGCTTTTGAAGCAACTTCACAAGCTCACTATGAAGTAGGTAAAATTCCTGTTATTCATATGTTATTTAACAAATTTGATGAATCTACACTTGGCGCATTATTTATGTTCTTTGAAAGATCATTAACAATGAGTGCATACTTATTAGGTGTTAATCCATTCAACCAACCTGGTGTTGAAGTTTACAAGAAAAACATGTTCAGTATGTTAGGTAAAAAATAATAAATCAATTAAAAAAAAGACTTACATAAGGCGTAAGTCTTTTTTCTATAATTTAGTTACTTCAATAGTAGATATTTTCTTTTTATCTTTACTAATTTCAATTACTTTAAACGCAACTTTTTCATTTAAAACATAACGTGTGTTTTTATAAAGTCTGGTTTTTGATGTTTTTAATAACATAAAATCTCTTAATGTTAAATCTTGTTCATTTTCTTCGATTAATGATGAATCAATTTCAAGTTGTTTAAATAAATCTCACATTGTTACATCACTTTGAACTCTTGATTTTTCAAGTGATATTTCATAAATTTGCTCATCATCATCGTATTCGTCGTATATTTCACCAACGATTTCTTCAACAATATCTTCAATTGTGATAATACCTAAAACATCGGTACTATTATTATTTTCAACTACGAAAGCCATTTGAGCTTGAGCACTTCTCATTTTTTCTAACGCACTTGATAATATTGAATTTGAAGATATTTGAGGAATCTGTTTAACGTATTTTAAAAGTTGACCTTTTTTCAATAAGAAAATATCTTTTAATAATACGATTCCTATCATTTTATTATCTTTTTCTATAGGTATTCTAGAATAATTTGTTTCTGCAAAAACTTTGAGAGCATCAGAGATGCTTGTCTTGTAATTTAGATAAGTAACATCCTTCATTCTAATGTAATGTGAAGAAACTTTTGTTGAATCTAAATCAAGTGCATTCTGGGCTAATAAACTTTCTCCAGTCTGTAAAACCCCTTCGTTTTGAGCTATATTAATTATATTTTTTAAATCTTCTTCTGAGTGAGTTACATAAACCTTTTTAGAAAGCTTACTAATTGGTCATGTTAAAATTCAGAAAAATCAATAGTTTACATCAATTCATCAGCTTCACATTTTTAAGAATTTTTTAGGGTGTGTTTTTGCCAATAATTTAGGTGTAATTTCTCCGAAAATAACTAAAAGCGGAGTTACTAACGCTGTCGAAATTATTGTTGTTAAGAACGATGCGTTTGCTTGTTCTTTAAATACTTGTCCTAATAAAAGAGCTGTCATTGTAGCTGAAAGAACGTTTACAATGTTATTAGCAATCAAAATTGTTGTTAAAATTCGATTATATCTATTACTATGTTTTTCTATTATTTTTGAAAACTTTTCTTTGTTTTCAACCATTTCATATATTTTAGCTTTTGTTAGTGTTGAATAGGCGGTTTCGCACCCACTATAAACACCACTTAAGAAAAATAATAACAGTAATACGGGAATGAGATAATAATAACTATCCATGAGTAATACCTACTTTAATACTTTTACAATAATAAGAATCCATTTTTCTCCTTTTTAATAATTGTCTTCTTGTATTTCTTGAAATAGCACTATTTTACCTTCGAAATAAATATTTGATATTCCAGGTTGACCATTTCTATTTTTAGCTATAGTTACATCAGTTTTAATTGGACTATTTTTGTCTTCGTTATTTGTTTTTTCTTGTAAAAACTTATTTGATCTATTTAAGAAAATAACGATATCGGCATCTTGTTCAATAGAACCCGATTCTCTTAAATCATGTAATTGCGGTCTTTTATCTTCACGTTGTTCAACAGTTCTGGACAACTGAGAAAGAGCCATAATAGGAATTTTAAGATCTAGAGCTAATGTTTTTAATGCTCTAGAAATTAAAGAAACCTCATTTTGTCTATTACCAGTAGCTAAACTACCACCACTTAAAAGTTGTAGATAATCAACTACCACAAAGTCTAATTTTCCTAATAATTCTTTTGATAAATGTTTTATTTTTCAAACTATATCTGTAATTTTACTTGATGGAGAATCATCGAAGTATAATCTTTCTAACGCAGTATCATTGTGGAAAGAATCGTTTAAAACACTATGTTCTTCTGCGGTTAATGTTCTAGGGTCAATAATTTTACTCATTGGTGTTCTAGAGTTAGCTGAATAATATCTTACAACCAATTCATTAACGGGCATCTCTAGAGAAATAAATGCACAATTACGCTTTTTATTTTTTAAAACGTTGCTTACAATATTTAAAGCTAAGGCGGTTTTACCAACACCAGGACGTGCAGCTAATATTATAAGTTGACCTTGTTTAAATCCGTTAGTAAATTTATCAATTGCATGAAACCCTGTAAAAATACTATCATCATTATAAGAGTCACCTTTTTCTCTTATTTTTTCAAAAACTTCACGGAAATTATTAGTAGCCTCTGAAAGTGAAATAAAACTGCTATTATCTATAGTATCAATTTTATTATTAATAACAAATGTTTCAAAGTCAGTTAAACAATTTTGAAATTTAATTTCAGATTTATGCTTCATTGAATTAGCAGTGTCATTATAAAACACTTCTAATAATCTCAATTTACTTAATTCGATTAATTTTTGTACATAATTTAAAAAATTATTTTCATTAACCATTAAGGTAGATAAATCATTAAGTAAACCTTGATTAACAAGCGGAAACATTTTTTGTATTTGTTCATCAGTTGCGAGAAAATTACTTAAATCAGTAAAAGAATAAGAAACTATAGACTTTGTATTTTGATCTCTTTTATGTCTTATGAAGTTGAAAACTTGTCTATTTTCTTCATAAAAGAAAGCATCAGCATTTAAATACTCAATACCTAAACTTTGTTTATCTTCTATCGAAATCATAACTGATAAAACACTTCTTTCTATGTTGTAATCATGAAATAAAGTATTTACCAAGAATTTTGAAGATAGTTTTTCAAAATTCAAATATTGTGGTGTTTTTTTGAATTTATTATTTGTGTACATTTATTTTAATTTCAATTCTAATTTTAGCAACTATATCTTTATATAAAATAGCGTCTATTTCGTGTTTCCCTTCAGAAACTAAGTGAATTTTTTGGAAAGCATGTTTAGGAACATTAAATCCACGTTTAGTAACTTCTTTTTCAACGTCTTTTGTAGAAATTGAACCATGAACATTTAAATTTTTATTTCCATCAATATTTGCGCTTAGTTCAAATTTTAAAACTAATTCTTCAAGTTTTTCTTTTAATTGATGAGCTTCATTTCTTGTCTCGTGTTCATCAGAAACTAATTTATCTAATTTTCTTTGTAATTGAGCGTAATTTTTTTCATTATATGGAACACCGATTTTATTTCTAACTAAATAGTTAGTACCATAACCTGGTGATACATCAATAATTGTATTTGCTTTTCCATCTTTAGAGTCTTTTATTAAGATAATTTTCATTTTTAACCTTCCTTATTTCCATTTTGAGATATTGCGTGTCTAATATTATCAATAAATACATCCAATTCTTCATCACTTTCAGCGGCGGCAACACTAAAGTGACCACCTCCACCTACAGCTTCACAAATTATTTGAACGTTTGTATTAATACCACGTGCACTAAGTTTGTATTTTTTAGTACCTTTTAATTTAGCAACAACAAACGAAGCGACACGACCTTTAATTTTTAAAACTTCATTTGCTGCTATCGAAATAACATCGTTAGTTACTTCAGTATCAGAATAAGCTAAGTAAAATCCTTCTTTTATCTCTGTTATGTTTGATAATATTGATTCAATAACTTTTTCCGTTTTTTCATCTATTTTTAATAAATCTCTACTAATAATAGGATTTGCGCCTTTTAACCCTAACCATGCAGCAGCTTCGAAAGCTCTCGGTGTTGCAGATTTAGAAAAATTATTAGTATCAAGATAAATTCCGTTTAATAGCATTTGAGCACCATTTATATCTAAAATATTTTTATATGATAAGAACATTAATATTTCAGTAACTATTTCTGATGCACTCGAAGAGCTAGTATCGATAAATACATTTGTTTTGAGTGCGTAATCCACTTGTTTAGCCACTCTATGGTGATCAAAAACAAATATATTTTCACGTTTTGAATTTAATAACACTGTTGGGTTATCTGTTCTCAAAGGATCGGAGTTATCAACAAAAACGATTAATGTGTTCACTGAACTATATTCTGAAGCTTGTTTTCTATTTATTAATATTTGATTTTTATTAAATCATGTATTAGTTTCTAACCAATTTTCAACTGTACTATCATATGTTTCACTACATATATAAACTTTTTTACCAAATTTCTTAGCAATTAGGTATACAGCGTATGCTGATCCTAAAGCATCTAAGTCTGCTAATCTATGACCATAAATAATAACATTTTGAATATTTGTATCTTCTAGTTTTCTAGCAAAGTAACTTGCAACTTCTTTAATTTTAGTTCTATTATTATCAGGTAAAATTTCATTATTTGAACCATAATATTTGTGTGGCATAAAGTTTGAGAATATCGCAACTTGGTCACCACCACGTGATTGAGCTTGAACTAAAGCTTTTTTAGCTTGCTCTAATTTTTCATTTAGTGAATTTCAACCATGTGCTATACCAATACTTAATGATAATTTATTAATATTAATTTCTTCTCTTGAAATATCATCATCTATATTCATAAAAGGTTCAAAATTATTTTCTATAAGTTCTTTTAATGTTAATTCATTAGTAAAAATAAGAAATTTACCATTTGTGTATTGACGATAAATAATATTGTATCTTTTAACACATTCATTTATTAAGTTAATAACAATTGAATTTATTTTGAATAATTGTTCCTCTGAGAGTATAGATTGATACAAGCTATAGTTATCAATTTCTAATTCTGCAATTACTGGTTTTTGTTCTCAAATTTCATTCTTGTAAATTGATTCTGTAGTTATATCTCTAATTAAAACAACATTGTTTAAAGGTCAAAATTGAACTTCATAATCACCGTTTTCGTTGCTAATATTTAATTTGTTAACTTCAAAATTTAAATCTTCATATTTTGGATTTATATCCTTAAAAAAGTCAAAAATATTTTTTCCAATAAAATCTTTTTTAAATTTTGTTTTTATATATTTAGTTGTGTATACAATTTTTTTGTCAACATCATAAATTATTAAACCAATTGAATTTGATTCCATCATATCTTCAATAAAACCATTAAACGATTTTTTAATAATTTCTCTACTTCTTGCAAAATGCAAAATAGTTCGATGTATTGAAAAAGATGTAAGAATTAAACATACAATTATTGATAAATCTATTATTAATCAATGTGTATATGTATTTATTTTTTTGAAATACATTACTAGTACTAAACCAACAATTATTAGTATAAAAACAATAGATAAAAGAGCAAAAAGAAGGTATTTTTTTCTAGTATTCATCAATCCCTTTCTGGAGTTTTAATATTTAGTTTAATTATACATTATTTAAACTTAAATTCTTATTTTATATTTAATAAGAAAAGGACGATACTTCGTCCTATTTATTAGTGACCATGTGAATGGAATGATAATATGAAAATTGCAAATATTATTCCTATAAACATGATTAAAATGACAAAAAAATATTTTTTCTTGTTTAATATTCAATGATAAAATTCAGGTAAAAATTCCACTAAAGATGTAAATATAAATATTGTTCCAATTGTTGAATAAATTAGTGAATTTATATATCCTTGTGAACCAATGTTAACAAATATACCTATCAACATAAATGGTAAAAATAAAGATAAACCTAAAAATGATATCATTAATGATTTTATCGGTGAAAAACCAGATTCACGCAATCTAACATAGAAAATAAATTCTTCAGGTATTAAATGTAATATTAATGAAAATAGATAAGCTATTGTTAAAGTAGTAACTCCAGCATCAGTTGAACCCATTTCGGCAAATTGGCCTATAAGAATATTTTGAGATAAACTATAACCTATTAATAGACCTTCAGGTATTCTATGTGTAAGTAGAAGTAATAAAGCGATTAATTTTAATTTTTTTTCTACTTTCTCTACAAAAATTGTATCTTCAGCTAAATTAATACGATCATCTTTATTTGATAAAAATTCTTCATGCGAATGATGATGAATTTCGCCATCAGAATGATTATGTTCATGAATGAATACACTTAGTTTTCTAGATTTCATTAATTTTTGGTTAAGTTTATATGAAATAACAAATTTAATCATAATTGCTATTACTAAACCTAAAAGCGATCCACCACCTACTAGTAATATATTTAATAAATAAGTATTTTTACTCCAATAAGCATGGGTTGACGCATACATAGAAGATTGCTCAATAGATTCACGAAGGAAACCAAAGGTAGCTAATATTATGAAAAAACCAGTTGAAAAAGCATATAAATAAACTTTTACATTGCTATTTAATAGTTTTTTAGCAAAAGGGAGTGTGATAGATAAAATTGTAGGTATCGAAAGTAAAATCATTAAGAAAATTAAAACTAATATGATTTTAGAACCTATTTCATTTTGAACTCCATTATTTATACCTTTATAAATTTCATAAATTCAATTCATTAAATTTACTCCTGAATATTATGATAAACTTCTTGGACGTCGTCGTCTTCTTTTAATTTATCGATAAATTCAAATAATTTTGTTTTCTTTTCTTCATCATATTCAACATACATATTTGGAATGTATGTAACTTCACATTGAATAAATTCTTCAATTTTTAATTCTTCTTCAAGTTTTGTTTTAACATCACTGAAACTATCTGGTTCAGTTAAAACAACAAATGTTTCATCGTTTGTTTCAACATTTTCAGCTCCTGCTTCTAATGCGACCATCATTAATTCATCTTCAGAAACTAATGATTTAGAAACTTCGATAATTCCTTTTTTATCAAATGCGTAAGGAACTTGACCTGTTTTACCAAGTGTTGCATTTTGCTTGTTGAAGTATGATTGTACGTTTGATTTTGCTCTATTAACATTGTCAGTTAAAGCTAAAACCATAAAAGTTGCTCCACCACTAACTGTTGCATTAAATAATAATTCAATAAATGCATCTGAATCTTTAGATCCCTTAGCTTTTGCGATTGCTCTTTCTATGTTATCTTTAGGCATATTTTTTGATTTTGCCTTAGAAATAGCTAATTTAAGTGCCGGGTTCATGTCTGGATCTGGTCCTAACATTGCTGCTACATAGATTTCTTTAGATAATTTTTGGAAAATTTTTCCTCTAGCTGCATCTTGTGCGCCTTTCCTGTGAGCTATATTTGCTGAGTGTGAATGTCCTGCCATAATTTAATCTCCTTATTTTACATTGTTTGGTTTATAAGCACCATCTCTTTTATGTTTTGATATTTTGTGTTTGTGTTTTATTTTTTCAATTGATTCATCTTTAATGTATGAATTAATTTTATCTTTATCATTTAAATGATTAATGTAGTAATCAAGTTCTAAATAACTAAAACCTAATTCGTCTTCATCGTTTTGACCTTCTCAAAGACCAGCAGAAGGTTTTTTATTTAAAATGCTTTCTGGTACGCCTAAAAGTTCAGCCATGTAATTAACTTCACCTTTAGTAAGTTTAGAAATAGGTAGTAAATCCGCACCACCATCACCATATTTAGTGAAGTAACCTATATAAACTTCATCTGCATTATCAGTTCCTAATACTAAAGAATTATTTTCTTGAGCTAAAGCATATAGTGTAGTCATTCTTAGTCTAGGTTTAATGTTTGCAATTGCTAATTTATTTGAAATATTTAATTGTTTAAGTTGTGCGTCAAAAACACTACTTAAATCTACCTTAATGAATTCTTGCCCAAATTTCTTTTCAAGTTCGCTAATATGTTTTAAATCTGAATCACTCATTGATGAAATAGGCATAACTACTCCAATTGTAGTGTTTGGAGCAACTAGTTTTGCTAATGAGTAAGTTAATGCAGAATCAATTCCACCACTAATACCAACTATAAATCCAGTTGCGTTTGCTTTCTTTAATTTATTTTTTAAAAACTTCTTTAAAACTTCTACATACTCCAAAGTTTTTTCTTTAGAATATACTGGAACATTGTCTTTATATGATGTTATTTTACTCATTTATTTCTCCTCATTAATATTGTTGTAAGGTTGTTCTAATTTAAAAATATGTACATTTGGAACTTTTTCAAATTTCTCTTTTATAATTTCGTATAAATGATAAGCAAAAACCTCTTCATCTAAATGTGGTATCTCTAAAATGTTAATATTATTATTTTTATATGTTATTCAGTCACTTCATTTAAGATCGCTAGTTACAAATAAATCTATTTGATCTTTCATTTCAATTATTTGACCAATATAACCACTCCCACTTAAAAATGCAACTTTATTTAATTCTTGTTGGTAGTTTTGAGATTCGACATTTGTTCTGAATGAGTGTAAACTTAATTTTTCTTTTAATAATGATGAAATTTCATTTAAGTTTGTTTTTTTATTTATTATAGCACTATACTTTGGTGATTGATAATCAAAATATTTTTCTAAACCAAGATTTCTAACTATTTGATACGAAGTACCTAAAGTTGACGAATCATAATTAGTATGCATTGCGTAAGAAGTTATTTGATTTTTTCTTAGTTTTTCAATAATTTGTTTTTTATATGGTGATTTTAAAAACTCGGTTTTTTTATCTTTTTCAAATAAAAAAGGATGGTGTGTTAGGATTAAATTACATCCTTTTTTAATTGCTTCTTCTAGAACTTCATTAGTTAAATCAATTGCTAATAAAACTCCTGTTACTTTTTTGTGTTGTTGTGTTTTAACTGAGTATCCAGACGGGTCTCAAATTTCTTTATTTGATAGTGGATACATTTTTTCTAATTCAATAATAATTTCTTTTAATTTCATATTATGAGTGGTAATCTTTTAAATTTTTACCAAATTTAGGATTATTTCTTAACTTTCTTAGAATTTTATTTTCAATTTGTCTAATTCTTTCTTTAGAAACATTGTTTCTTGATACAGCTAACTCTTCTAATGAATGGACTCTGTATCTTTTACCATCTTTATCATAACCTACACCATAACGTTTGCAAATTAATTCTTTTTCGTCTTCTTCAAGTGTTTCTTCAATCATTTTTAAGATTAATTCAGATAATTCTTCGTGTGCTGAGTGATCAACTGGTCCAATTGTATTTTCATCTTTAATGAAATCACTAAATGATGAATCATTTTCTTTACCTACTTGTTTATCAAGTGAAATTGGATCAATATTAATTTTTTTAATGTAAGCTACTTTATCAGCTGTAAAATCTTCATTCCCTGCTATTCTATTAATTTCATCTGCTATTTCTTTATCAGAAGGTTCATAACCTAAATTATGTTGAAGTTCTCTTTCTATTTTAGAAACTTTATTAATTGTTTCAACCATATGAACTGGAACCCTAATTGTTCTAGCTTGATCAGCAACTGCACGCGTAATAGCTTGTCTAATTCATCATGTTGCATATGTTGAGAATTTGAACCCTTTAGAGACGTCAAATTTTTGAACAGCTTTCATAATCCCTTGGTTACCTTCAGAAATTAAATCAATAAATGAAAGACCTCTATTTTTATATTTTTTAGCATTATTAATAACTAAACGTAAATTACGTAAAACTAATTTATCTCTTGCTCTTTTACCTCTGAAACCACCTTTTTCAATTTGACGGCAAATTTCAGCTTCTTCCTCATCAGTTAAAAGGTTACCATATTTACCGATTCAACGCATATATCATTTAACAATGTCATTAGTTTCGGTTAATTTATTTGCTAAGTTACTTGTTTTTTTATTTTCAGTTTCTAATAAAATTTCTTGATTAGCATCAAAGCTTAAGTCTAAATCAAACTCGTCATCTTCAGAGCTAGATGAATATAAATCATCAGCCTCTTCTTCAACTTCTTCTTCCTCTTCAGATTCTAATTCATCGTTGTCATCATTTGAGTAATCATATTCTGTTTTATCATCGTCGTCATCGTCTGAAGAATCATCATCCTCATCTTCAAATAAGTCAGGATCTAGCTCCTCTGACTCATCATCAAAATCAAGTTCATTTTCTTCTTCGATTTGAACTTCTTCTTTAGTTTTCTTTTCTTTTTTCTTTGTAGTTGGCTTTTGAGATGAAGTTTCTATTTCTTTAGATCATGTATTATCAATTAATTCATCGTCACCCTGATCAACTTTATTACTAATGATATTGTGTTTCATAAGAACTTCAAAAAATTCAGTGATACCATCGTAATCATCATCTTGAGCAATACTTAGTTTTCTTTTATCTAAGATATCAAACACTTCCTCTTGAGTGAAAAAAGTTTTCTTTTTCCTCTTCAATTCATCTTTTAAAATGTCGATTACTAAACTATATTCATTCATTTTAATCTCCTTTTTTATTTTCTTCTTTTTTTATAGTTGTTTTTTTATTCCTTGAATAAAATGTTCTTATTACATCTATGTCACCTGTTTTAATATTAGACATATTATTTTTATTTTTGATAATAAATTCGTTGGTAAATGCTCTTATTAAAGGATCTAAATTTATTTCTCATTCAGTTTGATTTAAAGCAACTTCGTTTCTAATTCTTGATGAATATTCTTCAAAAAATGAATTGATGCTTGATTGGTCTATTTGAGTTGAATTATTTTCTAGATAAACTAATTTTGAAAAAATGTTATTTAAGTCATTTAATATATCTTCTTTTTTAATACTGATTATATTCTTTACATTTTCACTTAATTGAAAATCACTATCTAAATTATCTAAAAAATCTAAATCATCATTATCATCTTTATTTTGTTGATGCATTTGTTGAATTTTATTATAGACATTCTTATAAAGATCATGTTTTTCATAAAAATTTTTATTATCTGAATCTTCAATTCTGTCATTTATATATTGACTTTCAATCATGTATATTAAAAACTTAATTTGGATATTATTATTAATAACATTATTTAAAAGTCTTCTTGGGTCATTATTAAAATTAATTTGATTAGAATAATTGTTATTGTTTGGAATAACATTATTTATATATGGGTCATTTGGTATTTGATAATTATCCTCAACAGGCACTAAACTATCATCTAAAACCCCTAAATCTTGCGAGTTATAGTTATAAACATCTTCTTCTACAAAATTTTGTTCAGTTTGTTTTTGAATTTCTATTTTGTAATCATAATTTTTGAAAAACTTGTTAGTTATATAGCTAGAAAATTTCTCTGGTAAATATTTTAAAAAGTCTAAAATATTTTTTTCAAATTCTTGTAAACTTGCAAAATCTTTATTATCATCTAAGTTATTTTTACTTATAAAATAATCATAAATAAAATCTAATGAATTTTTAGTATTAGATAAAAGTTCATTTAATTTTACTTCTCCGTATTGTTTTAATATTTCATCAGGATCTTTATTATATGTATTTATTACAATATCAATATCATGAATACCATGTTTATATAATGCTAATATTGATTTTAACGAAGCATTAATTCCGGCTTGATCATTATCTAAAAATAACTTGATGCGATAATTTTTAATATATGCAATATGATTATCACTTAATGCTGTCCCCATTAAAGCTACAGCATTTTTAATGTTAGATTTATAAAGTGCAATTACGTCAAAATAACCTTCAACAATAATAATTTCTTTTTTTGTTCTTATAAATTCTTTTGCATTATAGTAGTTATATAGAATTTTTGATTTTTTAAATAATCTAGTTTCTGGAGAATTAAGATATTTACTTTTAACATTTGGGTCAAGTGTTCTTCCGCTAAATCCAACGACTTTTCCATTGTTATCTCTTATTGCAAAAGTAACTCTATTTTGAAAATAATTGTATAAATCTGTATTAATAAGCCCAGCATCTGCTAGCTCTTTTTCTGAGTAATGAAGTGTATTAATTAAGTATTCAGTTAAATCATTATCTTTTGAATACCCAATATCAAAAGTATTTAGAAGTTCAAAATTATTAACTTCACGTTTGTTTAAAAATTTAGTTGCAACATCGAATCTCAAAGGTTGTGTTTTTAAAAAAGTATTTGCAGCATCTAATAGATCAAATAAATTCAAATCTTCCTTTGAGAAATGTGATAAAGGGTCAAATTTATAACTAGAAAAGTCATAATTATAACCAATTAAATTTGCTAAATATTCTAATGATTCAACAAAACCTTTACCTGTTTTTTTCATTATGAAATTCAATGCATTTCCGCTTTCTCCACACGAAAAACACTTATAAATATTTTTTTGTGGTGAAACCGAAAAACTAGGGTTTTTATCAGAATGAAAAGGGCAAAGAGAATAATAATTATTACCTTTGCGTGTAAGTGAAAGGAAATTAGAAATAACATCAACAATATTTGAATTTGACACTATTTCATCAACAATATCACGTGGGATTGTTGCCATCTTACTAAACTCCTTTTATTTTTTATAAATATTTAACGATATCATCAACAGAAATTCTAATTTGTTCCATTGTATCTCTGTTTCTTAATGTAATTGTATTATCTTCTAAAGTTTGATAATCAATTGTAGCACATCAATATGTACCAATTGCGTCTTGACGTCTATATCTTTTACCAATAGAACCTGCATCATCATATGTTACACTAATTCCTTTTTCAAGTAATTTTTCATAAAGTTTAATAGCTGGTTCTGATATTTTTTTCATTAATGGTAAAACTGCTAATTTAAATGGTGCTATTGAAAGAGGGAATTTTAACACAACTCTTTCATCGTTTTCTAATTCTTCAACATTATATGCATCAGAAATAACAGCAAGCATTAGACGATCTAAACCAATACTTGGTTCAATTACATAAGGAACAACTTTTTGGTTTGTTTGTGGGTCTAAATAATCAAGTGCTTCGCCTGTGGCTTTCGAATGTGATTTTAAGTCAAAATCAGTACGGTTTGCAATACCTAATAATTCACCTCAACCAAATGGGAATTTAAATTCAATATCACTTGTAGCAGTTGAATAATGAGAAAGTTCTGAATCATCATGCTTTCTTATTCTAATGCTTTCTTCGTTAATTCCGATTTTTTTAACAAAATTTCAAGCCTTGTTAATGTAGTAATCGAATCATTTGTCAGCCTCATCAGGGTGTGTAAAAAATTCAAGTTCCATTTGTTCGAACTCTCTTGTTCTAAAAATAAAATTACCCGGGGTTACTTCGTTTCTAAAACTTTTTCCAATTTGACCAATACCAAAAGGCAATTTAGATCTTGAAGTTCTTAAAACATTTTTAAAATTAACAAATATACCTTGAGCTGTTTCAGGTCTTAAATATACAACTGATTTTTCACCTTCAACAACACCTTGGTGTGTTTGGAACATTAAGTTAAATTTTCTAATTTCTGATCAATCAGTTTTTGATCCTTCATATTCAGGTAAATTTTTTACTAAGAAATCTCTCATTTCTTCGTTTGTCATTTTCTCAGGAATTATATTTTCATCAATTTCTTGTATTAATTTATCTGCACGATATCTTTTTTGATTTACTTTGTTTTCAATTAATGGATCACTAAAATTACCAACGTGACCACTTGTAACTCATACATTTGGGTTCATTAATATCTTCGAATCAATTAAATGATTATTTGATTCTTTGATAATAAATTCGATTTTTCAAGCACGGGCAATATTATCTTTAAGTAGTGAACCTAAAGGTCCATAATCTCATGTATTTGATAATCCTCCGTAAATTTCACTACCTTGAAAAACGAAACCAAAATTTTTAAGATGATTTACTATTTCTAACATTTTTTCTCTTTTTATAGTCATAATATTTATTATACCAAATTTTTTTAAAATATTTTTGTGTAAATTTGGTATAATACGCGATTTTTTACTGATTTATTTTAAATAAAAATTAACGATAATGTAAAAAAATAATAGCGTATTTGCTATTATTTTTTGACTATATTTAATTAATTTAATGGAGGTACATATCCTAATCAAAGCATGAAAACTAATGTAATTAAAATTCCAAATGATAATGAAATTAATAACACTGCTCAGAATAAGAATGAATCATTTTCTCTTACATAAACTTCTTTTGTTTTTGTAACTACTTGACCATCTAAATTATTTGCATAATCAGTAAATACTAATAAGTGATCTCTATTTGAAGCTTTTTGTGCAACAAAAGCGTATTTATAGTTCATTTCTTCTACAAATGCAACATATTTTTTGTTGTAAACAACGTATGAAAGCTCTTGAGATAGTCTAAGGTTTTCACCTTCTTTTAACTCTACATAAACAAAGTTTTCTGGTGTGTGTTCAACTTCTTCTTTTGCAAATATTTTTGTAGATAATTTTTCAGATGACATAACTAATGATTCTGTTATTAATTTTAATAATTTTGTTTTCTTAACATCATCTTTGTAGTGATCTTTTAATTCTTTAGCAACTGATAATGAATTAGTAAGTTCGTTTTTAATATCTGTTAAATCATTTACTGAAGTTGTTTTTTCTTCTGTAACTTTTTCTGTAACTTTTTCTAATTTATCTGCAAATACTGCTAATGATTCAAGTTGCTCATCTTTAGAAAGATCTCTAATGTAGTGGTATTTAATTAAGTCGTTTTCATTTACATAAACTTCTTTAATTACTTCTACTTCTTTTATAACTTCAACTTCTTTGATAACTTCTACTGGTACTTCTCTAATTACTTCTTTAATTACTTCTCTTACTTCAACATCTTTTTGAACTTCAACATTGTCATATGATTCAGCTCTTGCTTTTAAAATTTCAATTTCTCTTTCTAAAGCAACTTTATCTGAATTTGTGTCATTTAATTTAGCTAATAAAAGTGCAACTTCTTCTGAATCAACATTTTTATTTTGTAATAAAAGTTGTAATTCTTCAATTTGTTTTTGTAATTTTTCGATTTGAAGATCTTTAGGGTTTTTCTTTCTTTCAAGAACAAAGTCATCATCTACAGGGAAGTATGTTTCGTGGTCACGTAAAACTTTGAAATCAACGATTTCTTTTAAGTATTCACCTGCTGCTTCATTATTTCTTAAACCAGTTTTTTGGTTAACGTGAAATTCTTCAAGAATGTCAGCTTCATCAACGTTACCGTCATATCTTTCAGTATTAATTTCAAACTCAAAAACTCCTTCTTCATTTTTCTCAGAAATGAAAAGACCACCAAAAACTCTTTTATCAGTTTGGAAATAAGTAGCACAGTCATAACCTAATTCTAAGAATCAGTTCATAGCATCTTTACGTGTTTTGAATAACGCTAATGCAGATTTAACTTTTGGGTGTTTTAAAGCTCAAGGGTAATTTTTGTCATTACTTGGCTTGTATAAACATAATAAACGTTTCATATTTTTTCCTCTTTTTTAATTTTTACTATTTTTATCTTGATTGGATATTTTATTGAGATTATTACATAATAATCTTATAAATATTATACATATTTATCGTAGTTAAATAAATTAAAAAATAAAAATAATAGTAATAAATGTATTTTTGCATAAAAAAAGTGTTTTTGCATTCATTACTAATTTCTTTTTATCTCTTATTTTTTTCTTTTTCGCCTAAAATATGGCACTTTCTGCATCTTGGTTCATACTCCGAATCACCAATTAAGTTTAACTCATCACTGCTTTCTTTTCTGAAAGAAAATGCAGCATCTGACTTACAAACTAAACAAACGGCCTTAAGTTTTGTAACATAATCGGCTATTGCAAGCAAGTTTGGAGTTACTCCGAACGGTCTTCTCATGAAGTCCATATCTAGTCCACTTATGATAACTCTAACACCTTTTAATACTAAAAAATCAATAACTTCATAAATTCCATCATCAACAAAATTTATTTCATCGATTGCAACAGATTTAACCAATGAATTTCAGTGATCTAAAATTTCGCTAGCTTTTTCTATGACAATAGCATTTGTTTTTGCTCCAGTTCTACTAACAACCATAGTTTCACTAAATCTATTATCAAACTTTGGTTTGAAAACTAAAGTTTTTACACCTGCAATTTCTAGTATTTTTAATCTTTTTAATAATTCAGCACTCTTACCAGAAAACATTGGTCCGGTTATAACTTCTAAAGTTCCTTCAGGTTTTTTTAAAAACATTTTCACCCCCATAACAAAAATTATAATGTTCTATTATTTTAAAACTATTTAAAGGAATTTCAAAGAAATTAAAAAATATTTTTTTATAAAAAATGAAATTATTTTTTTGCTATACTAATTATTCAATAAAGCTTCGGAGGTAAAAATGATTATTGGAATCAGCGGAATGATAAGCGGTGGCAAAAGCACTCTAACAAAAAAATTAAAACAGCATTATGAAAATTCATTACTATTAGAGGAATTCGAAGAAAATGATGAAGTTTTTAATCAATTTTTAGAATGATTGTACTCTAAAAAAGAAAACTTAACAATGGGTTTTCAAGCTTATGTTATTGAAAATCACACAACAAAGTTAAACGAAATAATTGATAAGTTTTATCAATTAGGATTTTCTTTGAAAGAGAATCACATATTTTTAGATAGATTTAGTATTGAACATTATATTTTTGCATCAGTTATATTAGCGCAAAAAGGAACAAATTACTTAAAAGGGTATGACGCTTTGTTTAATAATTTAATTATGGAAAGAGAAACTCCTGATTTAGCAATTTATTTAGATATGGACTACGAAACTTTCGAGAATAGATTATTCAAAAGAGGTAGAGAAGTTGAAATAAATCACTATTCAGAAAATATTGAATATTTTAAAAATCTTTTTTCCTTATATAGAGACATTTTTGAAAAACAAGCTAAAAAATATAATTTAAACTATGTTATTATCGATACAAAAAATCTAAATGAAGAAGAAGTTTTTGATAAAACAATTGAAATAATTGAAAATTATAAGACTAATAATATAAAAGAAAGAGTTAAATAATGGTTATTTCAGTTAGCGGAATGATAGGAAGCGGTAAAAGTACCCTCTCTAAATTATTAAATAAAAAATACCAAAACTCACTATTATTAGAAGAATTTAGCGAAAATGACGAAGTATTTAATAAGTATTTAGAATGAATTTATTCTAAGAAACCAAACATAGATTTATCTTTTCAAGCCTATATAACAGAATCATTAGAATATTCTTTCAACAAGGCTAATAAAGAGTTTTTAGAAAACAATTCTCATAAACAAACACATATATTTTTAGATAGATTTAATATTGAGCATATAATTTTCGCAATCGTTACACTTTCTAAAAAAGAACCTAAATATTTAAAAGCATTTTTAGATATGTTTGAACACTTAATTAATTTAGATAATAATCCTGATTTAGCAATATTTCTTGATCTTAGCTTTGAAAATGTAAAAGAAAGAATATTAAAAAGAGGTAGAAATGTTGAAATAGAAAATTTCAACGAAAATTATCAATATTTCTACGAATTACATTTATTATATAAAAGCGAATTTATTAAACTGACAACAAAATATAATATACCTTATGTAATTATCGATACAAATAATCTAAATGAAGAAGAAGTCTTTTACAAAGCTGTTAAAATAATCGATGAATTTAATTTTAGTGCATCTAAAAGAAATTAAAAAGTAAAAACTTTAAAGCTGTTTTTACTTTTTTTGTTCATTTTTTTAAAAATAGTAATTATTAATCAAGGAGGAAAATGAACAAAAAATATAAATATCTAATCTTAAGTAGTATTGTTATAGGGAGCTTAATTACAGCTACCATACCTATTAGTTGAATTCATAAGAAATCAATTAATTTCAATACTAATAAAACAAATAAAACAATAAGCAAGGAGTATTTTAAAAATGAAATATTAAAACTAGAAAGTAAGACAATTAATGTCGAACAGCTAAACAATAAAATAGTAAGTATAAACGAAGAAAACACAATAAATAACGAGAAATTAAATCTAAATATTCAAAGCCAAAATAAAATTGATGAAAAAAATAAGAATATAACAATTTTAGAAATTAATAACAATAAATTATTAAACTCATTTGAAAACATAGAGACACTAATTAAAAACAAAATATATTTAAATAATGAAATATATAAAATAAATATCAATTACAATTCAACAAATGAAATTAATAAAAATTTAATAGATGAAATTAATAATGAATTAAAAGGAATATTAATAATTTTTAACGATCAGTTAAAATACAATTTAGATGAAATTGGAAAAATTGAACTCGAAGATAAGCAAGAATATATAGAAACTTATAAGTCAATTGAAGAGCTAAACAACGATCTTATAAATAAAATTGATAATAATTATTTTGAAGGTGAAATTAATAATTATAAATTGTATATTGATGAATACTATAGTAACTTATTTAACTTTAAGAATATTATTGACTCAAAATTTGAAATTGAAAAAAGTTTAAATATAATTGATTCAAATTTATTAAGAAATCAAAAATACCTGATTGAAGATAAAAATGAAACTAATAGTGCTTTAATTAATATTCTAGAGCAAGAAACACAAATAGTAAATGAGTTTTATGCTGCATGAAAACAAGAAGTTTCAAATCTTATAAATAAAGTTAAAAATATCAGTAAAATTGATTTAAAAATTTTAAATATATACAATGAAGTTCTTGTTAAAATTTTTAATCAAAACATAGATTCAAATATAAATTTATTTGAATATATAAAAACTAAAATTGCAATAACATCTAATACAGATGTTTTTAACAAAAATATACAAGTACTAAAAAATATAAAAAATGAAGTAAATGATTTTTATGAAGCAAGCAATAAAAATAATCTTGAAAAATACATCTTTATAAATAATAAATCTATATCTACTTTAAATAATGTAAGCGATATGATACTTGGTGTTATCGATCAAATTAGTGAAAGGTTCGATATTGCTAATAATAAAATTAATGAAATCATAGAAAAGAATGATTCAATTAAAATTGAACTAAACAACTACAACACTAAATTAATAGAACAAAGAAACAAAGTTAAGTCATTAAATAATAAAATTGAACAAAATGAATTTCTTATCTCAAAAAATAATCAGAACATATTATCTAATGAAGACAATGATAAAAATATAATACTTATACAAAATAACAAATTATTAAAAAGTGAAAATGAAGAAAATTTATTACAAGTCAACAAGATAAACACTGAAATTTACAATCTAGAAAATAAAATTAATAGTCTAATAAATAAATTAAATGATAATAATAATTTTATAAATGAAATTTCAGTAAAAATAAGTAAGCTACAATTAAATACAAACCTAATTAAGAATGTCCATAAAGAAAATAGAGTATTACATAATAGATCAACTGAAATAATACAATTATTATCTTTAAACATTCAAGATAAAGATAAAATAATAGAAAAATTAAATTCAGAAATTAAAAAAATTGAAAATAAAAATAATGAATATAAAATTACTATTGAAGATCTAAAGGAATTGAATGAAATTAGTAAAAACAACATAAAAAACAAGCAAGCAGAAATAAATAGTTTAAATGATAATTTAACTTCTAAGAACGAAATAATTTCCAATAACGAGATGGAAATTAATAATTTAAATACAATAATAAATAATAATCGAATTGAAATAGAAAGTTTAAATAGTGTTATCGTAAATAATCAAAATATAATCGAATCATTGAACAATAATATACACGAATTAAGTCAAAGATTAAAAGAAGAACAAAACGAGAATAAAATAAATAGAGAACGAATAACTATTTTAAGTAATCAAATAACAAAAATGACTAATGATATTGAAAAATTAAACAAAGAAAATGAAGAAAAACAAAATGAAATAATAGTTTTAACAAGTAACAATAACGACTTAAACAATAAATTGGTAGTTATGACTCAAGAAAATGAAAGAATAAAACTAGAACTAGAAGACGCTAGACAAAACATTAGTAATTTAACAAATAATCTATTAGAAACCACAGCAAAATACGAAAAAGAGAAAGATAAATATCAAGCACTACTGGAAGTCGTTGCACAAAAAGATAAAGAAATTGATGGCTATAAAATATTAATAAAAAATTATAATTCTGAAATACAAAGTAAAGATCAAATTATTTCACAATTAACCGAAAATAACTTAAAAAATAATCAAACTATAGAAGCTCTACAAGAACAAAAAAATAAAATGAATGAAGAATTAAATTCAAAAATTGAAGAATTAAAACAATCAAAAAGAACAATAGATGAACTAACTCAAAGAATTAGACAAATAGAAATAATAAGTGGTCAAAAACAAGAAAGAATAAACACATTAAACACTTTAATTAATGAATCTAAATTAGGTCTACAAAACTCATTAAAATTATTGAAAGATATGGTCAGAAAATCTAAAGAAGCAAAATGAATTGATTCAAACGTTAATTATAATGGTTACGGAATTAGTTTCCCTGTTGAAGTTGCCGATGCAGAAAAAACTAGAAAACTAATTAAAAATAATTTAACAGAAATAGAAAGTGTTATTACTTCATACGAAAATTTAATAATGTCTATTATTCAAAAAATGTCAATTTAATATAAAAAAAGTAAAGCATCAAACTTTACTTTTTAAATTATTATTTAACCATACTTGCAACTTCAGAAGCGAAATCTGATTGTACTTTTTCAATACCTTCACCAACTTCGAATCTGTATGTTTGAACTAATTTTGAATCAGTTGTGTTTAAGTATTTTTCAACTGATAATGAATCATCAATAACATATGCTTGTTTTTCTAAAACAAATTCTGAAAGTTGTTTATCTAATCAACCTTCAACGATTTTTTCTTGAATTTTTTCTGGTTTATTTTCAAATCCTGCAGGTTTTGTGAATCCTGCTTTTACTGACTCTAAACGATCATTTGGAATATTTTCAACTTTATCGAATTCAGGGTTTAATGCAGATACGTGCATTGATATATTTCTAGCCACTTCAGAATTTTTACCGTTTAATACAGTAACTGCAGCAATTTGGCTATTTGCGTGAACGTAAATACCTAAAACTTCATTTTCTTGAGCTTCAACTGTTAAAACTCTACGTAATGAAATTTTTTCACCAATAACTGCTGTAGCATTTAATAATTCTTGTTCAACTGTTAAATCGTTTTCTAATTTAACATTTAAAGATTCTTCAAGTGTTGTTACTTTAGCTTCGTATAAAGCTGACGCAACTTTATTTAATAAGCTTAAGAATTTTTCGTTTTGAGCAACGAAATCTGTTTCTGAGTTAATTTCAACTAAAATAGCTCTTTTTTCGTCACCTGCAACAGTAACAGCTCCTTCAGCAGCAACTCTACCAGCTTTTTTAGCAGCTTTAACGATTCCATTTTCTTTTAATCAATCAATAGCAGCTTCAATATCGTAATTTGTTGCTTCTAAAGCTTTTTTAACATCACCGAATGGTGAGTTAGTTCTTGCTCTTAATTCTTTGATTAATTCCATTTTGTTTACTGACATATAATAACCCCTTTTTATTAATTATTTTCTACTTGTTTTTTTGTTTCTCTTACTTCATTGTTTGAAGTATTTTTTGGTTGAAATTCTGGTAAAACAACTTTTTCATCATCTTGGTAAGCGAATAATTGTTGTCCACCTTTTGCTTTAGCAATAGCATCAGCTAATACTGTAATGATAAGTGTAATTGATTTTGCTGAATCATCATTTGCTGGGATTCCGAAATCAACTAAATCTGGATTAGCGTTTGAGTCAAGTATTGAAATAACTTTTAATCCTTTTCTCTTAGCTTCTTTAACAGCGATTTCATCTTGAATTGGATCAGCTACTATCATAACATTTGGTAAACGTTTCATTGAACGAATCCCGTTTAAGTTTTTGTGTAATTTTTCTAATTCTTTTGTGAAGTTTAAAGCTTCTTTCTTTGTGTAACCTTTGAAATTATCTGCTGCTTTAGCTTCTAATTCTTCCATTTTTTGTACACGTTTCATAATTGTTTCATTATTTGTAAGAGTTCCACCTAATCATCTTTCTGTTACATATAATGAGTTTGTTCTTTCAGCAGCTGCTTTAATAGCGTCTTTAGCTTGTTTTTTTGTACCAACAAAAATAAATTGTGCGTTTTTAGCTGCTAATGAATTTACTAATGAGTAAGCGAATTCTAAATATTTTTGTGTTTTGAAGATGTCAATAATGTGAGCACCTCTATTTTTTCTATTAGGAACAAGGTATTCTTTCATTTTTGGATTTCATGCGTATGTTTTGTGTCCAAAGTAAGCACCAGCTTCTAATAATTTTGTTCTTGAAACAATTGGCATTTTTGTTTCTTTAACTTCTTTTGTGTTGTTTTCAACTTTTTTGTTTTCTGTCATTTTAAATTTCCTTTTTAGTTTGTTTTTTATCGTAACGATTTCGAACACCTAGCACCTCTAATTATTTAGGCACACCCAAGTGAATCCATCGTTATTCTTTACTTTTTTGATTAAATTATTAACTATTAATATAATCTTTTATTATTTTATCATTTTTGACATAAAATTGAAATTTATTTTATATATAAATTATTAAAAAATAAAAAAATTAGCTTTTTTATAAAAACTAACCTATTTTAATATTAAAAATGATTTATAAGGAACACCTACATCAAATGTCATATTTTCAAATTTTTCAAAATCTGTTTGTGTTCTATTTTGTCTATTTTTATTAAATAAAAACTCTATATATTCATTACCTATAGATACCGAACGAACAAAACTTGAGTTAATATCTTGAGGTAAAAATGTATAACTTGGAGATAATATTTTTATTTTACCTTGTGATTCTGTTATTTTTATTACTGTTCTTTTTTTAGTTAAAAATATTACTTTTTCATCGTTATTTTCTTCATTTATCATAGCTGAACTCGAAAAGTTAGTTAATGAAGAATTTAACTTAATATCCTTATTTGGTATTTGAATATGAGAGTGGGTTTTTGAAAAAGTTTCTTGTGGAACAATACCTAAAACGTGAATATATAATTTTGTATGTTTCCCTTTTTCTGTATCGGGGAATAAAAATCAACCATTATTTTCGGAAGTTTTAGGGTAAGATTTTGCATAGAAATTTGTTAGATTTGCTATAAATGTAACTCAATTTGATGATAAAAATTCAGATGATTTTTGTTCATCGAATTGAACTTTCATATATTCTTCTTTAAATTCATTTCAATCTAATTGTTTTTCTACTGAATTTAAATTAATATTGAAAAGTTTTGCAATTTCTTTAACATCTTTACTGTTTTTTGCTTCATTAAAATTAACTTTAGATTCTTCGCTACTTGAACTAGAATTACTTGATTGGTTTGAACAAGAAAAAGCAACCATAGGTAATGATGATAAACTTGCTAAATAAAATATTTTTTTTATGTTTTTAAAATTCATATGTATCTCCATATATTACTAATTAGTAATATTATACGTAATTTTTATTTTTTCGGATAAAAATAATGATATAAAAGAAATAAAAAAATATAGCCTTCTGGGGCGATCGACGGGATTCGAACCCGCGAATGACGGGACCACAACCCGCTGTGTTAGCCACTTCACCACGATCGCCATATTTGACTATATGTAGAATTATTATAATATATTTTTATAAAAGCAAAAGAAAATATTATAATAATTTTACAAGGAGTGAAAATGAAGAATGAAGAAAAATTTATAAAAAAAATGTATGAAGTTTTTATAATGATAATTAAAGTCACTTTTGTAGGTTTTGGTGGAGGTAATGCTCTACTACCAATAGTTAAAAAAGAAGTTGTCGATAAAAGAAAATGATTGGAAAAAACTGAATTTGATGACCTTGTCATTGTCACAAATATGATACCAGGAGCATCCGTTATAGAAACTTTATCTTATATTGCTGTTAAAAGGTTAGGTAAATTTTGAGGTACAATTGTTACTTTATTCGCCATCTTACCGCATGTTTTAATGGCATTTGGATTTTTATTATTATTTAGCCTTATTAATGATAAATATATAAAAATAATTTCTGTAGGTGTATTAGTTTCTATAATAGCATTTCTAATAAGATTCGCAGAAAGATATATTAAGCAATCAAATCAAGCCTTACCAAAAATAATATGAATTCCAGCATTTTTATTCACAGCATGCTATTGTTTATTTATACCTTCGCCGTATAATATACCTTTTGTTGCTATTATATGCGTATCATTAGTTTATTTTATAGTTAAATATTTTAAAACTAAAGGAGCAAAATAATGATAGCACTATTAGTTTCAATACCACTATTAATTTTAGTTTCATTAATTGTTTTTGGTGGTGGCCAGGTATTCATGCCTATCTTTAGTTGAATGTGAAATTTATTAAATTCTGCTTTTGGTTCTAATATTAATGATGATACAATCAATAAAATATTTACAGTTTCAAACACAACACCTGGTGTTGTATCTACTAAATTTGCTTTTTTCACTGGTTATTTAGTAGCTAACGGTGAATGATGAGGATACCTAGCAATTTTCTTAACTTATTTAGTATTCTGCTTACCAGCAATTATCATGGTTTTATTAGCGATGAAATACATAAGCAAGTTTAGAACTAATACATTTACAAAAAACTTAATGACAATTATGAAGCCTATTGTTTCAGGAATAATTATTAGTTTAGCAATTCAATTATTTATCGGAGTGTTCGCACCTGAAATTACATTCAACAAAGGTGTTGATAAATATGCAATGTTGAATAGTAAAAATATTTTCATAGGTTATAAAAATATATTACTGAAGATTTTTGTTCCAGTGGGTATATTATATTCATATTGACTAGCTAAGAAAAACTATTCTCTGTTTTGAATAATTATAATTAACGTATCAATATCATTTATTATTTTTGGAATACCTACATTATTAGGCAAATAAAAAGTAACGATAGTTTATTTATCGTTACTTTTTAAATCATGATTTAATTAAACTATTTTAATTAAAATATCCTTAGAGTAGCTTTCACCTTTTAAGTGATCTCTTTCAACATGAATTACTTCTATTTTTTCATTACCTTGTGTATGAATTCCATGTTTTTGACCTCTACGAAATCCTTTAATTAATCCTTCTAATTCATCAAGTGTGTTTGCTTTCGCGATAACTTCTCCACTTGAGATTAATTTTGCTTTATATTTGTACATTTTTACCTCCGATAATATTAAAACTATACATATATATTTAACTTTATTATAGAACATATATATACTGATTTTTATAACTTTCTGTAATTAAAAGGGAAACTTGATACATAAGCAATATTTTTTTCATATTTATGGAATAAACTTTTTATTTCTCAAAAAAAGTTGTATAAGTCGAATTAAAAAATACCATCTCTTATATTAATGGTATTTCATAAAATCCTATTTTTCTTTTTTGTTTTCTTTGTCTTTATCAAATAATTCAGAAGCTAACGACATAGTACCTGCTAATGAAGTTAGATTTGAAGGTAAGAAAATTTTTGTCGCCTTACCATTAGCAATTTCTTTTAATTGCTCAATTGCTTTTAGTGTTAAAATTTGATTATTTAAATTAGTTTCATTAATTAAGTCAATCGCTTTCTTTTTACCTTCAGCTTCTAAAATTTCAGTTGCTTTTTTAGCTTCAGCTTTAAGAATTTGGGATTGTTTTTCAGCTTCTGCTTGTAATATTTTAGCTTCCTTTTGACCTTCAGCAATTAAGATTGATGATGCTTTAGAACCTTCAGCTTCTAATATATTAGCTCTTTTTTCTCTTTCTGCACGCATTTGTTTTTCCATTGCGTTTTGAATGTCAGTTGGCGGAATTATGTTTTTAATTTCGACACGGTGTACTTTAATTCCTCAAGAATCAGATGCTTCATCTAAGATTATTGTTAATTTAGAATTAATTGTATCCCTTGATGTTAAAGTTTCATCTAACTCTAATTCACCAAGCAAGTTTCTTAATGTAGTTGCAGAAAGATTTTCAATTGCTTTCATTGAATTTTCAGCACCATAAATAAATAATTTTGGATCAGTTATTTTTAAATAAACAACTGTATCCACTTTAATTGTTGCATTATCCTTAGTTATAATGTCTTGTTCAGGGAAGTCTAACACCTTTTCTTTATAGTTTTCACTAGCTACCACTCTATCGATGAACGGAATTATAAAGTTAATACCATTTTCTAATGTTTTATTATATTTTCCTAAACGTTCAACAATAGCAAATTTAGTCTGTGGAATAACTTTTATCGATGATATCGCTATAATAATTAAAAGCAATAAAAAAATAACTGCAAAAATAATTCCAATAATTTTTCCTACCATATTTCTCCTTTAAAATTTAAATCGTTGTATTAAATTAATACTAACAAAAAAATTTTATCATTTTATATTGATATTTTTATGGAACACCATCATATATTTCATATTTTGAATAAAAATAAAACTATATGCTTATTATTTTTCTAAATTTCTTTAAAATTAATTATAAGAATTAAAAAATAAGTTTTATTAATTAAAAATTAATAAACGAAAGAGGAAACGTGATATCAAAAAACAACTTAAATATAATTTTAAACTCGACCCAGTTCGATGTTGAGCCTAGTAAAGGATTATCCGTTCTTCCTTTATGAGCTAAAATAATTTTAATGATTGCGTTAGTTTTACTTTCATTGATGATGATTTTCTTTCATAGGAATTCGAAATTAAAAATAACTTCTTTCAAAGAAAAACAACTAGAACAATATATTAAAGATAACCCTAGACAAAAAAACATTAAATATGAATCTACAGGTATGTACTTACCAGCTTGACAAAGAGCTAAATACAACTTCCCTTTATTCATGTCAGTAGTATTTTTAAGTGTAGCAATAGTAATATTGATTTTAACAATTAAAGGTTAAAGTATAGAAAAATTCTCGCACTAATTTGCGAGAATTTTTATTTTTATCTAACTACTGTTCCGACCATTTCTGATGTTGTTAGAGCTTTTGTTTTTCCTTCAATAAGACTAAACTTATTTAAAGTACTTTCTTGTAATACGATAACAACTACATCAGATAAGTATCCGTGTTTTTGAACTAGACCTAAGTCAACTGAAGCTAATTTATCTCCTGCGTTAACTTTTTGTCCCATTTTTACATGTGATTTGAAACCTTCACCATTTAATTTAACAGTATCAATTCCAATGTGTACTAGAATTTTAACACCATCTTTTGTTTCGATACCATACGCATGTTTAGAATCAAATAACGAAACAATTGTACCTTTAACTGGTGAATAAACATTTCCAACTTTTTCAGCGTCAAATCTAACTACGAATCCATCTCCCATTAATTTTTCTGAGAATACTCCGTCTTTAAGAGATTCTAAAGGTAAAATTTCACCTTTAGCAACTGTTTTGATTTTAACTGATTTTCTATCAAGTGCGCTTGCATCTACTAATTCATCATTAGTTTGATTTACAACTGGTGTAGTTACAACATTATTTGCCGCAAGTTCTTGAGTTGAAACGTTATTTTCTTTGTGTGCTTGTTCTCATTCAGCAATTAAATTTCTTTGTGATTTAATTTTTGAGTTAACTTGTTCAGCTGATGGACCTAAAATAGCTTGAACGTGTGTTTGACCTTCGAATTTAACCCCAAAAGCACCTGCTTGTTTAAGTAAACCTTCATTAACTTTAGATGTGTCTTTAACATCATATCTAAGTCTTGAAGCACAGTTATTAAATGCTTTAATGTTTTCTAGACCACCAAATGCTTGAACTAATGCTAAAGCTTGTTGGTCGATATTTTCAAATTTTGCATTTGAAGAATTTGTTTCTTGTTGTTTTTTACTTAAAAAGTCTTTTTTAGTAAATAGTTTTGTATTTCCACCACGTCCTGGTGTAGCTAAGTCTGCTTTTTTGATTCAGAAGTAGAATACAAGGAAGTAAATTGGTGCATATCCTAAACCTAAAACAAGTACGTAGTAGAATTGTGTTCCTTTAGCAACTGGAATAATTCCGTAAAGTGTTAAGTCTAAAATTCCACCTGAGAATACCATAGGAATGTGAACTCCTAATAAGTTTGCAAACATAAATGATGTAGCTATTGTGAATGCGTGGAAACCTCAGAATAATAGAGGTGATAAGAATAAGAATGTAAATTCAATTGGTTCTGTAACCCCTGTTACTAATGAAGTGAATGCTGCTGGTAATACTGTACCTGCTGCTACTTTTCTATTTTCTTTTGGTGCTGCAAAAATCATGGCAACAGCTGCTGCTGGTAAACCAAACATCATAACTGCAAATTTACCATCGGCAAATCTACCAATTTTAATACCTAAATCCTCTGCAACAAATTGGAATATAGGTTTATTAAATTTAAGAACTTCTCCACTTGCTTTTGTAATTGAATAATCAACAGCATTGAAGTTAAACTCTAATAAGTTAACGGCTGCAGTTGAATCACCTTTAAACTTGTCTGGGTTTTCTGTAACTGTTTTAATTAAAGCTTTTAAAGTAGCTCCTGCTTCAAGAGTATCACCTGCATTTGCAATACCCTCTTGTCATACGTTTAATGACTCACTAACGCTACCACCAGCACTAGAATATCATAGTGGAGCGTAAAATACGTGGTGTAGACCAAATGGTATTAATGATCTTTCGAAGTACCCGAAGATTAATGATTCAATACCATATGGAACTTTTTGTAATGCGTTCCCGAATGAGTTTAATGCAACCCCCACTCATGGTCAAAATAATAAGAATAACATCGCTAATGCAAATGACGCTGGTATTGTTATTATTGAAACGAATCTCTTACCACCAAAGAATGATAAGAATTTTGGTAGTTGAATTACATGGAATCTATTGTATAGATATTGTACTGTAAGACCCACTGCAATACCACCAAAAACAGATGTTTGTAATGATGTAACACCTAAAGTTGAACCAACTAATTTTTTAAGTGTTTCAGGATTACGTCCACCCTGTGTGAATAAAATTTTGTATCCAACAAGTTCTGTACCTGTTTTAACTTTTTCACCATTGTTTAGAATAAATTCTTTTGTTGTAGGATCCATTAAGAATACATCCTTTTCAACAGGTGTAATAAATACGGCCTGGATGGCTAAGAAAACCATATAACCAATTATGGTCGCAAATACACCTACACCAGCTTCATCGGTAAATGCTATTACGAATGCTGATGCAAATAATAACGGTAATGCTGCGAAGACTGGACTACCCAACGCGCTAATAGCATTACCGAAAGTCTGTAGTGCAGAACCATCTGCACCCTGGCCACTAATCGCAGCCCCAACCCCTAAGAATAAACCAGCGATTGACATAATAGAAATAGGTAACATAAATGCACCTGAAATTTTAGACAAAATTTTACGTAATTTGCTAGAATCACTATTATTCATTTTCTGTTTTTTCTCAGAAGTTGCTCTTTTTCTGAAAATTGCTTTCATTATTTCCTTTCTTAAAATAAAGAGTTACAAATATTTTCATATTTGTGTAAAAATCCCAAAATTTGATAAATAAAAATCAATAAAGTGTAAATTTGAACTTTATTTAGATAAATTAATAAAATCGTTTTATAATCTTATAATTAACTAAGTATTTTTTCGCTTAATGCGATTATATTGCGTTTTTGTTATTTGTTATTTATTTTCCTCTTGGTATAAAGAATTATATAATAACTTTTAAACACATAATTAAAAAATATTAATTTATCACAATAATAACCACTTTTGCACTACAAATTAAAAATTCTTATTTTTTATTTTATAAATTTATTTAAAATTAAATATGATAAATAAATAAGGAACAAATGAATTTTTATAAAGAAATAGACAAAAAAATAAGCAATTTAAATAATGAAGTGAAAATTTTGTTGGTTGATAACGATCCGATAATCAATGAAACACTTGATTTTTTTAAAAATCATCCAAAAATTAAATTATTTAAATATGCCGATATTAAAAACAAATACAAAAATGCCCTTTTAGATAAAAAGGATTTCTATTATGAACTAAGAAAAGGTAAAGAATCACACGAAGTAGTTAATTCTACGTTTGATAAATATGATGAGTTATATTCAAGTTTAATTTTACTTAAAAAAGGTTATTTTCACGGAGTAGTCGGTGGACTTTCATATACTAGCGCCGATTTTATTAGAGCAACATTAAAAATAATAGGATTAGCACCTAATACTGAAAGATTGTCATCTTTAATGTTTTTAGTTAAAGATGACAATACTCTTTTTTTTAGTGATCCTTCTGTTAATATTGATATAAATGAAAAAACCTTATACAACATAGGGAAAAATCATATTGATTTTTTAGAAAAACTAAATATAAAAAGTAATCTAGCTTTCTTAAGTTTTTCAACTTATGGTAGTGTTCAAAATGAACAAACAAATAAAATCAGAGAAGTAGCTAAATTATTACAAGATCAAATTGAAAATCGTAAAGTGATTGGAGAAGTTCAATTTGATGCCGCTTTTGATAAAGAAGTTCGTTATAAAAAAACAAAAGATAACAATTTATATAATATTGATTTTACGTCTTTTGTTTTTCCGGATCTTAATTCCGCTAACATTGGATATAAACTGGTTCAATATTTAGCTAAATATGATGCATTCGGTCCTATATTATTAGGTTTAAATCAACCTGCAAACGATTTATCTAGAGGTGCTAAAATTAAGGATATAATTTATACAATTTACATTACAGTATTACAAATTGGAGATAAAAATGAATAAAATAATAGCAGTAAACCCGGGAAGTAGTTCAATAAAAATAAGTATTTTTGAAAAAAATACTTTTAAATTAATTGCAAACGGTTTAGCAGAGAGAATCGGACTAAGTGATGGAGCTATAACAATTAAAACAGATAACCAAAAAGAAACATTACAGATGGTCTTAAAAAATCATGACGATGCAGTTGAAGGAATTTATCAGCTTATGCAAAGCATGAATTTAGTTAAAAACAAAGAAGAAATTGAATATATTGGTTTTAGAATTGTTCAAGGTGGTAAATATTTTAATTCAACAACAAAATTAAGTGAAAAAGAAATTAAAATCATTGATGATATTTCAATTTATGCACCATTACATAATCCTGCTGCAATTAAAACAATTAAGGGATTTCAAAAAATGTTTCCAAAATCAAAGCTTACAGCAGATTTTGATACAGCATTCCACACAACAATAGATAAAGTTAATTACACTTATCCACTCCCAAAAGAAATTAGCGAAAAATATAATATTAAAAAATATGGAGCACACGGAATTTCACACCAATTTATAACTTTAAAACTAAAAGAAATATTGAACAAAGATAAGGTTAACTTCGTTAATGTTCACTTAGGAAATGGTGCAAGTCTTTGTGCTATTAAAGATAATAAATCGATCGATACTTCAATGGGTTTAACTCCATTAGCAGGAATTATGATGGGTACTCGTTCAGGAGATATCGATCCTTCAATACATGAATTCTTAATTAAAGAATCAGGTTTAACAATTAGTGAATTAACAGAAATTTTAAACAAAAAAAGTGGTATGCTAGGAGTTTCAGGAATTTCTAGTGATATGAGAGACATACAAAAAGAAATTAAATTAAATAACCCAGACGCTATTTTTGCTTTTGAATTATATGCACAAAAGGTAGTTGATTATTTAGTTAATTATTTAAATAAAGTAGGACCAAAAGTTGATGCTATTGTATTTACTGCTGGAATAGGTGAAAACAATAGCACATTAAGAAAGTTAATTTTATCTAAAGTTAATATTAAAAACATAATTATTGACGATCAATTAAATGAATCTCAAATAGATGAATACAAATTAATTTCTAGTCAAGATTCTGAAATTAAAGTGTTTGTTATAAGAACAAACGAAGAATTACTAATAGCACAAAATGTAGTAAAAATCTATGAATCATAAAGCTATATACGCAGGGTCGTTTAATCCTTTTCACGACGGTCACAAATCTATTTTAGAAAAATCAGCAGTTCTTTTCGATACCGTTTACTTGGTTGTTGCTCAAAATCCAGATAAAGAAAAAAATGATATAATTAAAAACATAAATAATATAAAAAAACAAATCATAAATTTAGAAAACGTTGTAATTATCAATGGAGAAAATAAACTAACTGCAAACATTGCAAAAGAGTTAGATGTAAAATATTTAATTAGATCCATCAGAAATACAAATGATTTAGAATATGAGTTAGATTTAGCTTCTGGTAATAAAATTTTAAATAATAACTTAGAAACAGTTTTCATTTTACCTGATGAACAGTATAAAAATTATTCTTCATCATTGATTAAATCTCTAAAAGAAAAGGAAAAAGATGTTTAAATTTGTAAAATCATCCAACAAACCCGAAAATTGATATGAACATAACAATAATGAAATTGCGTTTTGAGGTCGCTCTAACGTAGGTAAAAGTAGTTTAATAAATAGTATTGTAGATAATAAAAAATTAGCTAGAGTTTCAAAAACTCCAGGTAGAACACAAATGTTAAATTTCTTTGAAAATGAATTTGGTGCAGTTTTTGTAGATTTACCAGGATACGGTTACGCTAGACTTTCAAAAGAAAAAATTGATCAAATGATGAAAATGATTGAAGAGTTTTTAATAGAAAGAAAAAATTTAATTAAAATTTACTTATTAATAGACTCAAGACATAGTATCACTAAGAATGATGAAAATGTTATTGAATTTTTAAATAGAATTGGCCTTAGATATACTTTAGTATTCACAAAAGCTGATAAATTAAAACAAAAAGATAAAAGCAGCTTGCTTAAAAGCATTAAATTAAATAGAGATAAATTTAAATTTGATAATTATTTTATAGTTTCATCAGAGGCTAAAACAGGAATAGATCAATTAATATCGGATATAAACCAAACATTCGAGGAAGGAAATAATGAGTAAAAAATTAAAAGTAATTTTTGGAGCTTTCGTGATTGGAGCATCAATCGCTGGTATAACCGGAGCTTTAGTAGCAAGTAAAAGTAACCAAATTTCAGAAAAAGAACAATTACATTCATTTAATTTCGGAACATTTAATTCTGAAATTAAAAAAAGTTACGCAAGTGCTTACGCTTCAAATCCAGTTATCAAAACTACAAATAATGTAGACGCAAATAATGAATATTGAAAAAAACTTTTCAAAGTAAAGAAAATACCAACAAGTGCAGAATTAGAGAAAAAAGATTTTTACCTTCTTGGTAAAAGAGGAGAATTAATAAATATTTTTGATAAAAAATACAATGTTTATTTTAATTCTTATGCAAACGATTTAGAAGGTAAATTATTCTTAGTTGTGAGCTTATACTTAAAAAATACATCACCAGCAAAATTATATGATAAGGTTGTTTTAGAAGTTGACGGATTTAAAACAATGAATTTTGAAAATATCAAAAACTATGTTGGTTTTTCAAATGAAAGCTCTATAGAAATTAATGAATCATCATTGAATAAGTACGATGATTTTGAATCATTAAAAACTGAATATAAAAATATTGAAAATAATATTCAGAAAAAAGAAGAGTTTATTAGAAGTTTATTCAATGGTTTAGATACTAACAAAGCCTCAAAAATAGATTTTGAAAAAACTAATCTTGAATTCAAAGATCAAAATATTGTGGTTTTAAAAACATCTCTAAAAGCTAGAATAAATTTAGCTCAAAAAGATGCATTATTAAAAATTGATTCACCTTCCGATACTAGTTTTGAAAACATTGATTTATCTGATAAAGAGTTTACAATTAGTAAATTTAACTAAAAACATTGATTTTCATTTAAAAAAATGCACTTTTTGCATTTTTTTTATAAATTTTAAAAATATTGGTGTATTATTATTGAGACAAATAACAGATAAAGAAGGTTAATAAAATGATTGATAAAGCAGTTAATTTTTTAAAATTTTATAGTGAGAAACATAAAGTTGGATATGGAATATTTTTATGGTTTTTTATAATATTTGCATACTTAATTTTTATAACTAATTGAGGTTTTGCAGGAGCACTAAACGGTCAAGGTTATGTTGAAGGTGGTGATAACTTTGGAATATTAGCACACTTTAAGATAGTCAAAGATAAATCCTTTGACTTTATGACGCAAGCAACTAACTGGGGTGTAACACTTGGTAGAGGTATAGGTTCAGTTGTTGTAGCTTTATTATTAGTTAAACTTTTCCACAAGAAAACAACAATAGTAGCTATTTCGCTTACATTATTCGGTATACCAGCACAATATTTACCACATTCAAGTGGTTATTATGCTTTATTTTTAATAATGCGTACTTTAATGGCAATCGGTGGAACAATGACAATTATATTAACTCAACCGGTTATAGCTAGTTTCTTTAATAAAAAACAAAAATCTGTTTTATCATCATTTGGTATTCTTACTTATCCACTCGGAACAATAATTGCTATTTTACCTTTTGTAACTACAAATATAGAAGGAGCAAAAGCAATTGTAAGAAATTGACAATTAATATTAACTATTCTAAGTTCACTTAATTTAATTCCGTTAGTTGTAATGATAATATTTGGACTAAAATTTGATGTGCCTAAAAAAACTGAGATAACATACGCTAAAAAAGAAGAAAACGGTTTTAGAATATTATGAAAATACTTAAAAACTAAAGAAACATACTCATGAGTTCTACTTTTTGGTGGATGATTAAGCGCCTCAGTTTTCCCGGTTATATTCACAACAAAAATGTTCCAAGATATCTCAGGGGTAACCGGATTTACTAAAACTTTAAAAATATGAGTAATAATTTACTTATCAGCAGTATTTATCGGACCAATCACAGTAGGAGCTTATTCAAAATATAATATAAAAAGAAAATGATATATTGCACTATTGTTAACTTTAGGAATTTTATTCTACGTTTTATCATTAGTGATCTTCAAAACATCAGTAACAAATGAACACACAGCTGGTTATATATTCTTTTATCTATTCGGATTTATTTCCGGATTATTACTATGAGGTATTCAAGGTGTTATTTTAAATCTTCCACACGAATACAAGAATAATAATGTTAGAAAAATGTGTTGAATGTTCTCTCTAATTTGAGGGTTAGGTTATATTATATTTACATTATTTACAATTATAATTTCATTAATTCCAATTATAGGAAATTCACTTGGATATAATAATACATTAGTGTATGCAATAATTGGTTTTGTCGTCATAATACTAGTGTCCTTAACTTCTATAATAGGTATATTTATGTTAAAAGAACCATCAGAAGATGCACAAACATTACCAAATTGATGTGTTAGATTAATTCAAACATTCAATAATAAAGAAGAAAAACAAAAATAAAAAATGATTATATTTAAAAACCCCTAAATTCGAATTTAGGGGTTTTTACATTTATTTTTAATTATGTCCTTGTTCTTTTAACCTGTTTTTTACTGCGTTATAGAAATTAATTAAATCTAATTCTTGTTCTTCTAATGTTTTATTAGTATCAAAGGCAAAGTTTTGAGATATTTGTTGGAAAATAGGATCAGTTTTCATATCTTTTGTTATTAGTGATTTTCTACCAATTCTATTTGAGAAAACAGAAAGCATAACTTCGTATGCTATATCATCAATCATAGCATCAAATAATTTAGTTCCTTCTTCTGTATAAATTTGATAAGGATTCTTTTGAGAGTATTGAACTAAATTAACATTTGATCTTAATTTGTCCATTCTATTAATATGTGTTTGTCATTTATCATCTAAAACACTAATAATTGTTTCTCTAACAATAGCATCAATAGTTTCTATATCTGAGTAATTTAATGCATTCTTAGTTCATTCTTCGTAAACGTTTAAAATAATATTTGAAACATATTCTGTAAGATCTGTTTCGTGAATAGAACTTATTTTATCTAAATTAAAATTAAATTCTACCAATTTACCTATATTTTCGTTTAAAAAGTTAACAAGTGCTTCGTAATTATATGTATGATTATGTAATTTATATTCTCTATTTTTAACTATAGATCTAGCTGATGAAGTAATCATACCACGCATAACTTTTTGTATATTAGGAGTAACTAATATTAAATCTCTTTGTGAATAAATTAAATCTCTTTGTTGACGAATAACATCATCATAATTTAAAACTGATTTTCTTGAGTCGTAGTTAAATCCTTCAATTTTCTTTTGAGCATGATTGAAGGCAAATTTTAAGTTTTTAGAAGTAATTTCTTTACCTTTAGAATCTGCATATGCTTCAATTAAAGAGTCATAACTTGCAAACCTTTTCATCAATTGATCATCTAATGAAACGAAAAATTTACTTGTACCAACATCACCTTGACGACCTGAACGACCCCTAAGCTGATTATCTATCCTTCTAGAAGTTGCTTTATCAGTTCCTAAAACATATAAACCACCTAAAGCAATAGCTTCTTGAGAAGGCTTAATGTCAGTTCCACGACCAGCCATGTTTGTTGCTATTGTGACAGATTTTACTTGTCCTGCTTTCGAAATAATATCAGCTTCACTTGCGTTTTGTTTAGCATTTAAAACGGTATGAGGAATACCTTTTTGTAATAATAATTTATGTAATAATTCGGACTCTTCGATTTGAGCTGTACCAACTAAAACCGGTTGTCCTTTTTCGTATAATTCTTTAATTTTTAAGACGACAGCATCTCATTTATCCATGTAATGTGAAAATATTGAATCGGGTTCATCAATACGAGCAATTGGTTTATTTGTAGGAACAACATTAACTCTCATATTATAAATGTCTATAAATTCTTGTTCTTCTGTTTTACCTGTACCTGTCATTCCACAAAGTTTTTTAAACATCCTGAAAAAGTTTTGATATGTTATTGTTGCTTGTGTTTTTGTTTCTGGTTCGACTTCTACTTGTTCTTTCGCTTGAATTGCTTGTTGTAATCCTTCAGAATAACTACGACCATCCATTATACGTCCAGTAAATGCATCAACAAGTTCAATTTTTCCTTCTCTAATTATGTATTCAACATCGATACGCATAACTTTATGTGCTCTAAGTGCATTTTGTATTAAATGAATATTTTCTGAATTTTCAATATTATAAATGTTATCTGTTTGATAGAATTTATTAGCTTTTGCAATACCAGAATGAGTAAGTGCTATCGCTTTACTTTCTTCATCGATAATGTAATCTTCAGAACCTAATGTTCTTACAAATTGATCAGCTGCAAAATAACTATTTTCATCTGTTTCACCACCTGAAATTATTAAAGGTGTTTGCGCCTCATCAATTAAAATAGAATCCACCTCATCGATTAAACAAAATTGTAAACCTCTTTGAACTTTTTCTCCAAGAGTTTTAACCATATTATCTCTTAAATAATCAAAACCTAATTCAGAGTGAACAGAGTAAGTAATATCACAAGCATATGCCTTACGTTTGTTATAAGGATCCATTTGAGCTTTATTTATTCCAACTGTTAATCCAAGAAATTCAAAAACAACACCCATTTCTTTTGCGTCACGTTCTGTTAAATATTCATTAACAGTCGAAACTATTGCACCTTTACCTAAAAGTGCATTTAAATAAACCGGAGCAATAGATGTTATAGTTTTTCCTTCACCAGTTTTCATCTCAGCAACAGAACCTAAATCTAGTAAAATACCACCTAAGATTTGAACATCGTAAGGTCTTTTTCCTAAAACTCTTTTTGTAGCTTCTCTAGCAACTGCGAATACATCATTTCTAATGTCGTCTAAAGTATATCCTTGCGCTAATAAGTCTTTAAAAAATTGAGTTTTTGATTTTAATTCTTCGTCTGTGAATTTTGAAACTATTTTTTCTAGTTTATTAATTTTTTTAAGAGCTGATTCAGCAATTCTCATTTCAGTTGTCTTAAAATCTAATAATTGTGATAAATTCTTCATATTATTTAAATTATACTTTTTTTTATTTAATTAATAAATAAAAGTTAATAACTAAAAGTTATAAAATTGTGTATTGATCACTACTTGAACTTTTAATGTCATCATCTCACTTAAAAGTCGTTAATTTATCTTTAATTTCACCCTTTTTACTAAATGCGGTCCTGAAGAAACCTAGAACAGTTGCTAATGAATTTATAAAAAGTGGAATACCTGCAATTAAAGAAGTAAAAGCAAATCCGGGTTTAATATTACCCATTTTATCTTGTTCAATTTCTTTCAACTGATTTAATATCATTTTTCCTCCTTTCCATAATATATGTGCGGTTTTTAAGTTTATCGAACTAAAAAAATAAAAAAATAGCGTTTTTACGCTATTCAACATAATTTGTATTAAACTTACCAATAATTTTTCTTTCATCAGTAATTGAAATTCAAATATGTGGATCAATGAATTTTAAGTCATGAATTAAGTTTGGGGACTCTAATATTAATATTGATGTAGTAATCTTAACACCTTGTTTACCTGTGTATCCAGATTTGAATCTTTCAATTCTGTAAGAGTGTCAGTAATCAATAAGTTTGAAATAACCTAATATTTTATCAGGTGTATTACTTACGATTGAAAGTGTTACTTTTTTGTATTTAGGATACATTAAATCAACAACATAGTTAATTACAAAAACATAAATAAAAGTAGAAATCTCTCTAACTCCAAAAATTACTTTGTGTTTCTTACCATCTGCATCTGCAACTACATTAGGTTGTATAAATGCAAAAATAACAAGAAATACAATCGCAGTTACATAACCAATGATACTTAATGTAAAACCAATATTTTTCTTTGATTTCATTGAAAAATAATAACCAATAATATCAGTTCCACCAGTAGAACCACCAGCTTTTCATGAAAGTGAAATACCAATACCGATTAATGCGGCACCAATAATTGTATAAAGTAAATTTGACGGATCATTATCATGCACTCCTGTTAAATTTACTTTTGCAGTTAAAACAAATTTTTCATTAAAAAAATTCTTAACAGGTACTTGGTCAAAAATAGTTGTTTGAACTAATATTTGAAATACCATAAATAAAATTGTTAAGGCTAAAAAAGATCTTTTTATCCTTCGACCAAATATTAAGAATAAAGGAACATTTATTCCTAAATATATTAGTGAAAAATATTTTTTTGTTGAAGGGATGATATAGTTAATTAAAGTAGGGATACCGGTAACACCTGAAGGTATAGTTTGTGCACGGCTTAAAAAAACATATATACCTAGATTAAACACAAAAGCTGCAAGTAAAATTGTTAGCACTCTTCATCAATATCTTTGAACTAAAATTTTTAAATCAATCTTAACTTTTTTATTATTTTTAAGGTAGATACCCATTTTAAATTTTAGTTTTTCTTTTTCAGTCTCAATCGCTTCATCATTATTAACAAGAAGTATATCTTGGTTTTGGGTAGTTTCTTGTTTGAAAAATGCTGATTTATATTTTTGAATCTTTTTAAAATCAAGAGTTTTTTTCTTTAAATCAGGAACTAAATTATTTTCATTATTAGTTGTCTTTTTATTATTCATAATAATAATTGTAATACATTTTTAAAAAACTAAATTATTTTTTATTTTATATATTTATGCATAAATAATGTATTATTAATATGAAATTTGCCATAAAAATAGACATTTTCACCAAAAAATGAGGTATTTTTCATTTTTATCGGTTTTTATGCATATTTTGTGGCATTGTTTTCATGTTTTTTTTAACCAATTTAAGTATTTTAACTATTAAAATGTTTAAATAAAGAAAAATGAAAACGGCCAAAAAAGGCTAATTTATAAAACAAAACAAACAAAAAAACGAGGTAACATTATGAAAATAAAAGGAATTGGTGCATCAAATGGTATTGCTATAGCTGAAGTTTTTAAAATCGAAGAACTTCCTGTAGAAATAACAACTAGTACAGACGATGTAGAAAAAGAAATTAAATCATACGAAAACGCAAGAAATGTTGTCTTAGAAAAGCTTAACAAAACTAAAGAGTTAGCTACTAACGACGAACACAAAGCAATTTTTGATGCACATATGGGATTTGTTTTAGATCCTGTGGCAATCGAAACAATTAACAATAAAATAAAAGATGAAAAAATTAGTGCAGAATACGCAATAAAAACATTTTACAATGAATTTGCAGCTATTTTTGAAAACATGGACGATGAATACATGAGAGAAAGAGCCGCTGACATTAAAGACGTACTAAAAAAATTACTATACGTAATTAATGGTATTGAAGAACCAGATTTATTAAGCATTGATAAAGAAGTTATTATTGTTGCTGAAGATCTAAGTCCTTCACAAACAGTGCAATTAAACAAAAAATATGTAAAAGGATTTGTAACTAATATCGGTGGTCCTACATCACATACAGCTATTATGGCACGTAGTTTAGGAATTCCTTCAGTTGTTGGAACAAACACAATAATGAACAATGTTAAAAATGGTGACACTGTTGCATTAAACGGTGCAAAGGGTGAAGTTATTGTTAATCCTAACGATGAAGAGTTAAATCAATATAAAGTACTTCAAGGTGAATACGAAGATTACCTTAGAAGAATTAAAGAACTTAAAGGTAAAGAATCAAAAACAAATGATGGACATCATGTAGAATTAGCAGCAAATATTGGTACACCAAAAGATTTAGATGCTGTTTTAGATAACGATTCTGAAGCTGTTGGTTTATTCCGTTCAGAATTCTTATACATGGACAATGATCACTGACCTACTGAAGAAGAACAATTCGCAGCTTATAAAGAAGTTGTAGAACGTATGAACGGAAAAAGAGTTGTTATTAGAACACTTGATATCGGTGGTGATAAAACTCTTAAATACTTTAAATTCCCAGAAGAAATGAACCCATTTTTAGGATATCGTGCAATTAGATTTTGTTTACAAAATCCAGATATCTTCAAAACACAACTTCGTGCTCTAGTAAGAGCAAGTGAATTTGGTAAAGTAGCTATTATGTTCCCAATGATCACAAACGTAAAAGAGTTTTTAGAAGCTAAAGCAGTATTTAACGAAGCTTACGATGAAGTAAAAGCTAAATATCCAAACGTTAAAGATAAAGACCAAATTGAAGTTGGTTTAATGATGGAAACACCTGCAGCAGCTATACTTTCAGATAAATTCGCCGAACACGCAGACTTTGTTTCAATCGGTACAAATGACTTAATCCAATACTCAATGGCAGCTGATAGAATGAACGAAAACATTTCATACTTATATCAACCACTTAACCCATCTATTTTAAGACTTGTTAAACATGTTATTGATGGAGCACACAAACACGGAAAATGAGCTGGTATGTGTGGTGAAATGGCCGGTGATAAAAGAGCAGTTCCATTATTAGTGGGACTTGGATTAGACGAATTCTCAATGAGTGCATCAAACGTATTACCAACAAGAGAATTAGTTAATAAATTAAGTTACTCTGAAATGAAAGAATTAGCAAACAAAGCAGTTGAATTATCAACAGAAGCAGAAGTTTTAGAATTATTAAACAAATCAATGTAATAAAAAATAGAGATTTATGTCAAAAATCTCTATTTTTAATTTGCCTAAAACATATTATATATAGGCTCAAAAATCTAAAATTGATAAATAATAATCAAGTCTTTGATTTAAGTATTTTGCAAACAAATCAGTCATTGTGGATATATTATTTTTTAAATAATATCCATCAAAAGCATAGTAATATTTATCTCTATCAGTGAATTTAATATCCATTGGAGGGCAACCTGATTTCATAAGTTCTAAATTTACTAATAGCCTCACAGTTCGTCCGTTTCCGTCTATAAATGAGTGAATTTGTTCAAATTCTATATGAAATCTAGTTAATTTAATAATTATGTATTCCTTACTATTTTTATAGTTTTCAAGTAATTGTTCCATTTTAGGAATAATTAAATATGGTTGAACATGTTGCACTTTTGCACCCATAATTGTAACTGGAAGTTTTCTGCAAACGCCCCTATCTCGCTTTTTATCTTCTAAAACAAGATAATGAATTTTTAACTATATTTTCAGATAACTCCACCTTATCATTCACTAATTCTTCAACATTGAAAGAGAAAAAATCAGAATGAGTAATTTTGAAAAGTTAAATTACTCAGAAGTTTATAACGAAATAAGTATGTATTTTATTTATTATGCCTTACAAGTTTACAAAGAAATCTAGATTTTAAAACACCTTATGAAATATTTGTTGAAGAAGGGTTTAAATTACCTAAAAAATATCTTAATTCATTAAAAATGTACAATCATATATTCTAAAAACAAAGAAAAACCCAGTTTATAATAATATCAGGGATAAGAAGATGCAAAACCCCTTCAAAAGGGGGTCTATTTAGAAACCTCTTTTGAAGGGGTTTGGCTAAAAAATTAAAAGTTTAAGATATAATTATCAAAAAAGTTAAGAAAAAACTCATATCAACAAAAATAAATATGAGTTTTGATTCGAATGTTGTTCACCTAATTTATATTATTAAGAATTAAGTTTTCTTTTATTTTTAATAATTATTTTTTTGTAAATTAAAATAATTACGAGTATGATAGTTCCAATAATTGGAAAAACAAGAAATCATAGATACTTATTAGATAAACTTGTAGAAGTATTATGTTCTTTACTCGACATTAACGGTACTATAGTTTTATTTATTGTTTCCGTTTGTGTTTCGTCTTTTGAAATAAATCCATCAAAAATTTGTTGTTTAAAATAAATTAACTCATTTTTTCTAATTTCGTAATTTAGTTTTAGTATTTTAATTTTATCGTTTGGGATTAAAGTTAGATTAACAATTTTATACGTATCATCATACTGATTAGGATTTAAATCTTTTGTAGCGACTGAACTAGGTGAAGAGTTATATACTTCATCAGAAAGTGTAAATTTAAATTTTTTTGCATAAGCGTTGAAAATTTCAATATCTTTTTTGTTTTTTTGCTCGTCATTATATTGTTGATTTAATTTAATTTTATCGTTTTTTCATTCAGCGTACTTTTTTTCAAGATTAATTATTTTTTCTTTTATAAAATTAATGTCATTGTTTTTTGGATTTAAAAAATTATCTTTTAAGTAATTATTGATTTTATTCACTAATCCTTCATAAATTTTATCTTGCAGTATTTTTTGGAAATTTAAAACTTCTTTATAAGTATTGTCGTAAGTGTTAACAGCTTCTTTAATTAATTCATTTTGATGATACTTATTTGATGACTGTTTTAATTCTTCGTATCTTTTTTTTGTTAATTCTAATTGTTTAGTAACAGCATTAAAATCTAAATCTTGAACTAACATTTCTTTTAATTTTTCTAACTCTTTTATAATATTAGTTTTGCTTTCTAAAAAATTATTAATATAAAATGGCATATTTTTTAGATTATTTAAACTTTTGACAAATATGTCACCACGCGATTTTAACTTATCAAATTCTAAATAGTTATCTCGCATCTTTTTATACTCATCGAATGATGTAGAATTTGCAAGTGTTTCTTGAACTGATAATGCTTGAGAGGGTGTTAAATGTTCAAAATCTTGCGTATCACGTATTTTTCATGAGTTTTTTTCTGCATTTTCTAACTTTTTGTATCAATTATCAAGAGCGCCAAAGTTATATACTTTATCTAAGTCATCTAAAAGAATATTACGTTCAAAATCATATAAATTTTCTATATTTTCTAATTTTAGTTTAGCGTTTTTTATACTAGGTAATTTTTTAAATAGATCAAGATAATCTTTTAACTGTTTAATTTTTAAAGAAATGTTATTTAAATCTCAATTTGATATTTTTCAATTTTCTAAAACTTTATCAATAAAATCACTAGATTCTTCTCGCTTTTGCTGATCTAAAATTAAAAAACCATTAAATGTATTATAATTCTCTAATTGTTTAGTTAACTCCGATAATTCTTGCATTTTTTCATTTAAATCTGCTCATGTTTTAAAATTATTTTGGATAGAAAATAAATCAGTATATTGTTTAAGTTTTTCTAAATAAAAACTTTTCTGAGTGTCATTTAAAAATGATAATTCATTAAATTGTTTATATCAATCTTCGAAATCTTTTAATTTATCTATCAATAATTGAATATTTTCAGTTTTTAAATTTAATAAATTTTCTAATTGTTGAATTAAAAAGTTTTTTTGTGTTTTCGATATAACAACATTGTTATCTATTTTTTCACGATTCTTATCAAATTCAGATTCATTAGATAAAATAATGTTTTGAAGTTTTTGGATCTCAACATTTTTTTCTTGAATAAATTTAAGCGTTAATGATTTTGGATCTTTTTCATTTAATGTTTTTTGTATTTCATTTATTAAAATTTTGTAATTTTGTAAATTAGCAGATTGGAATAAATGATTTTTATACATTGATAAAAAGGGTTCGCTTTTTTCAATAGTTGATTTTATTTTTTTATAATCTTCGTCGAAGGTGTGCGCATTTTGTATAATTGGATTTGATTCGAAAGTTAATTGATTTAAGGAATTAATAATATCTTGTTTATAAAAAGGTAATAAATATAAATAATTCTCATTCGAAAAAAAACTATTTAATTCAGATATGAATTTTGTTGCATTTTTAATTTTAGACTTCGTTGATTTAAGAGCATCAATATAATTATTAATTATTGAATAGTTTTCTTGAAAAACACTTGTATTAGTTGATTTTTGAAACAACTTTTCCAAAATAATATTTACTTCATTTGTTTGTGATTTTACTTGTTGAATAAAATTGTTTTTAGCAAAATCAAAATTTGGATAAATATTTTTAAAATTATCTATATCTTCATTTAAATTTAGGTTTTCAATATCAAATATCATTGAAGTTAAATGATTAATAATAGAATTCTTTTGACTAACTTCTTTAACTAAATTATTTAATTCATTATCATCAATAAGATAACTGTTTTTTGATAAAAAAATACTTTTAATTCGTTTGTAAATTTCGGTTTTTAATTTTATTACGAATATAACATTTGAAGAATTAAGAAATTTTTCTAAATTTAAATTATTTAAATTGTAGAAAGAATCATTAAATTTATTCATTAATTCATATAAACGATATAAATTATTAGAAATCGTTTTTCAATAATTTTTTAAGTTATTAAAATTTGAAAAAGTTTCAGGTTTGTGTCGATCAATATTTTTTAAATAATTAATAAATTGAGTTTCTAAAAATGTATAAATATCAGGGTATTGCACCTTATAATAACTTTGATATTTTTTAATATCATTAATTAACTTTTGTTGTTCAATTACAATCGGATGAATTTGGATATTAATATTTTCTATATTTAACTCATTATAAATTTGTTGAGGATACCAAACATTATTTTCAGTTTTTCTATAAGATTTTAAAGATCAGTGATGTGCAGAATCTAATTGTTGATCATTATCTAAACTAATAATGTATTCTGTTTCATTAAAATTACTTGGTATTTTCTCATTTTTTACTAAATTTCCATCTTTGTATAACTCTAAAAATAAATTTTGATAATCGGAAGGGTTATTAGTAGTTTTTAAAACGATTCTATTATCATCGTTATAAACTTGACTTATGTTTAAATCCTTAATGTTTTTTTCTAAAAGACCTTTTTCCAATTCATCTTTAGAGTAATAAAAATTATTTTTATAAACAGATTGGATTAATGACGGTCCTGGAAAATCCATATATACTATCCCTAGATTATGAAGGGTGTTTTCTTTTATTAGTAATTCATTAATTTTTTTATTGACTTCTCTAGAACTTTTGAATGGTCGTCAACCACTTGCCATTGATGTAAAATTAATGTAAAAGACATCTTCGTCACGGTTTATGCTACTTGCTTTATGCATCATATCCCTAATTAAAGACACTTTTTCATCGATACTATTAATGCCGTCATATCTGTCTTGAATAATAGAATCGTATGATACAGATCGAAACATAAATCCTCCATTCGGAGTATTATTTACTTTATGATGTCAATGGTTTAAAATGACCATTTTTCCTCTAAATTCTTTAATTTTAAACCCTTTATCATTTTTTAAATCACTAAAACTTTTACCTTCTGGATTGTATAAATAATTATTAAATTTTTGTAAAACATTTTGATAATTATTATTTGCACTCGTAGCGTAACGGGAGTTATTTACATTGAAATTTTCATCTTTAATTCGTATAACTAAAAATTCGGAAGGATGTTCACTTAAAAAATGACTAAAACTATTCATAGCTTCATCTAATTTCTGACGTGAATATGTAGCTCCATGTACTAACCAACCTTCATTATTTACACGTAAATCAAAAGCACGAATACCAAGATTTAATTGGTTTGCAAAATCGAAATATTGAGTTTTTGCATAATTAGAAGCAAAAGTATATGCGATCCCTGTTCCGTTGTACATTGCTGAGTCATGAGTACCTGGAATACTTAAAGAAAAAATGCTACGGTTATCAGGGATTTCAGACATCCACTCTTGAGCGTAATATTTTTTCGGATTATTCAACTGATAACTTGAATCAATTTGAGCAAGAGAGTTATTTAAATAAACTTGTTTATCAACACTAGAACTAGCTACCATTGTAATTGTAGTTGCTGAAACAATTGATACAGGAACAAGATATCATAATTTCTTTTTCACATTTTCTCCTTTTTTGATCGAAAGTAATTTATAAAATTCAAGCAATTTCTTTTAAAGATATATTAAAATATTAATTTAAATTATACAACTTTTTCACCTAACTTAGACCATAGTGGAGCAACATTTAATACATTTTTTTCAGAACTTTCTAAAATAGAAGTTTACAAAATTAACAACGTTTTTAAATTTAAATATATGTTAACCACAAAACAAAAGGAGATATTAAATCTCCTTGAAATTGATGAAAAATTTATAAGCGAAAAACTTATAAATCTTAATAAAAACATTATTTAGTTATACTTTTGCTTAAAAGTTTAAGATATATAGGGTTAAAAATCTAAAATTGATAGATAAAAATCAAGTCTTTTATTTAAGTATTTTGCAAACAAATCAGCCATCGCAAATATGTTATTTTTCAAATGATATTCATCAAAAGCTTCATAATATTTAAGTCTATCAGTGAACTTAATATCAATTGGCGGATAACCTGCTTTCATAAGCTCTAAATTTATTAATAACCTTCCAATTCTTCCATTTCCATCAATAAATGGATGAATATGCTCGAATTCTATATGAAATCTAGCAAGTTTAGTAATTATATCTTCATTACTGTTTTTATAATTTTCAAGTAATTGTTCCATTTTAGGAACAATTAAATATGGTTGAACAGGCTCATGTGGGGCACCCATAATTGTAACTGGCACCTTTCTATAAACACCTCTATCTTGTTTTTTATTAGTTAAAACAAGATAGTGAATATTTTGATTACATTTTCGGTTAGTTCAACATCTTCGCTCACTAGTTCTCTTACGTATTCAAAAGCTTCTTTATGACCGATAACTTCTAAATGTTCATTTAATGACTTTTCATTTATTGTAAGTCCTCTGAGTACCATATCAGTTTCCCGTAATGTTAAAGTATTACCTTCGATAGCGTTTGAATTATAAGTATATTCTGTTAAAAATTGTTCATTTAATCTTTCTAATTCTCCACTTGTTAATGATCTTTTTTTCTTTATTTTCTCTAATTTACTTTCTATTATATGAATTAATGGTTCTACACTTTTATATCTAGTATCAACAGGTTTTAGTGCATTTGAAGGTATATTTCAAACCTTCCCTACTTTATATGCACCGAGTATTCTCCCTTCAGTACATAGCTTTCTTATTCTTCTTTCAGATATATTTCATTTTTTAGCAATTTCTTTAATTGTCATATACATAAAAAATTACCACCTTTTACTTAAAAAAGTATATCATCTTTACGGAACGATATAATGTATTTTCCGGAACAATAACCAATTTTTAAGAGCCATATAATGAGTTTTGCGGAACAATAAAACAAATTTTCGGAATGATACAATGTATTTTGAGAGACAAAAAGCAATTTCATGAACTATAATAATTCACTTTGCGGAATGATAACCAATTTTTGAAAGCAATATAATGAGTTTTACGGAACAATACTAAAATTACCGGAACAATATACGTGTTTTACGGAATAATGCGAAAGTATAAAAAATCACTTAAATTCTAAATGAATTTAAGTGATAAAACTCTGTATATATTAGTTTTTAACAATTTCTAGTATATTAATGTTTCTTTTCTTTAAAACTCAATAGAACATTCCGTATGTTAACACAGAGTCTACGGCTGTACCACCAGCGAACATTAATGCTATTGAATCTAAAATAGAACTCAAGCATTGGTTTTATATAATACGAACATTATTCCATAAAAGTAATATTAACAAATAGTGATTGGAATAACATGTAATTTGTTTTTTCAAGACCATAGAATATACTATCTATAACATTGTTATAAGCAAAGGTAATATAGAAACCAATACTAATTAGAGTAAGGTGGAAAACAATTTTGTGGTTTGATAATCCCATAACTCCTTACAATACATTTTTTTTAAAAAATGTAAAAAAAGAACTAAAACGGGAATATTTTTTTAAAAAATAATTTATGATTATAGTCATAAAATATTCGTTTCTCCCTATAAAATAGGCATAAAACTACTAATTTAATAAAATCTATAAAAAATTTAAAAACCTTCTTTAAATTGTTAAAATTATATAATTTAGATATATCGAGGTAAATAAGTATGTTTAATAGAAAAGCAAAAGTTAATTTATTAATTACATTATCAGGAGCATCGGTAAGCGTTTTAACTGGTGTTGTTGTTTATGCATCCAACAATTTAAGTCAAAATAATAACGGCGTAGACTTCGTTATAAGAAATAGTGATACTAAAATTATCAATAAAAATAACTTAGATTTAAAAGACTATACAGCAAGTGTTATAGATAAAAACATCAAAGAAAAACTAGAGCCTAAACCAGTTCCCATCGAGAAACCTAAACCTAAGCCAATTAAAAATGTAATTATTGACAGACCCATTATAACTAAAGAAAAACCCAAACCTAAACCGGTTGAAGAACCTAAAAAGATTATTCCTGATGTAATAATAGAACCTATAAAACCTAAGGAAGAACCAAAACTTAACCCTAAAACAGAACCTACACCTAAACCAAAAGAGCAACCTAAAACTAAGACAATTAAAAAGGTGTATGAAAATTTTGGTGAAGTTGAAGTTAGTGTTACTGAGTTCCCGGAAAGACAAGACTTTAGAAACGATATCGAAAAAGGTATCGTAAATAGAGTACCATATAGAGCTGAAATTACACCAGATTTAAACGGTATTAAAGTTACAGATCAATTAATTGAAAAAACTGCCGAAAATGCAAGAAAGTCTATTTCTAGAAAAATAAAATCATTTAGTTACATCTTAAATGAATTTAAATTAAATACTAAACAAACTGAAACAGACAAAAAATCATTAATTGGCCAAAATGAAGACTACTATATTGATATAGTTTACAAATTTGGTAGATTACTAAATAACGGTGATAAAATTAAAGAATTTTTAATTCCGGAAGGAGTTGAAAAATATGATGAAATAAGAAGAATACCAGGTAGTTATGAATATTATGATAGAGCCGGTAATCGTCGTGAAATAAAAATTAGTGATGTAGCACTTATAACATATATTGATTTTGATAAATTTAAAAGACCTACTTTAAATGCTCAAAATCAATTACAAAAAGGGTATTTCATTGATCCGAATGATCCAAATATTTATATTACCGAAAATGGTGAACTTGATTCACATACTTACTCGCCTATCGTTAATAAAGTAACCGCCGAATACGAACGAAATAACGTTGAAAAAAGAGTATTCGGACACAAAACTATTTACAACCGTAATCCTGAACAAATAGCTAACGGAGGATATAACGGTTGATCTAACTATGATATTACGAAAACATATGCAAGTAATCATGGATTAGACATTGAACCAGGTGATGGAATTAAAGTTGATCACCTAACAAGAGATAATAGCGAAAGTGGTAAACTTAATGAAGCCGATGTTATTACAATTGACGCAAGTAATAGCGTTGGATATAATAAAGCATTAAAATTAATTAATTCAATTAAATCAAAAAATATCCAAGTTGTTGGATTTAGATTTAAAAACATTGGTAAAAATGATAGTTCACAAAGATTTAAAGATATTTTTGAAGCGTTACCAAACAAAATACCTTTACTTGAATTATTCTTAGAAAGTACTAATACTTCATCTTTAAGAGCACTTAAAGATAAAGAAATTGATGAAATGTCATTCTATACATCAACAAATTCACTAGCTGAAGCATGAAACTTAAATCCGTGAGCCGTTAAAGGTGCTGCTTGAGTAAATACCGCAGATTATAATGTTAGTTTCGGTTACGGACCAAACACTAAAGTAGTAACTAGAATTACATTCGATAGTTTATCTTTCGATAAAGAAGACTTTATAAAAAATGCAAACGGTGTTGATGCTACTTCAGTCAACAACGGTCTACGTATGGCTTATTGAGTTAGAAATAACGAAAAAATATTCCAAGGTGGTTTTGGACCTGGACTTAAACCTGATAGAAATGAAGCAGGTAACAGTTACCCAACAGGTTTAGACCTAAGTAGAGTTCCAGATATGAAATCATTAAGATACTTAGTTTTCAATGATATTGAAAACAAAAATCGTGGAGTAAGAAAATTAAGAAGATTAGTATTATTCAACAATAAAGACTACTTTGAAATAGATACTAACGAATTAAATAATGCACAATTTTATGACATAATCGATAGAAATCCTTATAACGTACCTAAATCTAAAATAATCTTTGATAACGGTAAATTAACAAATAAAATACGTATTAAAGGAACTACTAAAGGGCATTTATTAGATAGTAAAGGATTTAATAACTTAACTACACTAATTGACTTTAGTGATAAAACATTCACTAGAAATAGTATTATTGAAGTCCCACAAGATGAAGTTGGATTAATCAATCAACTAAAAAATAGTGGTTACAACGTAAAACCATACAACGAACAAGATGATGATTTAGTATTCTCATAATATTTAAAAACTTAAAGGAGGTATGAATGAACTTTTTTAAACTTAAGAAAAACAAAGTTAATTTAATACTAGTAGTTTCTTCGTTAACCATTTCAACTTTCCTTGCTACAGGTATTTACAAATTTTCATCAATTAAAAATTCTAATGAATATGATTTTAGAATTAAAAACACAAGACCTAAATTAATTAATAAAGATAATCTTGATGTGGTTAGCAGTGAAAACTCAATAATGGATGATAATTTAAAAGAAATTCCAAAACCTGAACCTATTGAAGAAATAAAGCCCAAACCAATTAAAGAAAAAGAAATAATTAAAAATGAAATAAATCCTGAAAGAAAAAAAGTTTTAATAAAACCTATTCCGGTTCCTAAAGAAAAACCAAAAATTGTTACACCTAAACCAATACCAGAACCTATCGAAAAAGTGGAACCTAAACCAACTGAAACACCCACACCAATTGTTAAAGTTGTTCCTGAACCAATACCAGAAGATGTTAAAGATCCAGAACCGGGACAAGCCGATAATAGAGCGGTTATTGATGGTGTTAAAGTAAGAGTTAAAAGAGAATTCCCTAAAGAAAGAATAGTTGAAAAATACGATATAGAAAATAACATCAATAATAGAATTAAATATGTCGATGTTATTGGTACAAGAATTACAAGTATTGAAGCAACTGACGAATTAAGAAAAGCTCAAATTACAAAAGCATCAAACTTCTTATTCACAAATCAAAGTTTATTCAAGTCACATTTAGAAGACTATAAATTAATACTAGAACAAACAAAAAGAACTGGTGAAAAATGAGATTGAGAACTTTATTTTAGCAGACCATCAAACCAACTTACATTTAGTAAGTTTAATGATAGATTCGGTTTACTATTCGACCCTAAAAACGAAAAAAACTTTGTTAAATTTCTAACACCTGACGGTCAAATTGAATGACCTGAACATAAAAAACTTTATGAAGGTAAAGATTTTGAAAAAATCAAATATGAAAGACTGTTATGACTTATGGATCACCTTGACCAAAGTAAGTTAACAAAAATTTCTAATGATGTTGAGAATTGATTTAAAGAAGGGTACACTTTAGGCGCAGAAGGTGCATATATAAATGAAAAAGGTGAAATAAGCACACATATTGGTTCAGTTCCTGATGGACATAACCAAGTGTTGAATAGATATTATAGAGATAATGTTGCAAAAAGAGCTTTTGGTTACAATGATTGAATGTGAAGAACTGGTGGACAAATTAAAGATGGTTTATACCCCGGATGAGAAAAAAGGGATGTAAAAAACGATCCTAAATTTGGAAAATACAATGTAAAAGATATTAATGGTATTCAAATTTATGAATTATACAGAACAAATAATGATCCTGATATCACAAGAACACACGGAACTGTTGTAAGTATCGATGCTAGTGATGATAGAGCTTATGAAAAAACTAAATCCCTAATAGAAGAGCTTCAAAAAGACAATGTTGAAATAACATCATATAGAATTTTAAATATGGGTCAAAAATCCGCTGGTCAAAAATTTAAAGATATTTTAAAAGCATTACCTAAAAAATTACCACAATTAGAACTATTCTTTGATGCTGCCGCGGCTAACACTTCTTCTTTAATAGAACTCGAATATAAAGAAATTGATGAGTTATCACTTTACACAGAAGGAAATTCATTAAAACCAGAATGAAATTTAAATCCACTTTCATTCCGTAATGTTGCTTGAATCAATAGCATCGATTATAACGTAAGTTTTGATTATAAATCTGGTTCAAAAGTTGCTACTAGATTAGTATTTAATACAATATCATTTGACAAACGTGACCTAGATGAAAATGCAACAGATAATAAAGCTAAATTCAAAAGAATTAATGATGGTTTAAGAATGGTTTATTGAGCAAGAAATCACGAACCTTTCTTTAGTGGTGGAGATTATGAATACCCAATGAATTTAGATTTTACTAGAGTTCATAAAATTAGATCACTTAATAACTTAGTTTTTAATGATATTGTACATCCTGAAAAACCACAAAAGAAAGTTAGAAAAGTTAAATTCTTTAACGATAGTCCTTTCTTCGATATAGACGCAAACGATTTAAATAACGCAGGATTTTCAAAAAACATAGTAGTCGGTGAAATGGGACCACCTTCACCTGAAATTACTTTTTCAAATAATAACCAAACACAATCCGTTTACATTAAAGGTAATGGTACATTAAACTTTAATGGTATCAATGAATTGAGAACTTTAATTTCACTTGGACATCTAAACAATACAATCAAAGTTGATAAAACAAATGTCGCTCTATTTGAATTATTAAAAAGAAACGGTTATGACGTTGTCTTTAGTGATGAGGCTTTACAATTTACATAGGAGAGAGAAATGAAAACAAATAAATGAACAAAATTATTATCCTTAACTTTTGGTATAACATCCGTTGTTACTGCAATTTCTTGTGGAACAAGTAATTCGAATACAACCAATACTAAAAATAAGAATTCTAATAACACAAACAATAATCAATCTTTAACACCACTAGATACTAAAAAAGAAAAAATGACAGCATTAACAAATTTCTTTTCTAGTGAAGTTTATAATAAAGATGAAATATTAGCAAATATCAATGAAGCAAAAACTGATAAAGAACTTAATACAGTTCTAGATAACATTAAAAAAACAATTTTAGAAAATGGTGACTCAGATAAATTAATCGAAGACACAAAAGAAGTAACAAGAAAAATTGTTGATCAAAATAAAAGAAATGAAATTAACACAAAATTAACAAGTGCAAGTAATGCAACTGAAGTTAAAGATAAAAATAAACAACTATTAGATTTATTTTTAGAGGCTTCACAAGAAGCGGAAAAACCTGCAACTGACGAACAAAAAGAATTATCAAAACAACAGTTTAATGAAGTAATTAGCAATCCTACCGAAGGTACTCACTTTGATTTTAAATATCAAAGTCTTAGAAATCAAAATAAAAATGAAGTTTTACCATCGCAAGTAATTAGAAATGCATCATTAGATAAATTTATTCCAAGCGATAAATATGCATGATTCCTAGATATTACAATAAACAATGTTAAAGGTGTTGAAGGAGAAGAAAATCCAAACAGAACTGGAAATGTTGTCTTTTACTTAACATTTATAAATAGATTAACAGGTCAAACATCAGATGTTAAACAAATTAAAGTAAGTGGCTTTAATTCAAATGAACAAGGTTTAGATGAAACTGGTCAACAATATGGTGGAATCGAATTAGGTGGACTAAAGAAACCTACTTCAAACGAAGAAATCAAAGAGTATATTAAAAAAACACCAATTGATAAATTTAAGTATGACGATAACATTTATCTAACAGCTTTAAAAGGATATATTAAAAGTAATGGTGATTTAGCTAAAATTAGACCAGAAATTAACACTAACACACAAGATAATATAAATCACTTTAATACCGAAGCAGCCAAAGTTGGTTTCAGCCCATACGAAAGTGCAGCTTATAAAGGTTTCACATTACCAAAATACGGAAATAATAATCAAGTTTTAGGATTAGCATTAAACGACGTAATGGAAATTGGTAAAAAAGATTCTTGAGTAGACTCACTTGGTAAAAAACAAGGTTTTGAACAAGGTTTAGCTAGAAGAATAACAAACAAAAACTATTTAAATGCATCTTATTCAACTTATCATATTGAAATTAACAATTTCTTTGCAAGTGAAGATGAAGCACAAAAAAATCTACTTAAAAAACATATTAAGAATCCAGAGAGATTAGAAGAATTTGCAAAACATATTAATGACCAAAATGCTAGAAATGATTTTATAAGAAGAATCAAAGAAGCTGGTGGTGACACAATGGAAAATCCACGTCAAGAATATTTAGAAGAAATCACAATAGAAATGTTTAGAGCATTGGTAAAACAAATGAATGGTGACGAAGATGGAGCCGCAAGAATATACACCGACTATTTAAATGTTTATAAAAATCAAGTTTTAGATAAAATAAATAAAGATCCAGAAATAAAACAAGAAACAAAAAATAACGCTAAAGCGTTTATTGATAAAGCAGAAAGCATGTGAGATATTCAAAATAAATTTGTTAATTCTTCAGATGTTACTGCGGGAACTATGTGAATTATGGACTACGAACTTCCAGAGAATGGTCACTACCCAACAAAATTCTACTTCGGAACAAACTTACACGTTGCGGATGCTATAAAAGAAAATAGATTTACTGGTATGTCAATGACAAACGTTAACAAAAAAGCTGTAACTGGTGACTATTCTAAAGTTAAAGTAATACCTTTAGACGAAGAAAAATACAATACAGCATCTGTAAAAGGAAAAGCTGTTAGAAGAATTTTCGATGCCAAGGATTACTTAAATACAAAACCTTCACAATATTTAATCGATGAACAAAAAACTAAATATGAAGATGTAGAAGAATTTTTAGACTTCTCAATAATTGAAATTGATTTTGCAAAATTCGATAAACAATATTTAGATAATAAAACACCAGAAGAGTTTGCAAAATGAATAACAAACGATTATGCAAATTGAGAAGAAAAAGATAAAGTTAAATTTAAATCAACATCATATTTAAAAGATTACAATAAAATTAATAACCCTATTTATTCTCAAAATTTTGATTTAAACACTTTAGATCAATTAATTATTTTAGGTTATCCAAAAAGTAAAACTACAACTTGACTTGATTGATTTATCGAACAATACGAAGAAAGCGATGAAATCAAAGCACGTGAATATGGTTACAGTATGTGAACAAACGCTGATGGTAACTTTTATAAGTTAACAGTTTCTGAAGATGGTTTTGATAAAGCAACAAAAGAAAAATTAGATAGAGGTAATTTCTTATCATATAACGTTGCATGACGTGGTTTCATTGATAAACCAGGAGTTGTAGATGCGTTTATTTCATCTCCAACAGTTGGTGCAAAACATGTACCATTCAAAAACTTATATGTTTCTAATGATGATAAAAAATATATACTATACGGTTTAGAATACTTACCTAGAAACTATGTCCCAGGTGGTGGAGCTTCAGGTAGTGGTATAAGAACAAAGAATAACGAAATGGTTTCAGTATATCACGCTAGTTTCCCAGGTGCTAAAACTGGTCTATCATCAGCTTTTAGATCTGAAGGATATGATTATAAAGGTTTATTTGGTGAATATAATTCACCACAATATGACTTAATTTATGGTGGTGGAAAAGAACAAAAAAATTCATATCGTGAAGAAATGAAGAAAAAAGGACCTAAAAAAACATGACTATTTAAAAACGGTTTTGAAAAAGAGAATGTACCATCTGAATTCCAATTTAATGAAAAATTAACTGAATACGAGCCAATTAAAAATTCATCAGACTTAAAATAATAGAAAAACGAAAGAACTTAAATTCTTTCGTTTTTTTGTTGAATTAATAAAATTCTCCACTGTAACTATAATTTAAATTTAAATATTAAAAAGTTAACAAAATTAATTGTTAACTTTAGTAAATAACTAATCAACTACTATATCTTTTGGATAACGAGTGTGATTACTATAATCAATTTTTTCACTTCCTGTTTGAGGTTTTTGATCCGAACTATATATATATTTTTTATTTCCGTCATCAATAGTGAATTCAATTGTTTTTAATTGATACTTATGTTTAGGTAGCAATCAATTTGATGATAATTTAATTTTTAAATCATCGCCATTTAATTCTGTAATAATATTACTTGTAGGAACATCTTTTGCTCTAACATATCTAGTTCTATATTGTTCATGAGTATTTGTGTCTTCAAATATAATTATAAAACTTTGTTGATCTATACTGTTATAAAAGCTATTATTCATTTTAATTCCAGTAATATTTAGATTAATATTTTTTATTTCAACACCATTGTATTGTTTTTTTTCAACATTAATTATTCCTGGACTAACAGGACTTCCGTTAGTAACTTTAAATCCTTCGTAAGAAGCATAATTATTAGCATTACTAATTCTAATTACATTTTTATTTTCACGTAAAACTTGATCTTTGTTTAATTCGGAATCTGAAAAAATAATTTTTTCTATGTAATAAGTACCTACATGACTAGCATCTTTTGATAAAAACGTAAATCCAAGAGCATTTTCTGTGTTACGTGCATTATCATCAGCAGTTCTTCTTCCTTTTCTTACTTTAGAAATTACTCTATTGTTATTATGATCAAAAGCTACTGCGTAAAGATTTTTATCATTATAATATTCTCCTAAATGAGCAAGAGTTATATCTACAACGTTTTCTTGAGCACCTTTACTTTGATTTGGAGGTAAAACAAATTCTGGTTTTACACCACTTACAGCCCTTCTTAATGAACCTTTAATTTCATTGTACTCGTTGATATCTCTTTCTAATTTTTCAAGTTCTTCATATTTAGCTGTCGGACTATCTTTTAATCTATTTCATGTATCAATAAATTCTTGTTTTTTGGTTTCGGAAATACTTCATTCTTGAAATTTAGTATTTTTAATATTGTTTTTAACTCCATTAATTTTGTTATTAATTTCTGTTTTTATAGAATCTAATTGGCTATATGTTATATTATTTGCATTTACTCTATTTATATATGTTGTTTTTCATTTTGATGTTGATGAATCATTGAATCTATCATCGATTAACTTTTTAACATCTTCACGTTTAGCATCTAATATTAAAGCCTTTAATTCCTCAACTGTAGTTTCTCTGTGTTCTCAGTTTCAACCAATTTGATTTAATCTTCTTAATAATTCATCTTTTTTAGGATTTTGCAATTTATCAATTTCTATTACTGCATCATTACTTAATTTAGCTAAACCATTTTCAGGATCATCTATAACACTATTCATTAATTCTGTTGAATTTCTATCATTTGTTTTAGTTACATCCTGTACTGAATTTCATGCTTCATTTAATTTTTCTTTTATTGTTATAGCTTTTTCGTTAATAGAAGTAATTTTTTCTTTCGTAACATCTAAAGCTTGTTTTAATGATGTAGCCTTTTCTTTAATTTCTTTGTATTTTTCTAATCTATCGATTGCATCCCTAATATATGGATTTAGATTTGTTTCATTTACAACTTTCGGTTCAACTATAGAGTCAAATTTTTGTTTTAAACTTTGTTTTTGTCCATTTCCAAGTTTATTTATTTCGGATAAAGCATCTGTTCTTGTGTTAAATAAATCTTTAACTATTTCATAAGATTTAATTAAACCATTTGGATAGTCTAATTTTGCTTTAATACCTTCAAAACTATCAGCACTTCCTGTATCATATACAAAATTATTAATTCTTCAAAGAGGATCACTTAATTTATAATTTCAAGGTCATCAATGTATATTTTTATTATTTTTGATATTATCATTGAAATATTTTAAGACTTTCTCGTAAACTTTTTTAGTTTCGCTCATTTGTATTAATAAATTATTTATTTTTTCAATGCTTTCAGCTTTATTTGTGTTTAGCATATTTTTAATTCTACTATTGTATATTATTGTTCCATGAATAGTTCCATCTCCATCTTGGGAATCCGATCTAGGGAAAATTATATCAATTTGTCTTTCAAATTCTTTGTATTTTGCGACAGTTTTATCTGCTACATTTAATTTAAAATCTAATAAAGCATCACCAAGAGTGTTGCTCTCGTCATAATTTCCGTTTAAAATATTATTTAATTCTGTTTTTAAATGGTTTCTTGCACCAGGTTGCATTTCATTAATTTTATTATTAACAGATGATAATATTTGATCATTTTTAGTTTTTGCTAATCCTTTAAGTTCATTTAATCTATCAATGCTATTAGTTGTTTCAGCCTCTGTTTTTAATGTACTTCTATTATATGTAGAATCTTTAGAAGGTAATTTTTTAATTTCTGCTAAAGCAGCTTCTCTGCTTAATCTAATTTCTTCTTGTAATGTAGCTTTAACTTCTTCTTCCACTTGAACTAATTGTTCAAATGTTTTTTCGTTAAGTCCACTATTATAGTTTGATTTATGTTTATTATCTACAAGATCTCTAATTTTTTCAATTAATTTTTTAACTTCTTCTAGTTTAATTAATCTTTCGGCTTCTTTATAAATTTTAGCAAAGTCATTGTAATTTTGTTTATCACTATTATCTAAATCATTTTTTAAATTTCTTTTATTATTTTCATCACTTAATTGATTTATTTTTAATAAAACTTCATTTTTCTTTTGAGTTAATTTATTTGTAACTTCATTTTTTAGTTCTTCTAATTTTTGTTCTGTTTTATCGTTTTCAATGTCATTATATTTATTTTTAACACCCTTAGGGTTTACGTTGTTTTCATAATCTTTATGTCATTGACTAACGAATGTTTCGTTTTTGACACTATTGTCAGTTAAATGTATTTTTTCAATTTGAACTTTTACATCATTATTGATTCTATTTAATTCTTCTTGAACCTTATTTGTAGCATCCCTTAATTCTTGAACAGTTGAATTATTTGCATTCTTATTGCTGTAGTTTGTTCTAACATTATTATTTTCATTTAATTTTCTTAATGCGACGCTAAGTTTATTAACTTCAGCATCTACAAGTGGATTTATTCGTGAAGTAACATTTGTTAATTGTTCACCATTTTTAGCAGCATCAATTTGTGCAATAATTGAATCTAATTGTTCATGACCAGCCAACTTATGTCTTGCATTTTCTTTAGCTTGTTTTTTAGCATCTTCTAAATTCTTAGATGCAATTGCTTCATCCATAATATCATTTATTACATCAACACTTGTTGCTTTTTCTAGTTTAGCTTTTAATTCATTTTTCTTTTCAATAGAATCAAGTTTTTCAACTTCTTTTTCGGCATATTTTCTAGCATAAACTAAAGCTTGTTTATGTAATTCTTCAATTTCATGTGCTTTTGTTTTACTATCAATATCACTAGCGTTTGGTTTTGTAGATGTGTTATCACCATTTCTTAAACGTTCAATATCAGTTTTTTTATTTCTTGCTAGAGTATCAAATTCATTTTTAGCATCTTGTGCTATTTTATCGAATTGTTCTTCTGTAACAGCACTTTCTAATAGTGAGTTATACTTATTATTTTTATCATTAGCTACTCTGTCAAATTTTGAAGCTTCTTTTATAGCGTTTTGTTTTTTCGAATTAAGATGATTTTTTGCATCTTCTTTTATACGATCAACTTCTGATTTATCAATATTAGTATTATTTAATCTATTTAAAAACTCTTGTTTTTTAGGATCTTTTAATTTTTCGATTTCAACTCTAGCTTCAGATTTAGCATTTTCTAAATCTTTTTGAGTTTGAATTTGATCTTCAATAGATTTTAATGCATTTTTATCTACAGCATTTTGAATATCCGTTTCAAAAGTTTTATTATCTTGTAAGTTAGCTTCTCTTAATTTTCTTCTTGCTTGTTCTTTATATTCTTCAAACTTTCTATTAGCTTTATCGATTAAATTATCATAGTTAATTTGATCATTAGAATTATTGGCATCACTTAATTCGGTAGCTAATTCTCCGTTAAGTTTATTAGCAGCAGATTCTGCATTAGTCTTAAATTCTTTTAGCTTGTCTTCAACTTCTTTTTTAATGTTTTCAAATTCTGTTTGAGTTCTAGCCTCGTTAAATTTATCTTGAAGACCTTTTTCGCCATTAATTGTTGCTTTAGGAGCTTTACCTTCTGTTAATTTAGTTAAAGCAGTTAAGGCTTCGCTTCTTTTAGCGTTGATGTATTCGTTAGCCTTATCTTTTGCTGCTTTTATAGCGTTTACATCTTTATTTGCTATCGCTGTTTCTAACTCTTGTGTTAATTGTTGTTTTTTAGTTGTTGATTCTTGATTATTACCATCAATTAAGTTAATAGCTTCATTTGCTCTAGTTTGTTCATGTTCAATTTCTTCGTTTTGTGTTTCAACCGCTTCAGAAACTCTTCTTAATAAATCTTTAAGGTTATTTAAATCTGTTTGTTTTTTACTTACGGTTTGACCATCTTGAACCTTGTCTGTACTTGGTTGAACATGGTTTACAATATTGTCAAGCTCATTGTTAAAGTTTGTTTTATTAGCATTATTAGCATGTTCTTTTAATTTTTCTGTTATTTTATCTGCTTCTTTATAAACTTCATTTGCGTTAGCTAATTGATGTAATTTATCAATAGTTTGTGCTTGTTCTAATTCTCTTAATAATTCTTCTTTTCTTGAAGATCCATTTTCTGAAATTTGCCTTCTAATTTCTTCTTTATAGTCATTAAATGCTTTATTAGCTCTTTTTTGAATATCTTCATAAGTTTCTTCATTAGCTAAATTAGTATTAGATCTTTGTAACTCATTGTATAAATCAACAATTGCCTTTAAAGGATTTGATTCTTCTAATGTTTGAGGTAAATCTTGTACATTTATCTTTTTAAGAGATTCATTAGCTGTTGCGCGAACGGCATCTAAAATTGCTTGTGCAGCATCTTTAGCCAATTTAATTTCTTCAAGATTAGTTGCATCAGTAACTTGTTTTAATTTACTATCTTTATCTTGTGTAGAATCTTGATGACCATTTTTTAATCTATTAATTACTGCATTTGCTTCTTGTTTAGCTTCTTCTAGATTATCATCTTGTGTATTTTGAGCATTATTGATTTCTTGTTCAATTTTTATCAATTCATCCAATGTTGCTTGATCGTTTGTTGTTAATCTATCAATTCTTTCATTATAGTCAGATTTATTTTCTTCTCATAATTTATTAAGTTTTTCCTTAAGTTCAGCTTTTTTGTTAATTATTTTGGCTTGTAACTCTAAATCTTTAATTTTAGCAATTGTATTGGCTTCGTTTCCTAGTTTTTCTAATAAGTTAGATTTAGTTGTAGGGTCTTTTATTTTATCTATTTCAGTTTGAGCACTTGTTCTGGTTTCTTGAACAAATTGACTTGCTTGTCTTTGAAGTTCGTTAATTTTATCTTCAGTGATTTCTTTTTCATTAATTTCACTTAATAAGTGGTTATGATTTTCATGACCTTCAGTTAAGTCTATTGCTGCCTTAGCAACTTTTCTTTTATCTTCAATTAATTTTTCTAATTTTGCACTTATTTCTTTAGCTTTTTCAAGAGTTTTTGCGGCATTTAATTCTTCAAGAAGTGTTGTTTTTTGGTTTTTGTTAGCTGCATCAGGTTGTTGTTTTTCACCTGATAATTTTGAGTTAATCTTAGCTTCTAATTGCTCTTTGTATGATCTTAATTCATTTTCTTCTTGTGTTCTTTGATTTTTAACTAAGTCATATAAAGACTTAAGATCAGGTAATCTTGTTTGTCATCTATCATTATTAATAGTTTCTTGACCATTCTCACCTTGAACATTATTTGAATTTATTTTAGCTAATTTGTTTTTGAACTCTTCTTTTTTATCATTAGATTCAATGTTTGTGTTTATTTCTTCGATTAAACTAGATAATTTTTTATTAGCTTCTTTTAATGCATCATTAAGTTTACTAATATTATCAGCATTAGTTTCATTGATTGATTCTAATAATTGTTGTTTCTCTGCACCTTCAGGGAATAATGAATTAATAGAATTTGCGTATTTTTCTCTAATTGAATTTAAGTATTCTTTAGCTTCAACTTCAAAAATATTATTAATGTCATTTTCAGTTCTTGCGGTGTCAACTTTAGCAATTAAGGTATTAAATTTTTCTATTTGGTTTGTTGCAGTTTCATCATTTGTTGTTGTAGGTTTTATTATTCCTTCGATTAACTTTTTGATATCTGCTCTTTTAGTTGAAATTATTTCTAAAGCTTTATCACGTATTTTTAAAGCTTCAGATGCTATCTGTTTAGTTTTTTCAGCTTGTTCTAATTTTTCTATTTCACCTATTAATCTAGCTTTTTCAGTATTATCAGCTAATAAAGCGACTGCATCTTTAGCTTCTTGTAATGAAGATCTAAAATCATTACCTTCTGATTTAGCTTTAGCTTTAACTTCTTCTAATAATGTATTTAAGGATTGCTCAGAGTCATTAGAATTATTATTAATGTTATTTAATCTTGATTGGAAAGTATCTTTCTCATTAGATGCATTTAAATCATTAATTATATTTTGAATTTTTTCTCTTGAAGATTGGTTATTAATTTCTTTTTCAATTTGATTTAATGTTGCTATATCTTTAGCTTCATTAATTCTTGTAGTAAAGTTTTCTTTTTCGGTTGTATTAGTTGAATCGTTTAATGAAGTAACTTTATTTCTTTTATCTTGTAATGCTTTTTGTGCATCTGTAATGACTTTAATAAATTCTGATTCAAAGTTAGCTTTATTTAATTCGTTATTTTGAATTGATTTTTCTTCACTACCTTCAAGACCTTTAATAGCTTCTAAAGCCTCATTACGAAGTTGTTCGAATTTTTGATTAATTTTTGTACGAACTTCTTCTGCTTGAGCATCAGTTCTAGCGTTATCTAATTCTTGTTTTAAAGAATTTTTTAATTCATTATCAACGTTAATTTTTTCAAGTTTAGCATTAATTTCATCTGTCTTTTCTTTAAGTGAATTATTATATTCACTTTTTTTATTTATTTCTTCTTCAATTTTTGCTAATTTTTCTAAAGAATCAATGTTTTCATCATTAATTTTGTTTCTAAATTCTGTTAGTTGGTCATCAAATGTAATTTTTGAAGGTAAGTCATTTAGCATTTGTTCTTTTTTCAATTGAACAGCTATTTTTTTCTTCAAGTCTTTTAATTTTTGGATAGTATTAGCATTAGTAAATTCTTCTTGTAATTTAGCTTTTTGTTCTGTGTTTGTAACTTTTTGAAGTTCAACATCAGTTTCATTATGTTCATCATTAAAAATACTATTCATCAATGTCGTTAAATCTGTAATTTCTTTTTCATTAACAACATCTTTTTTAGCTTCTAATTCTTGAAGTTTAGCTAATTTTGCAGCATGTTCTTGGTCGTTACCAACTAATTTATCTAAAGCTTCATGAGCTTTAGAAAGTCTATCTTCAATTATTTTGTTTACTTCATCAATACGTTGTTTAACTTGTGATTGACTTGTAAGTGGTGTAATATCAGTTGATAAAATATTATTCCCGTTTACTGTTTCTTCTTTTAGTCGTGAAGCTTCGTTAGTTGCTTTTTGTTTATAGTTATTTAATAATTCATTGATATGATCTCTTAATTTATTTAGCTCATTTTCACTATTTGCGGCACCAATTTGTTCTAATGTATTTGTTTTTTCATTTGAACTTTCTTCGATATCTAAAGTAGTATTCGCAAGTTGTTCTAATGAGCTTTTAATATTTTCAAATTCAGTTATTGAAAGATTTTTAAGTCTATCAATATCCGCTTGTGTTTGAGCATCATTAATTTCTGTTACACGATTTTCTTTATTGTTTAATTTATTTGTAGCAGCAATAGCCTGATCTTTTAATGTTTGAATTCTATCTTTTATCGCTTGTTTTGAATTAGCAATATCATTAATGATATTTTGTGCATTTTCAATTTGATCTCTTATTGCAGTTTTTTCAGGTGATTCATCTAATTTATTAAGTTCATTTAAAGCTTCTCTTTTAGCATCTTTAAGTTGATCTTGTTCAATTCTATAAGCTTCTTTAGCGGCTTCTAAACCTTTTCTAGAATCTTCTAATGATATTTGGTCATTAGCTACAATATCATTAAATTTTTGAATATTATCATTTGTAAATAATTTTTTAATTTCTTCTTTTATGGCATCAACATTTGATTTTATTTCGGCTTTTTCAGCTTTAACTTGTTCACTAATTTCATTTTTAATAGCAACTAATGTTTCAACATCGTTAGCACTTTCTATTCTAGCTAAAATGTCTTTAGAAATTTCTTTATCTTGAACATTCTTAAGAGCTTCTTTAGCTTCTTTTTTATGTTTATCAACAAGTATAGCGTAGTCGATTTTTTCTTTTGCAGCATTTAATTCTTGAATATTTTGTGCAGCTTTAACTTCATCATTAAATTGGTTTCACATTGGGTGATCTTTTGATAAGTTTTCTAATAAAGTGTTTGTGTTAACAAATTCATTTGAAAAGAATTCTTCTGCTTTAGATTTAATTTCTTTAAATAATTCTTCAGAATCAGCATTAGCTAATTTAGCATCTAGATCAGAATATTTCTCATCATTACCAACAACTTTTTTGAGTGCATCTTTAGCTTGCTCTTTTAAACCATCTAAATATTGATTAATTTCATCAATAACAGCATTTACAACTTCAGGATCTTTAGTTTCAGATATTCTATTAGCTCAACTATTTTTATTTTCATTTGAATCTAATACTTTAGATAATTTTTCAATCCCACTATCTTTAGCATCTTTTAATTCTTTAGCTTCACGCATTAAATCTGCATCCACTAATGTTTCGATATCATTTAATTCATTTACATTTGTAGCATCTTCAAGTTGTTTAACATAGTCTTTTTTGTCTAATAAATTATCAACTTTTTTAAGAATGTTATCTCTAGTTCTTTCGAAATGTAGTAAATCATCAACTACTTTTTCTAGTTCTTTTGCAGAATCAACGGTATCAAGAAGTATTCTTTGATTTTCAAGTTGTCTACTTTTATCTTGATCCTTAACAAGAGCTAATTTACCTAAAATTCTTTCTTTTATAGCTTCTAGCAATTGTTTTTGGTTAGTAATAAATTTATCTAACTCTTTATTTGTTTCATCTAATTTTTGATTTACTTCTTCTTGACTAATATTATCTTGATTATTAGCATCTTTTAAATCGTTATCTAATCTTGTATTAAATTCAGCTTTTTTAGCTTTATCATTAACGTTTTTCTCAACAAAATCTTTTAATTGTAAATATTTTAAATTATTTGCATTTTCAAAATCTGCGTATTTATTAGCTTCAGAAGTTAATAACACTAATTCAGCGGATGTTTTAGCTTTTTCTAACTCTGTATTAAATTCATCTTTTTTAACGTTATGTTTAACTCTGTTGATTGCTTCTGTTGCTTTTTCTTTATCTAATTGGAATTGATATGCTGTATCAACTTGATCTTTTAGTTTAATAACTTCATCTAATGTTGAAGCATTTTTTAAATCATTAACAAATTTGTCTGATTGTTCTTTATTTGTTAGTTTTTTAGCTTTTGCTATTGCTTCTTTTTTGTATTCTTCAAAGTTTTCTAAAGCTTTTGCTTCATTTAAAATATCAAGTAATACCCCCGCATTTGTGTTAGGGTCTTTTTTAGCATCATCTAAACGCTTTTGTAATTCTGCTCTTTTTTCTGGATTTTCTTCAATTTTACTAATTTCATTTTGAGCTTCATTAATTAAATCTTGAATATATAAATCTATTTGTGCAGCAATTTCAATAAATTCAGATTCTTTAACTGCTTCAGCTATTCTAGAAGCAAAATTGTTTTTTCTTTCAAAATCACCATCTAATTTGCTAAGTTTATCTTTAGCTTTTTGTTTTTGTTCAGATAAAATTTTTGCAGCTTTATTAGCTACAGTATTAACTTGATCTACATTTTTTGCATCATCTAATTCAACTAATAATTCATCTTTTCTAGGATTGTTTAATAAATTAATTAATTTTTTAGCTTCATCCTTGTTCATTTTTAGTTCAATAGCATCATTGATCTTTTTCTCGAGCTTGTTTAATTCTTGAATATCTTCAGCATTATTGATTTTATCTAAAAATTTGTTTTTTGTCTTTTCATCTAAATTAGAATTTGTTACTTTTACTATTAATGAATCTTTTTTGAATTTAATAAATCCGGCTGCTCCGGCGTTTTCTTTTAAGTATTTTTCAATTTTCTTTTTAGTTTCTAGTAGCTTATCAATTGATTCTGTTTGAGATGCCACGTTTATTTCTTCTTCAAAATCATTATGTGTTTTTTCATCTTTAACTAATGAATTTAAATCCATAACTTGATCTTTTAACTTTTGGAATTCTGATTTAGATTCTTCTTCTAATATTTTGTTTATTTTATCTTCAATTTCAGGTAATTCATCTAAATTACTTGAATTTAAATCACGTAAAATATTACCTTTTGAGTAAACATCATTAATTTTACCTGCTAAATCAGACAATCTTTTATACTCTAATAATTCTTTATTCAACTCTTTAAGGGCTAAAATATTATCTCCAGCTTCATTTAATTTATTAGTAAATTTTTCTTGTAATGCTAAAGGTAATTGATCAATTAAATCCTTGTCAAGTTTTTTTCATTTTTGAATTTCTTCATTTTGTTTATCTAAATAATCTAGTAAATTTTGTTTTGTTTGACTTGTGTTATTTAAAATAGATTTAAAATTAGATTTTAAATCATTTGATATTTTATTTAAATATTCATCCTTTATGTTTGAATCTTGAATTTGAGTTAATAATTTTTTAATTTCTTGTGCATTAAATAGCGATTTATTATAATCGTTTAGTTCGAAACCATTTTCATTATTTTTATATTCATTTTCTCTATTAAGTACTAAATTTGAATCATCATTTGATAATAATTTTTCTTTTTCAGAAATTGATTCTTTTAATTTATCTAAAATGTTATTTTTAATTTTGTTTAATTTAACAAATTGCTCTTTATTTCTAAAATTAGGTTCTAGTTTTGAAAAGTCAGAACTAAATTTTTCTTTTTCAATACTTAATTTAGAAATTAATTCTTTTAAAATTTTATATTTCTGTTCATAATCATTATTTTTACTACTTCAAGTTCATAAAATTGCTATCGCTGTAGCAACTGATATAGCTGCAGCTGCACCAGATAATAAAACAGTTGTTTTATTTTTAATTTTTGACATAATTACCCCTATATTTTTATTAATAAATGTTGTTCTTATTCTAGAATAAGTTTATTCATTATATCAAATTTAAATTTCAAAAATATTAAATATTTATTTTATTTACAAAAATCAAAAACAACTATAATATAGGGCTTAAACGACATATTTAACTTTTAATTTAAATAATTTTTCTAAGTTAATGTTTAAAAAAATAACTTAAAAAATACATTTTTAATTAATGAACTTTTAAATAAAAATATATTTTCTTTATTAATAAAAATTCTTTATATAAAAACAAAAAAATAGTCACTTTTGACTGTTCATAAAACGAAATATCAAGTGCAATACTTACATGCTTGGTATTTTTATTATAACTTAAAATAATTAGGAGTTTTTTAGTAAAAATGACATTATTTATATTTGTAATAACTATTAAAAATTTCGATTTCTCTATAGGCACGAAGAAACTACACCGTTATCTAAAAGTAGTGTTAAAATTGTTTGTTAGGATTTTTATTTAGATATTAAGGATAGTTTTCTTTGATAAATTCTTAGTCAGATGTTTTTCAATCTAAGATTTCTCTAGTCATATTACTTATTTTATAAACTATTATTCAAAAGTTATTGTATTGAAATCAAATCCCTTTTTAAATTCACATGAAATTGATGAAACATTTCTATTCAATTCTATATCAATACTCCTTAAAGAATAGTTATTTTCAATGCTTTTTTGTATGAAGAATCTTTCTTCTTTAGTAATTTGCTTGTATTTTTTGTTGTATATAATACATATGGTTCCTCGGTCGTAGTGGATCCATTTTTTATTAAAAAATTTCAAGTGCCCCACATTTCAATTTTATATAAATTGTGTTGTACTTGAAATTACAATTTAGCAACGGAAGAACCTGAATTCTTTCATTTTTATTTTATAAACATCATTGATTTTTGTTTTTAAACAAATACTTTCTATCTACTATTTTATTTAAATTTCGTTAAAAAAGTTAACAAACTTAATTGTTAACTTTTAAAAGTTTTAGTCTGCTACTATATTATTATTTATAAAAGTATGATCTGAATAGTCTATTTTTTCACTTTCAGGATAAACTATTTGATCTGGGCTATATACATAAGTTTTATCATTTAATATAAATTCAATTGATTTTATCTTATAACTATGACCAGTAAATAATAAATTAGTAGATAATTTAAATTTTAAATTATTATTACTATCAATTTCAGCATAAATATCAGTTGAAGTTGATTGTCTATTTAATGGTCTTAGTCTATATTGTTCATTCGGATTATTATCAATAAATGTGATTATGATACTATCGTAATTTAAATCTTTTTGAGTAAGATTTTTTATTTTTAGTCCAGTAATATCTAAATTATTGTGTCTTTGTTCTAAACCATTAAATCTATTTTTTGTAATTGCCATTGTTCCCGGGAAAATATGAGAAGAAGTTATAACCTTAAATGCTTCATATTTAGATAAATCATGACTATCACTTGTTAAAATTATATTTTCTTGTTGAGCTTTAACTTGATCATCATTTAGTGTCGAATCAGCATAAATAACTTTTTCAATTTTATATTCACCTACATGATTAACTTTGTTTTTAGGGAATACAAATGAAAGTCCAGATTTTCCTAGACGATTAATGTCATCTTGTGTTCTAGTTCCGCTTCTTCCTGTAGAAACTACTCTGGTATCATCATTAATATTTTTAGCAATTGCATAGAACATTTTGTTATTATAATGTTCTCCTAAATGTGCAAATGTAATATCTACAATAGCTTCACTTATTCCAGAATCTGATTCTAAAACAAATTCAGGTCTTGTTCCGCTAGTTGCTCTTTTGTTTGAACCGTTTATTTCGTTATATGCATTTATATCACGTTCAAATGCTTCTAGTTCTTCAAATTTAGCAGTATTACTATCTTTTAAATTATTTCATCTATTAATAAAATCATCTTTCTTGTTTTGAGCAATTTGTCATGTCTCAAAATTGGTTGATATAATTCTATTTTTGACATCATTAATTTTCTTATCAATTTCTCTTTTTATAGTTTCTAGTCCATCATATGTTTTATTATCTTGATCCACTTTTCCGTTATATAAATTTATTAAATTAGATGTATTAAATCTATCGGTAATTAATTTTTTAACTTCTTTGTATTTCTCGAACACCCTATTCGAATCATTTATCTTATCGTCCACACTTCTTTCACTATCAATTTGATCGTTTACTCTATAACGAGCTTGTGTAACACGATCTAAATTATTTATAATATGATTTAAGCGAACAACTTTTTCATCAATTATAGGTTGAACATATCTAGAAACTGAACTATATTGATCTTCAGTTGCTGAATCATTGTTTGAATATCCTTTATGTAATAAATATTCTTGATCTTGCCTCACGTTTAAACGTGCTATTGATCTTTTAGCATCATCTTGTTTTGTTCTTAAATAAGTTTTTAAGTTTGCTAAACTTGTTCTAACAGTTTCAATAGGTTGTGTTTTATTAATTTGGCCTTTATATGTGTTTTTAGTATTTTGAGATAATCTATTAATATACGGTTCTGCTTCTTCAATTAATTTTTGTCTTTCAATTTTAGTTATTAAAGTTTCTAAATCTGATCTTGATGTGGCTTGATTTAAACTTGTTATGAAATCTTGTTTTTCACTATCTGTTTTTATTTCATTGATTTGACCTTTAATATCTCTAACCATTTTAATTAAACCGTTAGTATTATTTGAAATATTATTATATAAACCGTTAGCTGTTGTAGATTCATTATTATCACTTGGTTGTCCTAGTGAATTTGTTCTTTCTCATTGTGATACTAATGTATTTTTTAGTGCTGTTGCACCCTCAAAATTAGAAGGTTCTTTCAATTTAGCATCAATTTCAACTAATTTTGATTTAAGAGCCTTCATTGCTTCTATTTTATTTTTAACTATTTGAATTTCAACATTATTAGGTTGTCATTTATGACGATTTAAGGTATCTTCGTTTCAATCGCTTATTTTTTGATGTTCTAATAATGTATTTGCAATTCTTTTAGCTTCACCAACATAATTGAAAATATCTCTATTTCTTATCATTTGATTTTTTAAGTTTTCTAAAGTGCTTTTTATAGAATCAAAGGTCATATTAGAAATATTTGGAACAGATGAATTTGTCGATATATTGAATAGTGCTCTTCTAAAATCATTTTTTGCAGCTTCTCTTGCTTCAACATTATTTTTAATACCTTCATCATAAAGAGTTTTATCAGCATCATAAGCCGCTTTTAATTCTCTTGTATTAGCAATAATTTGATCAATCTCTTCAATTGTGTCAGCTTTATTAGTGCTATAGTTATGATTTATCAATCAATCTCTATATCTTTGTGTTCCGCCATTATCTAAATTACCATTCCCGGATGCGGGGAAACTAGAATCAATAAGACTTTGTAACTCTCTTGATTTATTTACAGTATTTACAGCAAGTGATTGTAAAGCAAGTAATTTATCACCTTTAGTATCATTATCAGGATGTTGTTGAGCGTTTATAATAACATCTTTTTTACTATTTAAATCACCTCTAGCTTGTTCTGGCATTTCGTCAATTTTTGCTTGTAAATCAGAAAGTATTTTATCATTTTTTGTTTTAGCTTGATCTTTTATAGAAATAATGTTATCTATATTTTGAGAATTATTAATTTGGTTAAGTCAATTAGCTCTATTGTAGCTCGCAACTTTTGAAGGTAACTTCTTAACTTCTTCAATAGCATTATTTCTTGCAATTTGAAGTTCTTTATTTAATGTTGCTTGAACTCTATTTTTTATTTCTTCTAATTGTGCATAATTCTTAGAGTCCAATCCTTCATTGTAATTTTCACGTTTCTCACTAGGTATATAATCTTTTAACTTAGCGATTAATGCTTTCACTTCTTCAAGTTTTTGTCTTCTTTGTTCTTCAGTTTTACCTGTTAAAACTTCTTTGTAAATTTCTGCTAATTTATTATATGTTTTATTAGAATCAAGCTCAACTTCCCTTTTTAATCTTTCTTTTAAATCGGAGTTTTCAAGTGCTTCTATTTTACCTTTAACAAAAGCTTTTTTAGTATCTAAAAGTGTATTAACTCTATTTGATAATTCTTTAAAATCTCTTTCATATTTATTGGCAACTATTTCATCGAATCTATTCTTTACACCTTTTGGATTAGCGTTTTGATAATCTCTATTTCATTCCTGGATAAATGATTCACCTTGAACTTGATTGCTTGTTAAATGAATTTTTTCTATATCTGCTTTTGTAGCATCTTCTTTTTTCTTTAATTCGGCTTCAACTTCTTTAACAGCGTTTCTTAATTCTTCTACAGAATTATTATTTGCGTTTTTATCTCTATGTGTAACTTTAACGTTATTTGTATCTTCTAATCTTCCTAAAGCTGCTACAAGTTTATTTGCTTCAGCATCTAAAAGCGGAGTTATTTGTGAAGTAGCATTTGTTAATTGTTCATCATTTTGAGCCTCATCAATTTGTCTAAGAATATCTTGCAGTTTTTCATGTCCTGCTAATTTAGTATTAGCATTTTGTCTTGCAATATTTTTAGCATTTTGGAAGTCATTAATTGCTTTGGCTTGATCAGTAATATCATTTATTACATCAACACTTGTTGCGGCTTCAAGTTTTCTTTTTAATTCATCACGTTTTGGTTCAGAAATTTTATCAATTTCTTTATTAGCATAAGCTTTTGCATAATTTAATGCTTGTTTAAGCATTTCTTCAACTTCAGAAGCTTTAGTTTTAGTATCAACATCTGCAACGTTTGGTTTCTGTTGTGTGCTATCACCCTCTCTTAAACGTTGAATATTTGTTTTTGTATTTCTAACAAGATTATCAAATTCGTTATTAGCGTTATTTTTAATATTTTCAAAATCTTCTTCAGTAACAGCTTCATTGTATTTGATGTTATATTTATTGTTTGGATCATTATCTGTTTTATCAAATTTAGCCGCAGCTATTTTTGCTTCTTGTTTTTTCTGTTCAAGATAATTAATAGCTTCTTGTTTTAATTGATCCGCTTTTTCTTTTGTAACATCATTTTGATTAAGTTGATTTAGAAGTTCTGTCTTTTTAGGGTCTTTTAATTTGTTAATTTCAATTCTAGCTTGTGATTTAGCAGTTTCTAATTCTTTTTGTTCTGCAATTTTTCTTTTAATTTCTTCTAGTTTCTCTTTATTTTCAGCATTATTAATATCATCTGCATAAGTTTTTTGATCTTCTAAATTAGCTTCACGTAATTTTGCTCTAGCTTCTTCTTGATATTGTTCAAACTTAGCATTAGCTTCATCAATTAAATCATCGTAATGTTTTTGATCATTAGCTTGTATAGCTTCAGTTAATTTTTGAGCTAACTCACCACCAATTTTCTCATTAGCTTTTTCTGCTTTAGCTTTAAATTCTTTTAGCTTATCTTCAACTTCTTTTTTAATGTTTTCAAATTCTGTTTGAGTTGTAGCATCATTAAATTTATCTTGTAGACCTTTTTCACCATTAATTGTTGCTTTAGGTACTTTACCATCTGTTAATTTATTTAAAGCTGTTAAAGCTTCATTTCTTTTAGCGTTGATGTATTCGTTAGCTCTATCTTTAATTGCTTTTATAGCGCTTACATCTTTATTTGCTATTGCTCTTTCCAACTCTTGTTTTAATTCTTGTTTTTTAGTTGTTGCGTCTTGATCATTACCGTCTATCAAATTAATAGCTTCATTTGCTCTAGTTTGTTCACGTTCAATTTCTTCGTTTTGTGTTTCAACCGCTTCAGTAACTCTTCTTAATAAATCTTTAAGATTATTTAAATCTGTTTGTTTTTTACTTACGGTTTGACCATCTTGAACTTTATCTGTACTTGGTTGAGCATGGTTGACAATGTTTTCAAGTTCATTATTAAAGTTTGTTCTTTCAGCGTTATCAGCATGCTCTTTTAATTTTTCAGTTATTTTATCTGCTTCTTTATAAACTTCGTTAGCATTAGCTAATTGATGTAATTTATCAATAGTTTGCGCTTGTTCTAATTCTCTTAATAAATCATCTTTTTTAGAAGATCCATTCTCTAAAATTTGTCTTCTAATTTCTTCTTTATAATCATTAAATGCTTTATTAGCTCTTGTTTGAATATCTTCATAAGTTTCTTCATTAGCTAAATTAGTATTAGATCTTTGTAACTCATTGTATAAATCAACAATTGCTTTTAAAGGATTTGATTCTTCTAATGTTTGAGGTAAATCTTCAACATTTATTTTTCCAAGAGCTTCATTTGCTAATGTCTGATCGGCATCTAAAAGTGCTTGGGCAGCATCTTTAGCTGTTTTAATTTGTTCAAGATTAGTTGCGTTAGCAACTTTTTCTAGTTTGTTAGTTTTATCTTCTGTAGAATCTTCATGACCATTTTTTAACCTGTTGATTACTGCATTTGCTTCTTGTTTTGCTTGTTCTAAATCATTATCTTGTTTGTTTTGAGCATTATCGATTTCTTGTTCAATTTTTACCAATTCATCTAATGTTGCTTGATTATTTGTTGTTAATGCATCTATTCTATCTTTATAGTTAGATTTATTTTCTTCTCATAATTTATTAAGTTTTTCTTCAAGTTCATCTTTTTTGTTAATTATTTTAGCTTGTAACTCTAAATCTTTAATTTTAGCAACTGTATTAGCTTGGTTTCCTAATTTTTCTAATAAGTCAGATTTAGTTGCAAGATCTTTTATTTTATCTATTTCAGTTTGAGCATTTGTTCTAGCTTCTTGAACAAATTGACTTGCTTGTCTTTGAAGTTCATTAATTTTATCTTCAGTAATTTCTTTTTCATTAATTTCACTTAATAAGTGGTTATGATTTTCATGACCTTCAGTTAATTCTATTGCTGCCTTAGCGACTGTTCTTTTATCTTCAATTAATTTATCTAATTTTGCGCTTATTTCTTTAGCTTTTTCAAGAGTTTCTGCAGCATTTAATTCTTCTAGAAGTGTTGTTTTTTGGTTTTTGTTAGCTACATCAGGTTGTTGTTTTTCACCTGATAATTTTGAGTTAATCTTAGCTTCTAATTGCTCTTTGTATGATCTTAATTCATTTTCTTCTTGTGTTCTTTGATTTTTAACTAAGTCATATAAAGACTTAAGATCAGGTAATCTTGTTTGTCATCTATCATTATTAACAGTTTCTTGACCATTCTCACCTTGAACATTATTTGAATTTATTTCAGCTAATTTGTTTTTAAACTCTTCTTTTTTATCGCTAGATTCAATGTTTTTGTTTATTTCTTCGATTAAGCTAGATAATTTTTTATTAGCTTCTTTTAATGCATCATTAAGTTTATTGATATTATCAGCGTTAGTTTCATTGATTGATTCTAATAATTGTTGTTTTTCTGGACTTTCAGGGAATAATGAGTTGATAGAATTTGTGTATTTTTCTCTAATTGAATTTAAGTATTCTTTAGCTTCGACTTCAAAAATATTGTTAATGTCTGTTTCTGTTCTTGCAGTTTTAACTTTTGCAATTAAAGCATTAAATTTTGCTGTTTGGTTTGTTGCAGTTTCGCTTGCACTTATTGTTGGTTCTATTATGCTTTTAATTGAATTTTCAATTTCCACTCTTTTGGCTGCTAATATTTCTAAAGCTTTATCACGTATTTTTAAAGCTTCTGATGCTATTTGTTTAGATTTTTCAGCTTGTTCTAATTTTTTTATTTCAGCTGTTAATCTATCTTTTTCTGTATTGTTATCAGCTAATAAAGCCACAGCATCCTTAGCTTCTTGTAATGAAGATCTAAAATCATTACCTTCCACTTTAGCTTTTGTTTTAACTTCTTCTAATAATGTATTTAAAGCTTGCTCAGAATCATCAGAACTATTATTAATGTTATTTAATCTTGTTTGGAAATTATCTTTTTCATTTGATGCATTTAAATCATTAATTATATTTTGAATTTTTTCTCTTGAATCTTGGTTATTAATTTCTTTTTCAATTTGGTTTAATGTTGCTATATCCTTAGCTTCATTGATTCTTGTGCTAAAGTTTTCTTTTTCATTTGTATTAGTTGAATCATTTAATGCAATAACTTTATTTCTTTTGTCTTGTAATGCTTTTTGTGCATCTGTAATAACTTTAATAAATTCTGATTCGAAGTCAGCGTTGTTTAATTCATTATTTTGAATTGATTTTTCATCACTACCTTCAAGACCTTTGATGGCTTCTAAAGCATCATGACGTAGTTGATCGAATTTTTGGTTAATTTTTGTACGAACTTCTTCTGCTTGAGCATCAGTTCTAGCATTATCTAATTCTTGTTTTAAAGAATTTTTTAATTCATTATCAACGTTAATTTTTTCAAGTTTAGCATTAATTTCATCTGTCTTTTCTTTAAGTGACTTATTGTATTCACTTTTTTGATTTATTTCTTCTTCAATTTTTGCTAATTTTTCTAATGAATCAATGTTTTCATCATTAATTTTATTTCTAAATTCTGTTAATTGGTCATCAAATGTAATTTTTGAAGGTAAGTCATTTAACATTTGTTCTTTTTTTAATTGAACAGCTATTTTTTTCTTCAAGTCTTTTAATTTTTGAATAGTATTAGAATTAGTAAATTCTTCTTCTAATTTAGCTTTTTGTTCTGGGTTTGTAACTTTTTGAAGTTCAACATCGGTTTCATTGTGTTCATCATTAAAAATACTTTCCATTAATGATGTTAAATCTGTAATTTCTTTTTCTGTTACAACGTCTTTTTTGGCTTCTAATTCTTGAAGTTTAGCTAATTTTGCATCGTGTTCTTGATCATTTCCAACTAATTTATCTAAGGCTTCATGAGCTTTAGAAAATCTATCTTCAATTATTTTACTTACTTCGTCAATACGTTGTTTTACTTGTGATTGACTTGTTAATGGTGTGATATCAGTTGATAAAACATTATTTTCGTTTACTGTTTCTTGTTTTAGGCGTGAAGCTTCGTTAGTTGCTTTTTGCTTGTAATTAGTTAATAATTCATTAATGTGATCTTTTAATTTATTTAGCTCATTTTCACTATTTGCAACACTAATTTGTTCTAATGTATTTGTTTTTTCGGTTGAACTTTCTTCAATATCTAAAGTGTTATTTGCAAGTTGTTCCACTTCGCTTTTAATATTATTAAATTCATTTATTGAAAGATTTTTAAGTCTATCAATATCAACTTGTGTTTGAGCGTCATTAATTTCTGTTACACGATCTTCTTTGTTGTTTAATTTATTTGTAGCTGCGATAGCTTCGTCTTTTAATTTTTTAATTCTATCTTTTATTGCTTGTTTTGCATTAGTAATATCATTAATGATGTTTTGTGCATTTTCAATTTGATCTCTTATTGAAGTTTTCTCAGGAGATTCATCTAATTTATTAAGTTTAATTAGAGCTTCTCTTTTAGCATCTTTAAGTTGATCTTGTTCTATTTTATAAGCTTCTTTAACGGCTTCTAAACCTTTTCTAGAATCTTCTAATGATATTTGGTCATTTGCTACGATATCATTGAATTTTTGGATATTATCATTTGTAAATAATTTTTTAATTTCTTCTTTTATAGCATCAACATTAGATTGTATTTCAGCTTTTTCCGCTTTAACTTGTTCACTAATTTCATTTTTAATAGCAACTAATGTTTCAACATCGTTAGCACTTTCTATTCTCGATAAAATATCTTTAGAAATTTCTTTATCTTGAACATTCTTAAGAGCTTCTTTAGCTTCTTTTTTATGTTTATCAACAAGTATAGCGTAGTCAATTTTTTCTTTTGCAGCATTTAACTCTTGAATATTTTTTGCAGCTTTAACTTCATCATTAAATTGGTTTCACATTGGGTGATCTTTTGATAAATTTTCTAATGAAGTGCTTGTGTTAACAAATTCATTTGAAAAGAACTCTTCTGCTTTAGTTTTAATTTCTTTAAATAATTCTTCAGAATCAGCATTAGCTAATTTAGTATCTAGATCAGAATATTTCTCGTCATCTCCAACAACTTTTTTAAGAGCTTCTTTAGCTTGTTCTTTTACAGTGTTTAAGTATTGATTAATTTCATCAATAACAGCATTCACAACTTTAGGATCTTTAGTTTCTGACACTCTATTAGCTCAATCATTTTTACTTTCGTTTGAATCTAATACTTTAGATAATTTCTCAATCGCATTATCTTTAGCATCTTTTAATTCTTTAGCTTCACGCATTAAATCAGCATCAACTAATGTTTCGATATCTTTTAATTGATCTACATTTGTAGCATCTTCAAGTTGTTTAAGATAGTCTTTTTTATCTAATAAATTATCAACTTTTTTAAGAATGTTATCTCTAGTTCTTTCAAAATGTAGTAAATCATCAACTACTTTTTCTAGTTCTTTTGCAGAATCAACAGTATCAAGAAGTATTCTTTGATTTTCAAGTTGTCTACTTTTATCTTGATCTTTAACAAGAGCTAATTTACCTAAAATTCTTTCTTTTATAGCTTCTAACAATTGTTTTTGGTTAGTAATAAATTTATCTAACTCTTTATTTGTTTCGTCTAATTTTTGATTTACTTCTTCTTGACTGATATTATCTTGATTATTAGCATCTTTTAAATCGTTATCTAATCTTGTATTAAATTCAGCTTTTTTAGCTTTATCATTAACATTTTTTTCAACAAAATCTTTTAATTGTAAATATTTTAAATGATTTGCATTTTCAAAATCTGCATATTTATTAGCTTCAGAAGTTAATAACACTAATTCTGCTGATGTTGTAGCTTTTTCTAACTCTGCATTAAATTCAGCTTTTTTAACGGTATGTTTAACTCTATTGATTGCCTCTATTGCTTTTTCTTTATCTAATTGAAATTGATATGCTGTATCAACTTGGTCTTTTAGTTTAATAACTTCATCCAATGTTTTAGCATTATTTAAATCATTAATAAATTTGTCTGATTGTTCTTTATTTGTTAGTTTTTTAGCTTTTGCAATAGCTTCTTTTCTATATTCTTCAAAGTTTTCTAAAGCTCTCGCATCATTTAGAATACCAAGTAATATTCCTGCATTTGTGTTAGGATCTTTTTTGGCGTCATCTAAACGTTTTTGTAAGTCTGCTCTTTTTTCTGGATTTTCTTCAATTTTATTAATTTCGTTTTGAGTTTTATTAATTAAATCTTGAATATATAAATCTATTTGTGAAGCAATTTCAATAAATTCAGATTCTTTAACCGCTTCAGCTATTCTAGAAGCAAAATTATTTTTTGTTTCAAAATCACCATCTAATTTGCTAAGTTTATCTTTAGCTTTTTGTTTTTGTTCAGATAATATTTTTGCAGCTTTATTAGCTACAGTATTAACTTGATCTATATTTTTTGCATCATCTAATTCAGTTAATAATTCATCTTTTTTAGGATTGTTTAGTAAATTAATTAATTTTCTAGCTTCATCCTTGTTCATTTTTAGTTCAATAGCATCATCGATTTTTTTCTCAAGTTTATTTAACTCTTGAATATCTTCTGCGTTGTTGATTTTATCAATAAACTTATTTTTTGTCTTTTCATCTAAATTAGAATTTGTTACTTTTTCTATTAAAGAATCTTTTTTGAATTTAATAAATCCTTCTACCCCAGCATTTTCTTTTAAATATTTTTCTATTTTCTTTTTAGTCTCTAATAACTTATCGATTGATTCTGTTTCAGATGCTACATTTATTTCTTCTTCAAAATCATTATGTGCTTTAGAATCTTTAACTAATGAATTTAAGTCGATTACTTGTTCTTTTAATTTTTGGAAGTCAGATTTAGATTCTTCTTCTAATATTTTATTAATTTTATCTTCAATTTCGGGTAATTCGTCTAAATTACTTGAGTTTAAATCACGTAAAATATTACCTTTTGTATAAACGTCATTAATTTTATCCGCTAAATCAGACAATCTTTTGTACTCTAATAATTCTTTGTTTAATTCTTTTAATGCAAAAATATTATCACCAGCTTCATTTAATTTATTAGTAAATTTTTCTTGTAAAGCCAATGGTAGTTGATCAATTAAATCTTTATCAAGTTTTTTTCATTTTTGAATCTCTTCATTTTGTTTATTTAAGTAATCTAATAAACTCTGTTTTGTTGCATTGGTATTACTAAAAATAGATTTAAAATCAGATTTTAAATCTTTTACAATTCTTTTTAAATATTCATCTTTTATATTCGGATCTTGAATTTGAGTCATTAATCCTTTAATTTCTTGTGCATTAATTAACGATTTATTATAATCGTTTAGTTCGAAACCATTTTCATTATTTTTATACTCATTTTCTCTATCGAAAACTAAATTTAAATCATTTTCTGATAGTGATTTTTCTTTTTCAGAAATTGATTCCTTTAATTTATCTAAAATATTATTTTTAATTTTATTTAATCTAATAAATTGTTCTTTATTTTTAAATCTAGGTTCAAGTTTTGAAAAATCAGAGCTAAATTGCTCTTTTTCGATACTTAATTTAGAAATTAATTCTTTTAAAATTTTATATTTTTGTTCATAATCATTATTTTTACTACTTCAAGTTCATAAAATTGCTACCGCTGTAGCAACTGACGCTACAGCTGCAACACTTGATAATAGTATAGTTGTTTTACTTTTATTTTTTGACATAACTGCTCCATTTTAATTGATAAACGATATATTTACTTATTCGTAACTTTGTTTTTTTATTATATCAAATTCATATTTTTGGAGTATTAAATATTTATTTTATGTAAAAAACAAAAACACTTATATATAGTTATTAGATACACATATTTAACTTTTTATTTAAATAATTTATTTTAATTTCATATTTAAACTATTATTTTAAGTCATAAATTTTTAGTCAAAAGTATAAATATTAATTGATAAATTCTAAAAATAATTTTCGTATTAATAAAAAGAAAAAAACAGTCATTTTTCGACTGTTTTAATATATTTTATATTATAAATAAACTTATCTATTTAAACCATAAACTATAATGTTTTGTACATCATGTTCATCATAATTAATTTTCTCACTAAAAAGTATTAGTTTTCCGCTTTTTATATAAATGTTAATCATTTTATTTAATACAAATAAAAATAACTGGGGAGATTCTTTGAAATTAAAATATAACTTTTATTACAGAGTTTTATTGTGAATTTTCAAATTTTGATTTTTTAATAAAAAAATCAAAAAATAAATAAAAAACGAAATAGTAATTCTTTTACTTTTGAACTTCATTAAATTATAAACACAAAAAACACTAAGTACATAATTTACCCAGTGTTTTGAATAATATAAAAACTTTATCTTCTACCGATTTCAATTCATCCATCATTATTTATACTGTAATTTGTATAGTCTAGAGGTTTATAGTATGGATCAGATGTTTTCTTATTAATATTATATTCATAATTTATTGTTTCGTGCTTGTTGTAATTATTTCTAACGTAGAACTTAATTGATTTTATTCTATATTTAGAATAATTTCAAATTGTTTTATTATTTATATGATCGTTTACATACACTTTAAAAGTAAGATTATTATTCTTATTAACAATAATTAAATTATCCAATCCACTTACTTCACGTTCAATTGTATTGTTATTTTTACCATTTTTAAAACCAATTTCTAATTTAGTTGAAAGTATTGATAAATCTGTTGTATTTCATCCCTCTTCTAACTTGAAACCTGAAATTTCTATATATCTATTCGGACCATTAAATCCTTCTTTAACTCTTATATTTCTTCCGGCACTTACTAAAAGATCTTTTCTAGCTGTAAACGCTTCGTAATTATTATCGTTTGTTCCTTCTTTTCTATTTATTAAATTTCTTGTTTGATCTTTAACTTGTTGATCTGTTAAATCTCTATCACTAACAACAATTTTTTTAATAGTATATTCACCAGGATTTTTTACTTTGCTTTTAACAAAAACGAATGAAAGTGTGTTTTGAGAATCACCAGTATTTCTATTACCGTTTCTTACATTAGAAACCACGGTATGATTGTTTTTATCAACTGCAACTGCATATAATTTTTTATTTCTTAATTTTTCTATATTATAAAACCTAACATCAACAGTAGCCGAATTTATACCTGCATTAGAATTTAACATAAATTCTTGATAATTTGTGTTGCTATTTCTACGTTTAGTAGATTGATCAATTTCATTGTAATTATCAATTTCATCTTTAAGGGTTATTAATTGATCAAAGGTTGTATTATTATTACTTTTTAAAGTATTTCATCTTCTTTCAAAATCTGCTTTCTTATTTCTACTAATAGTTGAATTTCATATTCTATTATTTTTAATATTATTTTTGAATTCATTATATTTATTATCAATATCTTGTTTTAGTTTAGATAATTTATCAAATTGTTTATTATCGGCTTCTAATAAGTTTTGATATTCAGTTTTTAAATTTAATGTTGAATTCGAATTGAATCTATTAGTGATTAATCTTTTTACTTCATTATATTTATCTAACAATCTTCTAGAATCTGATATTTTTTCATCATATGAATTTTCATTGTCAGTATCTATATTTGTAGTATAACGATTACGTGTAGCATTATCAAAATGTTTGGTTATTTCTTTTAATTGATTATCTTTTGATCTAATTACAGATTGAACATATTGAGTAACTCCACTATATTGATTTTCATTTGCTAAATTATTTTCAGCTGTTCTTTTGTGAGTTAAATAAGTATTTTCTCTTTTTTCTGTTAGACGTGCAATAGATCTTATAGCTTTATTTTGCTCATTTGTTAGATAATTTTTTAGCTCTAATAATTTTTGTCTAATTGTTTCAATTGATTTTGATTCATTAATTTGACTATTATATGCTTGTTTATTAGAGTCTGAAAGCCTATTAATGTATGGTTTAGCTTCCTCAATTAATTTTTGTTTTTGAATATCATTTAATAATGTATCAATTTGTGCTCTAGTAGTTAATTCATTTAAACGTCTAGTGAAATCTGATTTTTTATTAGCAGTTGTTAAACCTTTAATTTCTTCTTTAACATTTGCAATTAATTTTATTAAACCATCTCTGTTATTTGAAATATTATTAAATAAACCGTTGGCTGTTCCTGAATTATTATCATCATTTACTTCACCAAGCGAATTTGTTCTATTTCATTGTTCTTTTAATGCTTGTTTCAACGAATTTGCTCCACTAAAATTAGAAGGATTTTCTAATTTTGCATTAATTTCATCTAATTTAGATTTTAATGCATTCATTGAATTTATTTTATTTTTAACTATTTCGATTTCTGCATTATTAGGTTGTCATTTGTGACGGTTTAAAGTGTTTTCACTTCAATCATTAATTCTTTGATGTTCTAATAAAGTGTTTGCAATTCTTTTAGCTTCGCCAACATAATTAAAAATATCTCTATTTCTTATCATTTGTTGATTTAAATTTTGTAAAGTATTTTTTATAGAATCAAAAGTCATATTTGAAATACTTGGAGCTGATGAATTTGTTGATATATTAAACAACGCTCTTCTAAAATCAGTTTTTGCACCATCTCTTGCTTCAACATTATTTATAATTCCCTCATCAAAAAGAGTTTTAGATCCATTATAAACTTGTTTTAATTCTCTTGTATTAGCAATAATTTGGTTAATCTTATCGATTGTGTCAGCTTTATTACTATTATAGTTATAATCCCTCAATCAATCTCTATACTTCTGTGTACCACCATTTTCTAAATTACCATTTGCAGACTCAGGGAAAGTAGAATTAATAACACTTTCTAATTCTCTTGATTTATTTACAGTATTTTGGGCGACTGATTGTAATGAAAGAAGTTTATCACCTTTGGTGTTATTATCATCATGGCGTTGAGCGTTAATAATATTAGTTTTTTGGCTATTTAAATCACCTCTTGCATGCTCAGGCATTTGATTAATTTTTGCTTCTAAATCTGAAATTATTTTTTCATTTTTTGTTCTAGCTTGATTTTCTATAGAAATAATATCATCTATGTTTTGAGAATTTCTTAGTTGATTAAGTCAACTAGCTCTATTATAACTTACTACTTTTGAAGGTAATTTTTTAACTTCTTCAATAGCTCTTTCTCTAGCTATCCTTAATTCTTCTTGTAATGTTGATTGAGCTCTATTTTTCACTTCTTCTAATTGTGCATAACTCTTAGTGCTTAGTCCGTTGTTATAATTTTCACTTTTTTGATTTGGTACATAATTTTTTAATTTACCTATTAATCTTTCAACTTCTCTAAGTTTTTCTAATCTTTGAGCTTCAGTTTTTCCGGTTAGAACATCTTTATAAATTTCTGCTAATTTGTTATAAGTTTTATTATTAGGATCATTTATTAATCCGTTTAATCTATTTTTTAAATCACCAGCTTCTAAAGCGCCTATTTTTTCCTTAACGAAATCTTTTTTAGATTCTAAAAGCACATTAACTTTACTTGATAATTGTTTAAAGTCTCTTTCGTACTTATCGGCTGATATTTCATCAAATTTATTTTTAACACCTTTTGGATTATTATTTTGATAATCTCTATTTCATTCTCTAACGAATGATTCGTTTTGAACTTGATGATTTGTTAAATGAATTTTTTCTATATCAACTTTTGCGGCATCTTCTTTTTTCTTTAATTCGGCTTCTACTTCTTTAACGGCATTTCTTAACCCTTGAACAGAAGTGTTATTTGCGTTTTTATCTTTATGTTTTGTTTTAATAGCATTTGTATCTTCTAGCCTTCTTAAAGCTGCTATAAGTTTATTTGCTTCAGTATCTAAAAGAGGAGTAATTTGTGAAGTGGCGTTTGTTAATTGTTGATCATTCTGTGCTTCGTTAATTTGTCTAATAATATCTTGCAGTCTTTCATGACCTTCTAACTTACTATTAGCATTTTCTCTAGCTCTATTTTTAGCATCTTCAAAACTCTTAATAGCTTTAGCTTGGTCAGTAATATCATTTATTACATCAACACTTGTTGCAGCTTCAAGTTTTCTTTTTAATGCATCACGTTTTTCTTCAGGAATTTTTTCTATCTCTTTTTTGGCATAATCTCTCGCATAATTTAGCGCTTGTTTAAGTAACGCTTCAACTTCCGATGCTTTTTTCTTAGTGTTAACTTCTGCAACAGTTGGTTTTTGTTGTGTATTGTCGCCATTTCTTAAACGTTCAATGTTTAATTTTGTATTTCTAACAAGATTTTCGAATTCATTATTAGCATTGTTTGTAATAGTTTCAAAATCTTGTTCTGTTGTTGCTTCACCATACTTAATGTTGTATTTATTATTTGGATCGTTATCTACTTTATTAAATCTAGTCGCAGCTTCTTTAGCTATACGTTTTTTCTCATTAAGATGTTCTATAGCTTGTTGTTTTAATTCGTCAACTTTTGCTTTTAGAACACCATCTTGATTAAGTTGGTTTAAAAGATCTGTCTTTTTAGGATCTTTTAATTTATTTATTTCTACTTCGGCTTCTGATTTCGCAATTTCTAATTCTTTTTGTTCTTGAATTTTTCTTTGGATTTCATCAAGTTTAGCTTTATTTTCAGCAGTATTAATATCGTTTGCAAAAGTTTTTTGATCTACTAAATTAGCTTCACGTAATTTTGTTCTTGCTTGATTTTGATATTGCTCAAATTTTGTATTTGCTTCATTAATTAAATCATCATAATGTTTTTGATCATTAACACGTTTAGCTTCATTTAATTTATCATTTAATTCACTACCAATTTTACTATTAGCTTCTTCCGCTTTAGTTTTTAACTCGTTAAGTTTAGCTTCAATTTCTTTTTTAACGTTTTCATAATCTGTTTGACTTGTTGCTTCGTTAAATTTTTCTTGAAGACCTTTTTGATCACCAACAGTCGCTCTTGGTGCTTTACCCACTGTTAATTTGTTTAAAAGATCTAAAGCATCTTGTTTTTTAGTGTCAAGATATGCTTTTGCTTTATCTTTTACCACTGTTATAGCACTTACATTTTTATCTTTAATAGCTTGTTCTAATTCTCTTTGTAATTCTTCTTTTTTGGTTGTGGAAGCAGAATCAGTTCCATTTATTGCTTCTAAAGCGTTGTTTACTTTTTCTTTTTCGTGTGCAATTTCTTCGTTTTGTCTTTCAACCGCTTCATTAACTCTATTTAATAACTCTTTAAGTTTATTTAAATCGGTTTGTTTTTTACTTAAATTTTCACCTTCTTTAACCTTATCGGTACTTGGTACTACACTATCCACAATGCTTTTAAGTTCGTTACTGAAGGTTGTTTTATTATCATTGTTAGCATGCTCTTCTAATTTTTTAGTTATTTTATCCGCTTCTTTATAAACTTCATTTGCATTAGCTAATTGATGTAAGTCATCAATAGTTTGTGCATCATCTATTTTTCTAAGTAAGTCATCTTTTTTAGATGATGCATTTTCAGTAATTTGTCTTCTAATTGCTTCTTTATAGTCATTAAATGATTTATCGACCTTTGTTTGAATAGTTTTGTAAGTTTCTTCTGTAGCAAGATCAGTGTTAGAAGCTTTTAATTCATTATATAAATCAACGATTGGTTTTAATGAATTTGAGTCTTCTAAGTTTTGTGGTAAATCTTGTACATTTATTTTCTTTAGCGATTCAGTTGTTGCATTTTTCTCAGTAGTTAAAATAGCTTGTGCGTCTTCTTTAGCTTTATTTACTTGTTTAAGATCAGTTGCATTAACTACTTCTTGTAATTTAGTATCTTTATTATTTGCACTGTTTTCATGACCATTATTCAATCTATTAATTACTTCATTTGCTTCTTCTTTAGCTTGAGCTAAATCAGAATCTTGTTTTCTTTGAGCGTTATCAATTTCTTGTTCAATTTGTAATAATCCGTCAAGTGTTGATTGTTCATTAGCTGATAAATCATTTATTCTTTGTTGATAATTTGATTTATTTTCTTCTCATAATTTATTAAGTTTTTTGTTTAGATCAGCCTTTTTGTTAATTATTTTAGCCTCTAACTCTAATTCTTTAATTTTAGCAACTGTATTATTTGTTTCATTTAATTTTGTTAATAAATCATTTTTAGCACTTGTATCTTCAATTTTATCTATATCAACTCTAGCATTTGTTTTCGCTTCTTGAACGTATTCACTAGCTTGTCTTTGTAATTCTTTAATTTTATCTTCAGTGATTTCTTCTTTGCCAATTTCAGTCGATAAGTGATTATAGTTTTCATGACCTTGTGCTAGATCTATTGACGCTTTAGCAATTTTTCTTTTTTCTTCAATAGAATTATGTAATTTTTCACTGATTTTTTTAGCTTGTTCAAGTGTTTTTGCAGATTTTAACTCTTCGATGAGTGTTGTTTTTTCGTTTTTAGGAGTTGAATCTTCCGCTTGTTTCTCACCAGATAATTTTGAATCAATCTTAGATTCTAGTTGCTCTTTATACAACCTTAACGTATTTTCTTCTTGTTCTTTTTGAGATTTAACTAAGTCATATAATTCTTTTAAATCAGGCAACCTTGTTTGTCATCTATCAGTATTAACAGTTGTAGAACCATTATCTGCTTCAACATTGTTTGATTTGATTTTATCTAATTTATCTTGGAATTGTTGTTTTTTCTCTGTGGATTCCACTTTTGAGTTTAAGTCTTCAATTATAGTAGATAGTTTTTCATTAGCTTCTTTTAAAGCGGTATTAAAACTATTAATATTTTGGTTGTTAGTGTCATTAAGAGTTTCTAATAATTGTTGTTTACCAGTTTCTTCAGGGAATAATGAATTAATAGAATTAATATATTTATCTTTAATTGATTTTAAGTATTCTTGTGCTTCAATTTCATAAACATTTTGAATATCAGTTTCAGTTCTTTCGGCATCAACCTTTGCAATTAAAGCATCATATTTTTCGGTTTGATTTGTTGCAGTTTCACCATTTGTTGTTGTAGGTTTTATTATTCCTTCAATTAACTTTTTAACATCCGCTCTCTTAGTTTTTATTATTTCAAAAGCTTCATCACGGACTTTTAACGCATCAGCTGCCACTTGATTATTCTTATCAGTATGTTCTAATCTATCTATTTCAGCTGTTAATCTATTCTTTTCAGAATTATCTACAGCTAATAAAGCAACTGCATCTTTAGCTTCTTGTAATGAAGATTTGAAGTCATTACCTTCCGTCTTAGCTCTATCTTTAACATCTTGTAGTAATGTATCTAAGGTATTTTTAGCATCGTCAGAGCTAACGTCAACATTTCCTAATCTTGAAACAAAACCTTCCTTCTCAGTAGAAGTATTTAAATCATTAATTATACTTTGAATTTTCTCTTTTGTAGCTTGATTATTAATTTCTTTTTCAATTTGTTTTAATGTTTCTATATTTTCAGCATCAGCAATTCTTTGCTTGAATTTTTCTTTTTCACTTGTATTAGTTGATTCGTTTAGTGAATTAACTTTATTTCTTTTATCTTGTAATGCATTTTCTGCATTAGTTTTAATTTTAATAAAGTCAGATTCAAAGTCGGCATTACTCAATTCATTATTTTGAATTGATTTTTCTTCACTACCTTCAAGCCCTTTAATTGCTTCTAAAGCCTCATTACGAAGTTCTTCAAATTTTTGATTAATTTTTGTACGAACTTCTTCTGCTTGAGTATCAGTTCTAGCATTATCCAATTCTTGTTTTAATGAATTTCTTAAATTCTCATCAGTATCAATTTTTTGGAGTTTTGCATTAATTTCATCTGTTTTTTGTTTAAGTGTCTTATTATATTCACTTTGTTTATTTATTTCTTCTTCAATTTTTGCTAATTTATCTAAAGAATCAGTATTTTCTTCATTGATTTTATTTCTGAATTCTGAAGCTTGGTCTTCAAAAGTAATTTTTGAAGTTAAGTCTTTTAAAATCTGTTCTTTTTTCAATTGAACAGCTATTTTCTTTTTCAAGTCGCTTAATTTTTTAATTGTATTAGCTTTAGTTAATTCTTCTTGTAATTTAACTTTTTGATCTGGATCTGTAACTTTTTGAAGTTCAACGTTAGTTTCTTTATGTTCATCATTAAAAATACTATCCATTAATGCTGTTAAATCTGTAATTTCTTTTTCTGTTACAACGTCTTTTTTAGCTTCTAATTCTTGAAGTTTAGCTAATTTTGCAGCATGTTCTTGATCGTTGCCAACTAATTTACCTAAAGCTTCATATGCTTTAGAAATCCTATCTTCAATTATTTTGTTCACTTCATCAATACGCTGTTTAACTTCTGATTGGCTTGTTAGCGGATTAATATCAGTTGATAAAACATTGTTTTCACTTACTGTTTCAGGTTTTAGGCGTGAAGCTTCATCAGTTGCCTTTTGCTTGTAATTAGTTAATAATTCGTTAATATGATCTTTTATTTTATTTAGCTCATTTTCACTATTAGCAGCATTAATTCGTTCTAATGTATTTGTTTTTTCAACAGAGCTTTCTTCGATATTTAAAGTATTATTCGCAAGTTGTTCTGCTTGACTTTTAATATTATCAAATTCAGTTATTGAAAGATTTTTAAGTTTATCAATATCAGCTTGTGTTTGAGCGTTATTAATTGCGGTAACACGATCACCCTTATCATTTAATTTATTTGTAGCAGCAATGGCTTGATCTTTTAATGTTTGAATTCTATCTTTTATAGCTTGTTTTGCATTAGTAATATCATTAATAATATTTTGTGCTTTTTCAATTCGATCTCTTATTTCATTTTTTTGAGTTGATTCTTCTAATTTATTAAGTTCATTTAAAGCTTCTCTTTTAGCGTCTTTAAGTTGATCTTGTTCAATTTTATAAGCTTCCTTAATAGCTTCTAATGCTTTTCTGGAATCATCTAGTGATATTTGGTCATTAGCTACAATGTCATTAAATTTTTGGATATTATCATTTGTAAATAATTTTTGAATTTCTTCTTTTATAGCATCAATATTAGCTTTTATTTCCGCTTTTTCATTCTTAATACGCTCACTAATTTCATCTTTAATTGCAACTAATGTATCAACATCGTTTGCACCTTCTATTTTTGATAGAATTTCATCGAAAATCTTTTTATCTTGAACTTCTTTTAGTGATTCTTTTGCTTCTTTTTTATGTTGATCAACTGTTATAGCATGATCAATTTTTTGTTTTGCATCATTTAACTCTTGAATATTATTTGCAGCTTTAACTTCATTATTGAATTGGTTTCACATCGGGTGATCTTTTGATAAGTTTTCTAATGAAGTGTTAGTGTTTTCAAATTTATTTGAAAATAATTCATCGGCTTTACTCTTAACTTCTTTAAGTAATTCTTCAGAATCAGCATTAGATAATTTAGTATCTAAATTAGAATAATTTTGGTCATCACCCGCAACTTTTTTAATAGCTTCTCTAGCTTCTTCTTTTAAATCATTTAAATATTTATTAATTTCTTCAATAATTGCATTAACAACTTTAGGATCTTTAGCTTCAGATACTCTATTTGCTCAATTATTTTTATTTTCATTTGAATCTAATATTTTTGTTAATTTATCATTTGCGTTATCTTTAGCATCTTTTAATTCTTTAGCTTCACGATCTAAATCCGCGTCAACTAAAGGTTCAATTGCTTTTAATTGATCTAAATTTGTGGCTTCTTCAAGTGCTTTTATGTAATCTTTTTTATCTAATAAATTATCAACTTTTTCAATAATATTATCTTTAGTTCTTTCAAAATTTAGTAAATCATCAACTACTTTTTCTAACTCTTTAGCAGATTTAACATTATCAAGTAAGATTCTTTCATTTTCAAGTTTTTCGCTTTTTTCTTGATCTTTAACAAGTGCTAATTTACCTAATATTCTTTCTTTTATAGCTTCTAGCAAGTGTTTTTGGTTAGTAATAAAACGATCTAATGCTTTACTTGTTTCATCTAATTTTTGATTAACTTGTTCTTGATTGATATTATTTTGTTTTTGTTCGTCTTTTAAATCGTTCTCTAATCTACTATTAAATTTTTCTTTTTCAGTTTGATCATTAACATTTTTTTCAATAAAATCTTTTAATTGTAAATATTTAAGTTTATTCGCAGTTTCAAAATCGGCATATTTATTAGCCTTAGAAGTTAATTTTAATAATTCTTCAGAAGTTGTAGCTTTACCTAATTCAACATTAAATTCAGCTTTTTTACCTTCATGTTGAACTCTTTTAATTGCTTCTATAGCTTTTGCTTTATCTAATTCAAATTGATACGCTGTATCAACTTGCTCTTTTAATTTAATAACTTCATCTAATGTTTTAGCACCATCTAAATCATCAATGAATTTCTTTGATTGATTCTTATCATTAAGTTTTTGTGCCTTTTCTTTAGCTTCTTTTCTATATTCTTCAAAGTTATCTAGTGCTTTTGCTTCATTTAAAATATCAAGTAATATTCCAGCATTTGTATTAGGATTATTTTTAGCTTTATCTAAACGTTTTTGTAACTCATCTCTTTTTTTAGGATTTTCATCAATTTTATTAATTTCATTTTGAGTTTTATTAATTAATTCTTCAATATATAAATCAATTTGTGCAGCGATATCAATAAATTCTGATTCTTTAACAGCTTCAGTTAATCTTGAAATAAATGTATTTTTGGTATCAAAATCACCATCTAATTTTTTAAGTTTATCTTTAGCGATTTGTTTTTTCTTAGATAAAATTTTAGCTGCTTTATTAGCTACGATTTCAACTTGTTTTGAATTTTTAGCATCATATAATTCATCTAATAATTTTTCTTTTTCAGGACTATTCAATAATTTAATTAATTTTTCAGCTTCATCCTTATTCATTTTTAGATCGATAGCTTCATTAATTTTTTTCTCAAGACTATTTAATTCTTGAATATCTTCTGCATTTTTGATTTTATCTAAATACTTGTTTTTGGTATTTTGATCTAAATTAGAATTATTGATTTTTTCAGTCAATGATTCTTTTTTATATTTAATAAAACCTTCTGCGCCTGCATTTTCTTTTAAATATTCTTCAATTTTCTTTTTAGTTTCTAATAACTTATCGATTGATTCAGTTTGAGACGCTACATTTATTTCTTGTTCAAAATTATTATGAGCATTTTGATCTTTAACTAATGAATTTAAGTCAATTACTTGTTCTTTTAATTTTTGAAACTCAGATTTAGATTCTTCTTCTAATATTTTGTTTATTTTATCTTCAATTTCAGGTAATTCATCTAAATTACTTGAGTTTAAATCACGTAAAATGTTACCCTTTGTATAAACATCATCGATTTTATCAGCTAAATCTGACAATCTTTTATATTCTAGTAACTCTTTATTTAATTCTTTAAGCGCAAAAATATTATCACCAGCTTCATTTAATTTGTTAGTAAATTTTTCTTGTAAAGCTAAAGGTAATTGATCAATTAAATCCTTATCAAGTTTTTTTCATTTTTGAATTTCTTCATTTTGTTTATTTAGATAATCTAATAAGCTTTGTTTTGTTGCGTTAGTGTTACTAAAAATAGATTTAAAATCAGATTTTAAATCTTTCACAATTCTTTTTAAATATTCATCCTTTATGTTCGGATCTTGAATTTGAGTCATCAATTCTTTAATTTCTTCTGCATTAATTAACGACTTATTATAATCGTTTATTTCAAAACCGTTGTCATTATTTTTATATTCATCTTCTCTGTTGAATACTAAATTTGAATCATTATTTGATAATGATTTTTCTTTTTTAGAAATTGATTCTTTTAATTTGTCTAAAATATCGTTTTTAATTTTGTTTAATTTAACAAATTGGTCTTTATTTCTAAAATTTGGTTCAAGTTTTGAAAAATCAGAACTAAATTTTTCTTTTTCGATACTTAATTTAGAAATTAATTCTCTTAAGATTTTATACTTTAGTTCGTATTCGTTGTTTTTACTACTTCAAGTTCATAAAACTGCTACCGCTGTAGCTACCGATGCAACTGCTGCAACACCAGATAATAATACAGTCGTTTTATTTTTGATTTTCGACATAAACACTCCATTTTTAAATTTATAAATGATATATTTTCTTATTATTAACTTTGTCTTTATTATATCAAATTCATATTTGCGAATATGAAATATTTAATATATGCAAAATAAGCAAAAAGTACTTGTATTTAGACTTAAAAGCTTACAAATTTATCTTTTTATATTAAAATAATGTTTGAAATTTAAATTTAGTTAGCTAAAAATACAATATTTTTACAGTTTTAAAATCTACTTTTTTTCGGTAAAAAACGAGTACTTTTGAATAAAAAAAATGAAAGATTTTTACTTTCATTTTTTAGTTCTTTTTAACTAATTCTAGACCTCAAATTTCCTCAATTAGTTCGGTTTGCATTTTAAAATTCTTGGCAGATTGCATAGACGAATCAATATAATTTAACGGTTCAATATTTGGATATATTTTATTAATATAATCGACTAATTCAGGATTATATTTATTGATATCATTTGGAATTCTATTAATATCATATTTATTCATAAAAACGCGATTCATTTTTGGTTTAATTATAATATCGTTGCTAAATTTATGTCCTATTGTAAGACCAATAACCGGAAACGCTTGTCCTTCAATGTTTAATAACTCAATTAATTCTTTTGCAACATGTCTTACAAAACCAACAAAACATGTACCTAACCCTAAATCAATTGCTTGATCTTGAGCACTTGTAGCTTGAATGAAAGCGTCACCAACTCCAACTGTATATGTTTCTGATGAATGATTATTAAATTTAATTTCCGGATGACTTTTCATTGCTATATTCATTCTATTAAAATCTGATAAAAATATAATAAACATTTGAGCAGTTTTTATATGTGTTCCTCTTGGATAAAGTTCCGCAATTCTATTTAATATTTCTTTATCTGTAATTACTATTGCACTAGATGAATGTCAATTAGATGAAGTGGGTGCATATTTTATAGCATCAATAATATAATTTTGTTCTTTTTCTGTTAAAGATTTATTTGTATCATATTCTCTAACACTATATCTTTCTAAAATACTTTTGTGAAAACTCATAATAACTCCTATCTAATTTTAATTTTATCACTTTTAAAATTTGTTAAAAAGTTAATTTTTAATCTAAAAAATACCTATAAAAATGATTTTTTTATCAAGAATTTAGGATTAAAAATTAAAAAAATAAACCATATTATAACCATAAAATATTAAATAAATAATATTAGAAATAATAACCCCAAAAATTTGTCTTTTATTATCTTTTTTGTATAATTCATTTGAATTTTTTATACTATGTTAAAAAATATTAAGTAAACAAAACATGGTAGAAAAGGAGAGAAAAATGAAAAAAATTATCTTAACTTTATCCAGTTTAACAATACTTGGAACTGCTATTTCCTGTGGTACAACACAAAATATAAATAGCAAAAATAAAACAACCCCAACAACTACAAGTCCGTTGGATAAAAGTAAAGAATTAGCAAGCGAATTAGCTTCCTTATCAGGCGAATCATTTGATTCACAAATAAATGATGCTAAAGATGCTACAACAATTAATTCTATTATCAAAAATATACAAGAACAATTAGAAAAAGAAGTAAGCCCAGAACGAATTAAAGAAAAGGCAAACGAATTATTACGTAAGCTACCTTCAAAACAAGAGTTTAAAGCAAAATTAGAAAGTAATGAACCTAAGAAATTATTAAATACATTAAAAGAAATAATAACCGAAACACAAAAACCAATTTCGGATGAAAATATTAATATTTCTAAATCTAAATTTGCAGAATTAAAAAATAATTTTAATGAAACAGAACATTTTAGTTTTAGTTACTCAAACAAACCTAAAGAACAATCTAAAATTTCGGAAATATTAACAAATCAATCAAGCGGAAAAATTATCCCGAATGAGGACTATGCATGATTTTTAGATGTTAATATAACTAACATTAAAAGAGTAAACGGAAACAATGATAGTCTTGAATTTTATTTAATACTTAAAAATAAACTAACAAATGAAGAATCTGATGTTAAAAAAGTAGTTCTATCAGGTTTCTTAAACGATTCACAAGATCAAGGTCATATTATTCAATCAAAACCAATTGGACAAATCACTGAAGAAAGTGAAATTATTAAATATATAAAAATGTCCCCAATTGAAAAATTTAATCATGATGATACACCTTACACAGAAGCCTTAAGAAGAAGTTTTGGAGATATATCAAATTCGCGTTCAGAATTAAGTAATTCTGACTCTAATGTTGAGCACTTTAATGAAAAAGCTAAAAGTGTAGGATTTATTAATTATAATTCAGCAGCACTTAAAGGTTATACATTACCTAAATATGATAGTAGCAATAAGGTGCTCGGTTTAGCTTTAAACGAAAAACAAGAAATTGGTAAAAAAGATTCATGAGTTGATTCTTTAAACAAACCAATAGGTACAGATACAGGTCTTGCTCGTAGAATAACTAATAAAAACTATTTACAAACTTCATACTCTACATATCAAGTAAATATTAATAATATTCTTGCTACCGAAGATGAAGAAGAAAAGAAACGTTTAAGATTACATGTTAAAAACCCAGAAAGATTAGTTGAGTTTGCGGCATATGTTCAAGATGATGTAAAGAAAAAGGACTTTATTAGAAGAATAAAAGAAGCACATGGAGATAATGATGATTCAGGATTACTTCCTAATGAAGAATTATTAAGAGAAATTGCAATTGAAATTTTCGATGAATTATGAACTCAATACAATAGTGAAGAACGTGCAAAACAAGATTATACAAACTATATTAATAAATATAAAAAAATAGTTATTAAACGTATTGAAGATGATAAACAAATAAAACCGAAAACGCTCGAAAATGCTAAAAGATTTATCAATAAAGCTTCAACTATGTGAGATATTCAAAATAGATTTGTTGACAGTGAATCAGTAGTTTCAGGAACAATGTGAATTATGGATTATGAACTTACAAATGATGGAAGTTATCCAACTAAATTCTATTTTGGAACTAACTTACACGTTGCTGACGCAATTATTCCAGGAAGTTTTTCTGGAATGTCAATTAATGTTATTAACAAAGAAAATGTAACCGGTAATTTCCAAGCAGTAAAAATGTTAAATGTTGAAGGTAATTATCATTACAAAACAGGAATTGTTAAAAAAGAAGCAGTTGATAGAGTGTATGATGCTAAAGACTACTTAGACACAACACCTTCACAATATTTAATTGATTCTCAAAAAAGTAAATATAAAAATGTAGAAGAGTTTTTAGACTTCTCAATAATTGAAATTGACTTTAGTAAATTTGACCAACAATATTTAGATGGTAAAAGTCATTCTGAATTTGCAAAATGAATAACTAATGGTTATGCAAATTGAGACGCTAAAGATAAAGCAAAATTTAAGCAAAACTCTTATTTAAAAGATTATGATCAAATTAATAACCCAATTTCAACAACTAAAAACAGTAATAAAATAGACTCTATTGATCAACTTATAATTTTAGGTTACCCTAAATCAAAATCAGATAATTGATTTGATTTCTTCGTTGAAAAATATGAAGAATACAAAGAATATGAAGCACTTCCATATGGTTACAGTTTATGAACTAATGCTGATGGTAATTTATATGGTAAAAAAATAACTGAAGAAGGATTTGATCCTAAAACACAAAAACAAGTAGATAGAGGAAACTTCTTATCATACAATGTTGCTTGACGTAGTTTTATAGATAAGCCAGGTATTACAGATGCATTTATAACAACTCCGACAGTTGGAGCAAAACCAAAACCATATGATAATTTATACGTTTCAAATGATGGTAAAAAATATATATTATACGGTTTAGAATACTTACCTAGAAACTATGTTCCGGGTGGTGGTGCATCAGGTTCATCAATCAGAACTAAAAATAATGAATTAGTTTCAGTTTACCATGCAAGTTTTTTCACAGCTAAAACAGGTTTATCATCTGCTTTTAGATCTGAAGGATACGATTATAAAGGTCTATTTGGTGATTATAATTTACCACAATACGACTTAATTTATGGTGGTGGTAATAAACAAAAAACTTCATACCGTCAAAAACTAATAGAAAGAAAATCAAAACCTACATGATTATTCCCTAATAATTTTGAAATACCAGAAGAATTTAAATTTAAAAAAGTTGTGGAATATACACCTGTAGAAAATTCAAGTGATATAAAATAAAACTAAAAAAACAAAACTTTTGATTAAGTTTTGTTTTTTTCTACTACGGTTTAATTCAACCGTTATTATTTATTGTGTAATTTGAATAATCTATAGGTTTGTAAGTTGAACTAGTACTTTGTTTATTTACATTATATTCATAAAACTTAGTATCACGAACATTAAAATTATTTTTAACGTAGAAAGTAATTGATTTTACTCTATATCTAGAAATTCTTTTTGTTGTAGTACCATTTATATGTTCTTGAATATCGTTTATTCTAAATTTTAAATTATTCTTTTCTTGGAATACGGTAAGTTTAGTTCTATCAATATTAACAATCTTTTTAGATTTATTTGTATATTCAATTTCTATCGAAGCGCTAGTTACTCAAAGACCTTGAATATTTCACCCTTCATCTAAAGTCATACCTTTTATATCAATATAACTATTTCTATTTCCGTTGCTTCCTTTTGTCACAGTAACATTTCCTGCACTTACACGCGCATTGTTATCTCTAGCACTAAATACAACATAGTTACTTGTATTTACACCACTAGGAACTTCTATTTTATTAGTATTATCATTTATTACTTGATCTTTAGTTAAGTTAGCATTAGTTGAATAAACAATTTTTGAAATTGAATATTTACCTAAATGAGTTACGTTTGCTTTATTAAATGTAAATGCAAGGGATTTCGAATCAAGTCTAGAATCTGCAGTGTGTGAATTTTTTCTAGCATTTCTCACTTGTGAGACTACTTTTTGACCGTCTTGGTTAACTGCTACTGCATATAAGTTCATATTTGCTTGATCTTGTTTAGGTAGTTTAAAGAAACTTACGCTTGCATCGATTGAACTTGGTCCATCATTATGTCTTATGTAAAATTCATTACTGTTATTTATTGAAGAAGCACCATCAATAAAGTTAGTGTTGTTAATCATATCTTCTAATTTCTTTAAATCTTTATATGTTAAATTATCTTGATCAAGTTTGTTTAATTCTTCTCTTCATTGTCTTCTTATTTGTTCTGATGCACCTGAATTTGAAGAAATAAGTAAGTTATCAATTTGATTTTTTAATTCGTTATATTTATTTGTTAATTGTGAAGTAACTCCATTCATTAACGCTTTATAACGTGGTAAATCAATATTATTTTCATATTTATTTGACTCTCTTGATAACTCTGCATACCTTGGATGATCTTTCATTTTTGAAATAAATGTATTGTATTCATCCACTCTTTTTCTAATGCTATTAAGTTTAACAATTTTGGTTAAAATATTTTCAACTGATGTTGTTGTTCATTTATTAGAACTAGATGTTTCAGGGTTATAATATTTAACTGTTTTACCTTCAATGATAAATTTACCATTTTGACCATTACCAATAGCATCATTTCACATTTTTTTGTAATGAATATTGATTAATGTATCAACATATGAATTGATACTATCTAATTCAGCTTCTGTAACATTTTCTTTACTTAATAAAGCTTCATATTCATGTTTTTTATTTAATTCAGTATTTATTGTTGGATTATCATCTTGCTTAGTTACATTAATACGTTCTAATTGTCTTCTTGACTCTTGAGCCTTAGTTCTTAAATATTCTTTTACTTCATTAATTGCAGCAATAATTTGATGTGGTTCAAGATTATCATTATTAATTTTGTTTGTTCAAGTATCTTTATTAGGGTTATCGTTTTTAATTCTATCTAATAATACTTGGACACCTTCTCTTGCTTTTTCACGTTTAGCTTGTTTAGTTAATTGATTTAAATCGTTAATTGTCTTATTGTTTGTTTCTCATGATCAATCTATTTTAGATAATCTGTCTAATAACTCAGCTTTTTTAGGGTTTGAAGCATCTAATTTATTAATTTCCGTAATAACATTATTAATTACATTTTTTAATCCATTATTACTATTTTCAATTACGCTATTCATAGTTGAAGTATAAATACCACTACTATTTGGTTTGAAACTATCAAGTCTATTTCATTGTTCAATTACTTTAGCTTTAATTTTTACAGCTTTATCATCAATTGAATTAACTTTTCCTCTTGTGTGGTCTACATTTATTTTTAATGTTTGAGCATCACGTTTAACTTGTTCTAAACCTCTTCTTTTATCGTTTATATTAGCATCATTAAAATCTTTTGTTGCGTTGAAATCTCTCATTAAAGAAACTTTTTGACCCTCTTGTGTAAGTTTATTGATTTCTGCTAAAGCTGCTGCTTTTGCATTATAGAATTCTTTTCTTGAAACCATTTTCTCATATAGACCTCTTGGTCCATCAATTTTATTTTTAATAAAATCTAAACTTGTAATTTGTCCAAGAGCAGGATCTGGATCAATACTATTACCTATGTTAGATAATGCATTTGTAAATCTATTAATTCAATCACCTTCGATATTTGCATTTGTTTTAATTGAATCAAGATATGTTTTTACTTTATCATAAACTTTTTTGGTATCGTCTAGTTGAATCATAAAATCATTCATTTTATGTAAGTTTTCAACTTTATCACTATTTAGCATAGATTTAATTGCTTGATTATATTTAGTTGTATTTGTTGCGTTAGGGAATAATTGATCAATTTTTGTTTTTAATTCATTATATTTATTTACTGTTGGTTGAACAACTGTATTTTTCCAATTTAATAATTCATCACCAAGTGTATGATTTTCATTATAAACTCCTGATAAAATATCACGTTTTTGATTATTTAAATAATTTCTAGCATTTGGTTGCATTGAATTAATTAATGTATCAATAGAGTTTAAAATTTCATCATTTTTTGCTTTTGCCGAGTTTTTAAGTTCAATTAATTTATCAATACTATTTGTTCTTTCGGCTTCTGATTTTCAAGTACTTCTATTGTATGCAGAATCTTTAGAAGGTAATTTTTTTAATTTCTTTTAAAGCTTCTTCTCTACTTAATCTAAATTCTTGTTCTAATGTTGCTTGAACTTCATTTTTGATTCTTTCTAATTCAATAATATTCTTAGAATCAATACCTTGATTAAAGTTTGATTGATGTTTATTTGGTACTAGATTCTTAAGTTTAGCTATTAAAGCTTTTACTTCGGACAATTTAGCTTGCCTTTGTTCTTCACTCTTTCTTTCGATAGCTTCTTTATATACTTTTGCAAATTCATTGTAATTTTGTTTTGAAGTATCGTTTAAAGTATTAGTTAATCTTGTTCTTTCATCAGAACTATTAAGCTCATTAATTTTTGATAATACTTCTCTTTTTCTAGAATTTAACTTAGCTTCAACTTCTTTATTTAAATTCTTAAGAGCTTCCTCAGTTTTATTTGAACCATTTAGAAGTTCTAGTTTTTGTTTAACACCTTTATCGTTTTGAGAAGTTGAATTTGGATTTTCATAATCTAATTTTCAATCTTGAATTGAAGGTATATTAGAAACATTAGTATCATTTAAATTAATGTTTTCAATGTTAGATGTTGTATTATTAAAGATTTTATCTAATTCCACAACTAAAGCTTCTGTTGCATTATTCATTTCATTAAAAGTACTTGTTTTATCATTTAGAGATTTATATTTTTCTCTTTCGCCGTTTGTACTTTCTAATTTAATTCTGGCTAACTCAAGTTCTTGATATTTTCTATCTAAAATTTCTTTTACTTTGTTGTTCGCTTGTTGTAATGTTGCAATATCAGTAGCTGATTGTATTTCATTAATGATTTGATCTTTATTATCATAACCTTCTAATCTTCTTGTTGCTTCTTCAACAGCTTTACGTTTAGAATCATTAAATGTATTTAATTCTAAAACGGCTTTATCATACACTTCATTAGCTTGTGCAACAGATTTTGCTTTTTCTAATTCATTAAATAATGCAACACGTTTTTCAACTGGTACTTTATTAATTTCTGCTGTTGTATATTCTTTAGCATATTGAATTGCTTGTTTTTGAAGATCCTTCATCTCGTTTACATTAGCTTTTGTTTCGGCATTAGCTTCAGGTTTTGTAGAAGTTCCGCCATCTTTTAATAATCTAATATCATTATTAATTTTATTAGCTATATCATTAAAATCTAATGTTGAGTCAGCAATAACTTTATCATAAGTAGCTTCAGTATCAGAAGTTTTTAATTGAGCTTCTCTAGTAACTTTTAATTCTGAACCTTCTAATTTTTTAATAGCTTCTAATGCTTTTTGCTTTTTATCATTTAATATTGTTTCAGCTTGTTGTTTAGCATTATCTATAGCATCTTTAGTTGCGTTTTGTCCATTAACTGTTGATAATAATTCATGTTTTTTATCATTATCATTTAATTTATTAATCACAACTAGCGCATCTTCTAATGATTTAACTCTGGCAATTTCATTAGTAATAGCTAAAATTGATTCTTTAGTATTACTATTATTGATTAATTCGGTAATATTTCTTTTTAAATCAGTTGATGATATACCTGAATTTAATAATTCTTTTCTAACTTGATCTCTATATTCTTCAAGCTTAGTTTCAACTTTATTATTAAATTCTTCATATGCCGCTTGAGTATCAGTTGTTTTAGCAGTATTTAATTCATCATTTAATTCATCGCCTACTTGTTTAGCTTTTTCTTCAGATTGTTTTCTAAGCTCCGCAAGTGCTATTTCAACTTTAGTTTTTACATTATTGTATTCTGTTTGTGAATTTGCAGAGTTAAATTCTTTTACTAAAGTTGCTTTAGGTTCGGTATTATCTGTTAATTTTTTCAATAAATCTTCAACAGGTTTTCTGTTTGTTGTATTTATATACTCTCTTGCTTCGTTTCTTAATTCTTTAACTTTTTCAATGTTATTTTGGATAACTGCATTATTTAATTGATCAACTAAATCATTTTTCTTGTCTACATCATCAGTATTTGAAGAGTTAATTAAGTCAATAACTTCTTGTGTTGCTTCTTTTTCGGATTTTAATTCTTGTGATTCTTGAGCTATTTTTTCATTTATATTTGAAAGTATTTCTGATAATTTTTCTAATTGTTTATCTTTCTTACTTTTTGTTTCATTTTCACCAGGTTTATCTGTACTTGGTTGGATAGTTTTTTCAATCTCATTAATTTCATTTTCTCAAGTAGTTTTTTGATCGCTTGTACGTAATTTATTTAATTCTTCTTTAACCCAATCAACTTTCTTTTGTACTTCATTAGCATTTTCTAACTCATGTAATTTATCGATTGTATCTGTCTCTGAGTCATTAATTTTTTCAATTAATTCATCACCTTTACTTGATTTATTTGAATTAATGTTATTTCTTACAGTATCTTTATATTTTTCAAAAGCTTCTTTAGCTTTTTCAATAATATCATCATATGTAGTTTCTAAAGCATTTTCATCCGCTCTAAGTTTAGATGTATCGTATAAGTCTTTTATTTGTTTTCTTGGATCATCACTACCAATTGTTCCATTAACATCTTCAATATTAATCTTTTCAAGAATTTTATCTACTTCAGCTTTTTTGTCATCTAATTGCTTATTAGCTTTATCTTTAATTTTTGTAACATCATCCAATGTTTTAGCATTCTTTAATTCTTCACTAATAGCTTCTTTGTCTTTTAATCTATTTATAATAGGTCAAGTTTCGATTTTAGAATTACTTAACTCTTTATCTTGTTCTTTCTTAGAATCATCAATTGAAGACTCAATACCTTTTAACTGTTCGATCGCTTTTTCGTAATCATCTGTAGAAATTGCGTCAATTTGATCATTCAATGTACCTTTTCTATCTGGTCAAAGTTCTTCGACTTTTTCTTTTAATTGAACTTTCTTAAGTTCAATTTTAGCTTCTTTTTCTATGTTTTCATAGAATTTCTTATCTTTGGTAATTGAAGAGTCCGTATTATTTAACTTTTCATTTAATTTTGCCTTAGTTGCATTATTTTCTGGAAGTTTATCAACACTGTCTTTTGCTTTTTGTTTTTCTTCATCTAAGTATCTTTGCACTTCTTTAGAAATATCATTTATTTTTGATTCAGTTGTCGCATCTTTTAATTCTTGTTTAAGACGGTCATGATTTTCATCACCAGCTATTAAATCAATTGTTGCGTCGGCAACTTTTTTGATATCTTCAATTTTCTTATCAAGATTTTCTTTAATTTTTTGAGCATCTTTTAAAGTATTTGCGTTTTTTAACGCTTCTTGTAATCTAACTTTAGAATTTTCAGAATCATCATTTGTATTATCAACTAGTCTATTATTAATTTCAATTTCAAGATTGTTTTTAAAATCTCTTAAAGTATCTTTTTCTTTTTTAAGTTGTAATTCGACTTCTTTACATAATTCTTTAAGTTCAGGTAATAATCTCTGTCATTTTGTTAGATCTTCTTTTGATTCACCATTTTCTAAAACAACTGTATTTGATTGAATTTTTGCAAGTTTTTCTTTATATTCTTCTTTTAAACTTTCATCTTCAACAGTATTAATTAAACTTGTAATAAATTCACCAAGTTTTGTATTTGCATTTTTAAGGCCTTCAACTAAAGCATTAATATCATTTGCTTGATCTAAAGAGTTATGTATTGTAATTTTATCTTCGCTAGTTCCGGGGAAATTCTCGTTAATTAAATCTTTGTACTCGTTTCTTACTTTATCTAAATACTCTTTAACTTTTACGTTTAAAACATCACGTACTTCATCTTCAGTATCAACTTCCAAGTTATTAACTAAGTTAGCTAAGTCGTTATATTTTTCAAGGTGTTGCGGAGATTCTTTTGAAGCTTGATCGGCATTCGGTTTTGTCGGTTGAAGTTTTTTAGCAATTTCTTCTCTAATTTCTTTTTTGATATCTTCCATCATTTTAACAGCTTTATCTTTAATCTCTGTAGCTTTTGATGGAATTTGTTGGCTTTGTTCGGCTTTTTCTAATCTATCAATCTCTTGTTGTAATTTAGATTTTTCTAAGTTACTTTCAGAAAGTAAACTTACAGCATGTTTTGCTTTTTCGATTTCAACTCTAAATTGTTTATTTTCTGCCTTCGCTAACTCTTCAACTCTTTTTTCAATTTCATCTAAACGAATTTTTGAATCAACCGCATCATTAGGAATTGAATCTAATTCATTTTTAATATTTGTTTTATCTTCAGAGTCAGTTAAAATATCAATAACTTTTTCAATTATTTGACGTTTACTTTGATTATTAATTTCTGTTTTTATATTAATTAATTCAGAAACGCTATTTGCAGCATTTATTCTATCGTTAAATGATCCTTTAACATCATCATTAATAGGTTCTAACAACATTTTAACGCTTTCTTTTTCGTCATCCAATATCTTTTCAATATCTAATATTATTGATTGATATTTAGATTCTTTATTAGCGTTCTTAATATCTTGTTCTTTTTGTAGTTTTTCTGCACTACCATTAAGTTTTTCTAATGCTTTAACTGCTTTTTGTTTTCATTCTTCCAATTTATTATTAATTTGAGAAATAACATCGTTAACTTCTTCAACAGTAGATGCGTTATCTAAATCTGTACTTAATTTAGTGTTTAACTCATTAGTTACATCTATTTTCCCTAAATCATCTCTAGTTAAACTTATTTTTTCTTTTAATCCTTTGTTGAAAGTACTTTTTTCTTCGATTCTACGTTTTAAATCTTCAACTTTTTCAAGCGAATCAGTATTTTCAGAGTTAATTTCGTTAATGAATTCAGATTTTTGATCTTTCAACATAACTGTATTTGAATCATCTAAAAGACTTAATAATTCTTCTTTTTTAAGTTGTAATTCGATTTTATTATTTAATTCATGTAATTTTTCGATGCTATTAGCATTTTCAAATTCTGTTCTAAATTCTTCTTGTTTATCTTCGTCTTTTACTTTATCTATTTTTTTAGAAGTAATATTTTGTTCGATTTCGAAAACAGTATTTATATTTTTGATTAATTCATTAACACTTGATTCAACTAAAGTTTCTTTTTTAGAGTTTAAATTATCAAATATTTCTTTATATTTGTTTTGTTTTTCACTATCACCATTTAATTTTAATAATGACTCTTGTGCTTCATTAAGTTTAGAATTAATTACATTAGTAACTTCATCACGATATCCTTTTAAAGTTAATTCATTATCAACTTTTGTAATATCTTTCATTAAAGTTGCATTGCTTAAAATTGTATCTTCTGTTATACGTTCAAGTTGTTTTTTTGTGTCGTTTAAATAATCATTAAATTCATCAATGATTTTTTCTGTTATTGTAATTAAAACGCTTTCGTTTTTAGCATTATTAATTTCTTCAACGAATGATTCTCTAATCGGAGCACTTGAATCAACGTTTAATGTTCTATTTAAAAATGAAGTTAAATTATTTTTTAATTCTTGGAATCTTGAAATAGCCTCAGTTTTAATTTCTTCGATCTTTTCTTCATTTTTAGCGTTAAGTAAACTAGTTATTAAATTTTTATTATTATTTAATTTAGATGCATGAACAACAGCTTCTTCTCTAGCTCTTCGAATTCTATCGTCTATTCTTTTAATAGCATCATGAACTTGCTCTAGATTTTGTGCTGAATCAATTTGTCTTTGAATTGATGTCTTTTCGTCAGAATCTTTTAAATTATTAAGTTTTTCTCTTGCTTCGTTTTGTAAATGTAAAAGCTTATTGGCTTCAATAACTTTAGTTTCTTTAGCGGCTTTAAGTGCATTTCTAGAATCTTCAAGTGATAGATTATCATTTGAAATGATTTCGTTGAAATTATCAATATTATCTTGTTCGTATAGTGTCTCAACTATTTTTTGAATTTGCTCTTTGTTCTTCGCAATCTCGTCTTTTTCCATTTCAATTTGAGCTTGTATTTGCTCTTTAACTTTAGAAATTTCTTCAAGAGTATTTGCATTTTCTAATTTTTCAGCAAAATCATTTACTTTAGATTTTTCTTGAACTGAATCTAATAATTCTAATGCATCATTTTTATTGTTATATATATTAGATTCAACTTTGATTTCGTTATAAATATCATTTAATTCTTTTATATTTTTAGCTGCTTCAATTCGTTCAAGTAAACTATCTCATTTATCATCTTTTTGAGAAAGTTTTCTTAATTCTTCATGAACTTCATTAAATTTATCTGAAAAAACTTTTTCAGTACCTAATTTAACATCTTCTAAAGTAGTTTCGTTTTTAGCTCCGATTAAACGGTTTTCAAAGTGAGTATGTTTTTCATCATCACCAACTAATTTAGCTAAAGATGCTTCAGCTTCTTTACGAAGGTCATCAATAAATTTAGTTATTTTTTCTGTAACTGCTTGAACTTCACTAGGAGTTTTTGCCAAACTAATTTCTTTAGCTCATTCACCTTTTAAATTATTAGAATCTGAAATATAAACTAGTTTTTCAATTGCTTTCTTTTTAGCATCTAATAATTCTTGATCTTCTCTAGATAGATCTTGGTTTATTAATTTTTCTATTTCATTTAATTGATCAATACTATTACTTTCATCAACTTTTGAAAGATAATCTTTTTTATCAATTAATTTATCAATTTTATCTAAAATTGCATTTTTTGTTGTCTCGAACTCAAATTGTTTATCAATTTTTTCTTCAAGTTCTTTTGCTTTTTGAGATGTATCAGCTTTAATCTTTTCTTCTTTGAATTTATTTCTAATTGTTTCATCTTCGATTAAAGGTATTTTAGAATCAATTCTATCGATAATAGAATTGTGTAATTGTTTTTCATTATTTACTTGTTTAATGTAATTATAAATTAAGGTTCTTGCGTCATTAAGTTTAGCACGAACTTCATTTTGATCTACATTAGGATTATTATTCGAATCTTTTAGGGCTTTTTCTAATTTGTCTAAAAATTCTTGTTTTTTGTCATTATCTTCAATTTTATTGTTAACAAAGTCTTTTAATTGATCATGTTTTAATTTATTTGATTCTTCAATTTTAGAATAGTTATTAGCATCTGTGATTAATTTAATTAAATCATCATATGTTTTAGCTTCTTTTAATCTATTAGTTAGTTCATCTTTTTTAACTTGATTTTGAATTCTTTTTATAGCTTCTTCTGCTTCTTTTTTACTTAATTGTATTTTGTAAATTTCATCTAATTCAGCTTTAATTTTAAGTGTTTCATCTAAGTTTTTAGCATTATTTAAATCTTCTTTTAATTTATTAGCTATTTCTTTATCTTCAATTAAGTCCGCAATAGTATTACCATCTTTTTTAGCTTCTTCAAAATTTAGCTGTGTTTTAGCTTTTTTAAGTAAGTCTAAAATATTCCCAGCATTTGTTGATGGATTTTCTTTGATTTTATCGAATTCTGTTTTAAGACTAGCTTTTTTATTTGGATCTTGAATTTTTTCTATTGATGTTTCTGTTTCTTTTAATAAGTTAGAAATGTAAGCGTCAACATCTTTACCTATTTGCTTGATATCAGCTTGATTAATAGATTCTGTTAATCTTGTTATAAATTCATTTTTAGTAGTGTAGTCACCATTTAATTGTTCTAATTTAGCTTTAACTTTTTCTTTTTCATTTGCTATGATATCAATAACTTCTTTTGAAATTTTGTCAATTTCTTTTAAATCAGTTGTTGAAGTTAGTTTATCTAATAATTCATCTTTTTTAGGGTTCTCTAACTGTGAAACAAGCTCTATAGCTTCTTTTTTAGCCTTTAATAAAGCAATTAAATCGTTTATATTTTTTTCTATTCTATCTAACTCTTTTATTTCATTGCTTTGGTTTACTTGATCAACTAAAACATCTTGTGTATTGTTATCTAAATCGGAATTTCTTATTTTGTCAATAAGTTGTTCTTTCTTGAATTTTATATAACCAACAATACCAGCATGGTCTTTAAGATATTCTTCAATTTGTTCTTTAGTTTCTAATAAAAGAGGAATAGATTTTGTTTCACTTGCATCAGCAATTTTCCTCTCAAAAGCATCATGTATTTGTGAATCTTCAATTAGATCGTTTAATTCTTCAACTTCTTGTTTTAACTTATCAAAAGATGATTTCTTTTCATATTCAAGAATTTCTAAAATATTTTTTTCAATAGCAGGTAAATCTTCAAAATTACTTGCTTTAATATTACTTAAAATATTAGCTTTTTTATGTAAATTATGAATGCTTAAAGCAAGATCTGAAACTCTTTTATATTCTTTTAATTCTGTATTTAATTTATTTAATAATTCTAAATTATCACCAGCTTCTTCTACTAAAGCGGTAAATTTATCTCTAATAACTTCTGGTAAAGAATTTATTAATCTTGAATTATCTGATTTTAAATTATCTATTTGAGTTTGTTGTGAATTAACATAATTAGAAATTTCTTCTAATAATTTTTCACTTTCAGAAGGAATTTTATTAAATTTATCTTTTAAAACAGATAACATTTTTTCATTAAATTCTTTTTTATCTTCGTCATTTTGTATTTTATTTATCAAACTATCGATTTGAGAAATAATATCAAGACCCACGTTATATGCTAATAAATCAAAACCATTATCATGATTTTGATACTCATCTTTTCTAGTGAATTTTTCGCCGTTAATTGTTGTATTTTCTAACGATTCTTCTTTTGCTGAAATAGATAAACGTAAAGCATCTAGAACTTTATTTTTTAATAAATCTAATTCGTGAAACTGTTCTTTCCTCCTATAATTTGGGCTAATTTTATTAAATTTGGTAATAAATAAATCTTTATTAATATTCAATTTATCAATTAATTCCTTTAATAAATTATATTTATAATTGTAATTTTTTCTATCTTTAGATCAATTTCATGTTACAGTAATTGCCGTTATTGACGAGACTACTGCAGCTATAGCTGGACCAGCTATAATTGACTTCAGTTTATTATTTTTAGACATTTTTATCTCCTAATTAATTTTTGTATTTATACATTATATATTATATATATTTATTTAATAAAAACAATTTGTGAAAAACCCCGTGCCACAAGTGAGTTTTTACTATAAAAGTTATTTAAATTTAATTCAAATTTATCTATCAAATAATCAAATTTAGTATAAAAAAGTTAACAACTTTTTTGTTAACTTTTTTCATATTATCTACGTGTTGTGAAATTTAAATCTCTTGAATTATGTTGACTATAATCTATGTATTCTCTACCACTATATTGATCACGAGAAATACTATATTTAAAATTCTTACCATCAGCAGTAAATTCTATTTCATGAATCGCATAATTATAAGAATTAGAATTATAACCACGTAATTCTTTAGAACTAACGTTTATTATTAGATTTCCAGTTGCTTGATCTAGTGATGTAGTAAATGTTGTGTTTCTAGGTACGTATCTAAGTGCAGGACTATGATCTGGACGACGTTGACTAGTACCTCTTAATTTAATTACTATAGAATTATTATTTACTCTTCCTATGTTCTTTATATTTAATCCGCGAATGCTAAAATTATCACCATTGGAAGCGTTATAACCACTATAAGTAGCAGACATAGTTCTCGCTGACGCTTTAATTCTTTTATCTTCAACGACAAAAGCTTGATAATTACTATTATTTTCATTTAAACGTAAAATAACATTATTTGTATTTTCTAAAACTTGTTCATCAGTCAATTCTTCCGAACTATAAACTATTCTTTCTAATGAATAGTTACCTGCTTCTGTTGCTTTTTCTTTTCTGAAATTAAATGCAAGGTGATTAGGCCCTGATCTTTGTATGTCATCATCGGTTTGAGCACTAATTGTAGCATCTGAAACAATTCTATGTTGTTGTTCATCAATAGCAATAGCATACATTTTTTTATTACTATAAATTCCATCTAATTTTAAAAGGTAAGTATCAATTGTTATTTGATTTGCACCTTCATTTCTACCTATTACAAATTTGTCTAGGCTTCTAGTCCTCGATGATGACCTTACTTCATTATAGTTATTCATATCATCAATTAATTGTTGTAATGGCTCAATAGTAATATTATTATTATTCATTGCATTATATCTATCTTGGAACTCTTGTTTTTTATTAGGGTTTATATTTCAATCTCTAAGTTTATTTTCAGCAATAGTTTTTCTTGAATTAATTTCGTTATTAATTTCTCTTTCTAATCCTAATAATCTATCCATTGTTTTAAACGGTTCTTCTTGTCTTGTTTTATAATTATTTCTTAATTCAGCGAATCTAGCACCAGCCAATTTAGCTTCTCTTAAATTTGCAACACTATTATATTTAGTTAATAATTCATCAGATAATCTACGATTATCACGCACTTTACTTTGGCTAACTAGACTTTCATTTACTTTAAATTGTTCTCTAGTACTTGTATCAAATTGTGAAGTAGATACGTTTAATAAACGAATTTCTTCATTCATTATATCAGTTGCATATTTTTTAACTTCTTCGTATTCACTTTCATTTAATGTATTATTGTTTGACTTTTCTAAATTAGTATTGTGATTTACATCTGAACTATTATCATCTAAACGTTTCATTGCGTTTTGAGCTTCAGTTTGTTTACCTGTTAAATAATTTCTTACCTCATTAACTGCATCGCTAATTTGAGATGGTGTAAGAGCATCATTATTTATTCTAGTTGTTCAATCTTCTTTAGAACTATTATTCTCTTTTAATCTAGCTAAAAGGTTTTCAGCACCTTCTCTAGCTTTTTCACGTTGAGCTTGTAATATTAACGCTTTTAGTGCATCAACTGTTGCTTGGTTTTGATCTCAAGCTCAGTCTATTTGAGATAATTTAGTAAATAATTCACCTTGTTTAGGGTTTTGTAATTTATTAATTTCTGTCACTGCATCATTAACTAATTTTCTTAATCCATTTTCGCTATTTTCGATAGCATTATTCATTGATTCGGTCGAATTTCTTTCACTTGTTGCAGAAACATCTTGTGTTAAGTTTCATGCTTCGTTTAATTTTTGTTTTATCTTTGTAGCTTTTTCATCAATAGAATTAATTTTTTGTTTTGTATTATCTAAAGATTCTTTTAATGATATTGCTTTATTTTTAATTTGTTCAAATTGTTGTGTTTTACCTTCTGCTGTTGTGAAAAATTGTGCTAAATTACCAAGTTTTACGTTTATTGAATTAAATTCATTTCTTAAACTTTGTTTTTGAGAATTTTGACTAAGTTCATTTATTTTTGAATCAACTTCAGCTTTCATGTCGAATAAGTCTTTTACTTTTTCGAATTGTCTAATTAAACCGTTAGGATAATCAATTTTTCTTTTTATATCATCGAAAGTTTCAAGACTGCTTGAGTTATCTAAAACATTTCTGATGTTTCAAAGTTCTTCACTTAATACAAAATCTCAAGGATTTCAAGAAACATTATTGTTATTTTTAATATTGTTGTTAAAGTAATTTAATACTTTTTGATATACATCTTTTGTTTCTCGCATTTCCCTTAATAAATTATCAATTTTTTCAATGCTTTCAGCTTTGGTAGAGTTAAGCATATTCTTAATTAGACGGTGATATCTTCTTGTACCGTAAACTGGAGCACCATGGTATGCTTGGTGATCATCATCAGGGAAAATGATACCAATTTGATTTTTAAATTCATTATATTTTTCAATAGTCTTAATAACAACTTCTTCTTTGAATTTTACCAACGCATCACCATATGTTTCACTAGTATCATTGTTATATGTTGCAGCTATAATTTTATCACGTTCTGCTTTTAAGTAACCTTTAGCACCTTCTTGCATTTTGTTAATTTCAACATTTATAGAATCAATAATTCCACTTATTGTATTTTTTGCATCTTGTTTAATTCTATTTAAATTGTCAATGTCTTCAGTTTCATTTATTTCTCTAATAAGTGCTTCTCTGTTGTATGTTGCATCTGTTTTAGGTAGTTTTTTAACTTCTTCTAAAGCAGCTTCTCTACTTATTCTAAGTTCTTCTGCAAGTGCTTCTCTAACATTGTTTTCGATTGTTTCTAATTCTTCAAGAGACTTGGTTTCTATTCCATTATTAAAATCAGATTTATTTTTACCTGGGACAAGGTTTCTAAGTTGTTCAATTAACGCATTTACTTCAGATAATTTAGCTTTTCTTTGTTCTTCTTTTTTGCCTTCAAGAACTTGTTTATAAACTTTTGCAAATTCATTGTAATTTTGTTTTGAAGTATCATTTAAAATACCAGTCAATCTAGTTTTTAAGTCTTCATTAGTTAGTTCGTTAACTTTTGCTAAAACTTCAGCTTTTTTATTTTTTAATTTGTTTTGTACTTCTTGATTCAAGTTTACAAAATCTGTTTGGGTTCTTTGGTTAGTTTAAATCATCTAATTTATTTTTAAGACCTTTTGGATCTGAATTTTGATAATCTCTATTTCATTCTTCAAAGAATGGTTGATTAACAACTTCTGGATCTGTTAAATGAATTTTTTCAACATTATTTGATGATTCATTATGAAGTCTTTGTAATTCATTATTAATAGCTTGAACAGCATCTCTTAATTCTTGTACTGTACTATTTGTTTCATCTTTATTTGAATTTGCTGTTTTAACATTATTGTTATCGTTTAATTTTCTAAGAGCGACTTTTAACTTAGCAGCTTCACCTGCAACGATAGGTTGAATTTTTTCTGTAGCTGTTCTTAAATCTTCTGCGCTTTGTGCAGCATTAATTTCATCAATTATCTTTTGTAAATCTTCATGACCATTTAATTTATTACGTGCATCCTCTACAGCAGCTGTTTTAGCTGTTGCTAAATCTTTTTCGGCATTTGCTTGAACTACAATATCATTAATAACTTCGACACTTGTAGCGTTTTCAAGCATTTCACGTAATTTATCTTGTTTATCAGCTGGCGCTTTATCAATCGCTTTATTAGCATAAACTTTTGCGTAATCGACAGCTTGTTTATGTAGTTCTCTAATTTCAGAGATAGTTGCTTTTTCATGAGCTATTGGGTTAGGTTTAGCACCTTGATCTTGACCATCTTTTAATAATGCGATATCTCTATTAACTTCATCTGCTATATTATTAAATTCGTTTGTAGCGTTAGTAATAATAGTATCATAATCAGATTCGTTTAATGCAGAATCTAATAAAGCTTGATATTTATTATTTGCACCTTCTCCATTATTAAATTTAGCAATAACTTTTATAGCTTCTTGTTTTTTAGCTTCTAGTTTATCTATTGCCTCTTGTTTTAATCTATCAGCTGCATCCTTAGTAATGTTTTCTTGATTAAGTTCGCCTAAAAGTCTTTCTTTTTCCAGGTTGTTTAATTTATTAATTTCGATTTTAGCGGCTTTAATTGCTGTTTCTAATTCTTTTTGTTCTTCAATTTTATCTTCAATTTGTTTAATTTGTTCTTTTGTTGTTGCGGAATCTATTTGTTCTTCGAATTTATTACTATTTTCTAAGTTAGCTTCAGCTAATTTTGTTCTTGCTGCGTTTTTATATTCTTCAAATTTTTCGTTAGCTTTTTCAATAAAGTCATCATAAGCTTGTTGAGTACCTTCAGTTTTAGCGGTTTGAAGATCAGTATCTAATTCTCCACCAAGTTTTTGAGCAGCTTCGGTAGCTTTAGTTTGAAGGTCATTTAAAGTTTTTTCAACTTCTGCTTTAATTGCCTCAAATTCTGCTTGAGTTTTTGCAGCATTATACTTATCTTGTAATCCTTCAACTCCATCAACTGTTAACATAGGAGCTTTATCTTGTCTTAGTTTACTTAACGCTTCTGATGCTTCGTCACTCTTTGTTTTAATAAATTCTTTAGCTTGTTTTGTGATTTCTTTTATCGCTTCAACATCTTTATTTTCTAGAGCTTCTTGAAGTTTAGTGTTTCATTCTTGTTTTTTACCAGTAGCGGCAGCATCTGTTCCGTTAATTAACTCAAGAGCTTTTTTAGCTTTAGTTTCTTCTTCTTGAATTTGTTCGTTTTGATTATCTACAGCCTCATTAACTTCACTTAATAATTCAGCAAGTTTATTTAAGTCTTTTTCTTTTTTGCTTAAAGTTTCATTTTCAGCAACTTTATCTGTACTTGGTTCAATATTATTTTTAATTTCGTTAAGTTTTTGTTCAAATGCAGTTTTAGCATCATTTTGTGCATGACCTTCTAATTTCTTAGTTATTTCATCCACTTTTGCATAAACTTCATTAGCGTTAAGTAATTGGTGTAATTTATCAATTGTATCAGCAGTTGCTACCTTAGCTAATAAATCATCTTTCTTAGATGTTGTACTATTTGTAAGTTGTTCTTGAACTTTAGCTTTATAGTTATTAAACGCTTCATTAGCTTTTGCTTTTATATTTTCGTATGTTGCTTCTGTTGCATCAACTGTGTTAGTTTGTTTTAATGATTCATATAAATCAGCAATTTCTTTTAATGGGTTTTGATTATCAATTGTGTTAGGTAAATCAGTAACATTAATTTTTGTTAATGCAGCATCAGCAAGAGCTTTATCAGCATCTAAAATAGCGTATGCGTCATTTTTAGCTTTTTCAACTGCTTCAAGTGTTGTAGCATCTTCTACTACTTTTAGTTTAGAAGTTTTATTTTCTTCTTCATTATCATGACCATCTGTTAATCTATTAATTACTTCGTTAGCTGAAGCTTTAGCTTCTGCTAACTCTCTATTTTGTTGTGTAGTAGCATTGTTAATTTCTTGTTCTAAAGCAAGTAATTGATCTAGTGTTTGCTGACTATTTTCTGTTAAAGCGTTGATTCTATTTTCGTAATCAGATTTATTTTTATCTCATAAAGCACTAATTTTTTCTTGTAATTCTGCTTTTTTATTAAGAATTTTAGCTTCTAATTCTAATTCTTTAAAGTCAGCAATTGTATTAGTATCTTTAGCTAATCTTTCCGCTAAAGTAGGAGAAGTTGTATCGTTTTTAACTTTATCAATTTGTGCTTTTGCACTATCTTTAGCTTCTTGAACGTAATTTTGTGCTTCTTTTTGAAGTTGATTAATTCTTTCTTCTGTTGTTGCACTTTCGATTTCTCTTAATAAGTTATCATGATTGTCATGACCTTGGGTCAATCCGATTGCAGCTTTTGCAACAGCCTTCTTAGCATTAATTAATTTATCTAATTCGGCTCTAACTTCCTGAGCTTTTTCAAGAGTGTTTGCAGATTCTAATTTTTCAAGTAATTTAGTAACGTCATTTTTTTGATCATCTGGTGTATTAGATGGTTGTTTTTCACCTAATAATGAAGTAGTAATATCATTTTCTAAAGTTTCTTTATATGAACTTAATTCATTAGATTCATCTTCTTTTTGTTCCTTGATTGAATCATATAACTTTTTAAGTTCTGGTAATCTTGTTTGTCATTTAACTTTACTTGTAGTTGTTTGACCAGCATCATCAGTAACTTCATTTGAATTAATTTTATCTAATTGTGTTTTGAACTCTTCTTTTTTACTTGCGGACTCAACTGTTTCTTTTTCAGTATTAATTAAGTCACTTAATTTTTGATTAGCATCTTTAAGAGCATTATTAAGTTGAGTTATATTTGAAGCTCTTTGAATAGCTGATAAAAGATCTTGTTTTAATTGTACTTGAGGGAATAATCTTTCAACATTATTTTTATATTCTTCTTTTGTTGAATTAAAGTAATCTGTAGCGTCTTGATCAAGTACATTTTGAATATCAGTTTCGCTTGTTAATCCATCAACTTTTTTAATTAAACTATCAAGTTTAGCAGTTTGAAGTGGTGCATCTTCGCTATCTGTTATTGTTGGTTCAATAAGTGATCTAATCGCTTCTTTAATTGAAGCTTTTTTATCTGTGATTATTTGTTTAGCTTCATCTCTTATTTTTGCAGCTTCTTCCGCAACTTTACCTGATTGATCACCATTTTCTAAAGCTTCTATTTTAGCAAGCAGTTCCTGTTTTTTATTATTTTCTGATAATAAAGCAACAGCCTGTTTAGCTTCTTCTATAGCGACTTCAAATTCACGACCTTCTTCGCTTGCTTTTTCTTTAACTTGTGTTAATAATTCATTTAATTTTTCGTTAGCATCAGCAGCATTATTTTGAATATTATCTAATTGTTCTTTAAGGTCTATTTTTTCTGTAGAAGGATTTAATTTATCAATTCATTTTTGAGTATTTTCTCTTAATGATTGATTATTTATTTCATTTTCTATTTCCTTTAAAGTAGAAATATTTTTAGCTTCTGTTATTCTTGTAGCAAATTGTTCTTTTAATAATGTGTTAGTTGAATCATTCAATTCGTTAACTTTAGTTCTCTTAGCTTCTAGTAAAGCTTTAGAATCATTAATAATTTTTGTTATTGAAGATTCTGAATTTGCATTACCTAATTCTGAAGTTTTAATAGCTTGTTCATCGCTTCCTTCAAGACCTTTGATTGCTTCTAAAGCTTCATTACGAAGTGCAGCAATTCTTTCGTTAATTTTAGCTTGCACTGCATCAGCATCTTGTGTTGTTCTAGCGTTGTTCAATTCTTCAGTTAAAGAATTTTTTAAAGCTGCATCAACATCAATTTTTTCAAGTTCAGCTTTAATTTCATCTGTTTTTTGTTTAAGTGTTTTATTATATTCACTTTTTTCTTTAATTTCTTCTTCAATTGCAGCTAATTTTTCTAAAGAGTCAGTATTAACATCATTAATTCTAGACTCAAAACCTTGACGTTGTTCATCAAATTGGATTTTTGAAGGTAATGTTTTTAAGATTTCTTCTTTTTTCAATTGAACAGCAATTTTATTATTTAATTCATTTAATTTTTCAATTGAGTTTGCATTTTTAAATTCTTCAAGTAATTTTTGTTTTTGCTCATCATTTGTTACTTTTTGAAGTTCTATATTAGTTTCTGATTTTTCACTATCAAAAATATTATTAATTAATTTTATTAATTCATCAATTTCTGATTCGGTTAAAACATCTTTTCTAGCTTTTAAATCATTTAGTTTATTTTCTTTTGCGGTATGTTCAGTTTCATTACCAACTAATTTAGCTAAATCTTCTTCCGCTTTATCTAATTTAGAGTTAATTAAATTCTTAACTTGTTCAATATGTTTTTTAACTTCTGATTGGCTTTTTAAAGAATCAATACCGTTTGATAAAACAGGATCATTTGTAACTGTATCGTTATTTAAACGTGCAATTTCTGCATTTGCTTTTGTTTTGTATTCATTTAATTTAGTTGCAATTTCTTCTTTTATAGCTAATAATTTATTTTCAGTATCAGCTTGTTGTATTTTTTCTAAAATAGCTTCTTTTTCTTGAATACTTTCATCAATATTTAAAGTATCATTTGCTAATTGGGTAACTTCATCTTTTATAGCATTAAATTCAGCTATAGAAGTATCTTTAAATCCATCAATTTCTTCTTGAGTTGTTGCATTATTAATTTGTGTGATACGTTCATCTTTATTATTTAATTTATTTGTTGCGTTGATTGCTTCAGTCTTTAAAGCGGTAATTCTATCTTTTATAGCTTGTTTAGCAGCAGCTATATCATTGATAATGTTTGTTGCATTCTCAATTTGATCTCTTATAGCTGTTTTTTCAGGTGAATCTAATAATTTTTTAAGTTCATCTAAAGCTTCTTTTTTAGCATCTTTAAGTTGATTTTGTTCAATAATATATGCTTCATTAATTGCTTCAACAGCTAATCTTGAATCTTCTAAAGATATTTCATCGTTAGCAATAATTTCGTTGAATTTATCAATATTTTCTTGAGTAAATAATTTTGCAACTTGTTCTTTTAATTTATCAACATTGGCTTTAATTTCATCAGCTTCATTTTTAATTTGTTGCTTAATATCTTCTTTTATTTGGATTAATTCATTAACATCGTTTGAATTATTTATTCTTTCTAAAAGAACAGGTGAAACTTCTTTATCTTGAACTTGTTCAAGTAATTTTTTAGCTTGTTTTTTATGTTCTTCAACTGTTATAGCATGTTCTATTTTTTCTTGAGCTTCTTTTAATTCTTGAATATTTGTAGCAGCTTTAACTTCAGAATTAAAGTTTTCTCACATTGGGTGATCTTTAGTTAAGTTTTCTAATGATGAGTTAACATCATCAAATTTGTTTGAGAATAATTCTTCTGCTTTTGCAATAACAGCTTCAATAGTTCCTTCAGAATCAGCTTGTGATAAATCTTCTATTAATTTAGCGTGATTTGCATCATCACCTACAATTTTCCCAATAACTTTATTAGCTTTATCTTTTAATTCAGCTAAGAAGTCATCCATAGCTTTTATAATTCCGTTAACTACTTTAGGATCTTTTGCTTCTGATATTTTATTTGCTCATTTATTTTTATTTTCGTTTGAATCTAAAATATGAGTTAATTTTTCAATGGCATTGTCTTTAGCTGCTCTTAACTCTTCAGCTTCACGTGTTAAGTCAGCGTCAACTAAAGCGTCTATTCTTTCTAAATCTTCTAAACTTGTCGCTTTATCAAGTTGATCGATGTAATCCTTTTTGTCTAATAAATTTTCAACTTTTTCAAGAATATTTTCTTTATTTCTTTCAAATTTGATTAATTCATCAACTCTAGCTTCTAATTCTTTAGCATTTTCAATCTCTTTAAGTAAAATTCTTTCATCTTCTAATTGATTTCTTTTTGCTTCATCTTTTACAAGTGCTAATTTACCTAAAATTCTATCTTTAATAGCTTTTAATAATTGTTTTTTATTAGTAATATATTGATCTAATTGTTTACTTATTTCATCTAATTTTAAATTAACTTGTTCTTGATCTATATTATTATTACTTTGTTCGTCTTTTAATGCAGCGTCTAATAATCCGTTAAATTCGTTTATTTTATCTTGTTTAGTAACATTATTTTTAACAAATTCTTTTAACTGTAAGTATTTAACATTATTTGCAATTTCAAAATCAGCATATTTATTAGCTTCAGAAGCTAATTTAACTAATTGATCTGATGTTGTAGCTTGGTTTAATTTTTCAGTTAATTGAGTTTTTTTATCTGCGTGTTTAACTCTTTTGATAGCTGCTTCAGCATTCTTTTTATCTAATTGGAATTGATATGCAGTATCAACTTGGTCTTTTAATTTAATAACTTCATCTAATGTGTTAGCTTTTTCTAACTTATCTTTAAATTCTTTAGATTTCGCATCGTCTTCAAGTTTTTCAGCTGTTTTAATAGCCTCTTTTTTCATTTCTTCAAAATTATCTTGAGCTCTAGCTTCTTTTAAAATTTCAAGTAAAGCACCAGCGGTTGTTTTATCATCGTTTTTAATAGAATCTAAACGTTGTTGTAATTCATTTTTCTTAGTATCGTTTTGATCTATTTTATTGATTTCATTTTGAACTTGTTTTACTAAGTCTTTAAAATATTGTTTTACTTGTGTAGTAATAGCATCAAATTCAGATTCTTTAACAGCTTCAACTAATTTAGAAGTAAAATCATTTTTGGTATCAAAATCACCTTCTAGTCTTTTGATTATATCTTTAGCTACTTGTTTTTTGTCTGATAGTATTTTTACAGCTTCATCAGCTTGTACTTTAACTTCCTCTGTAGTTTTAGAATCATATAATTTATCTAATAATTCATCTTTTTTAGGGTTATTTAATAAATTAATTAATTTTTCAGCTTCTTGGATTGAAGTACGTAATTCTATAGCTTTATTAACATTCTTTTCGATTTTATTTAATTCTGCAATTTCTGTAGCTTTTTCAATTTTATCCAAGAAATTAGCTTTAGCTTCATCGGTTAAATTAGAATCATTAACTTTTTTTCTTAAAGCTTCTTTTTTAAATTCTACAAATCTATTAGCTCCAGCGTGTTCTTTTAAATAATCTTCAATTTTCTTTTTAGTTGCTAATAATTGTTCAATAGATTTCGCATCTGTAGCGGTATTGATTTCTTGTTCAAATTCATTGTGTTTATTTTCATCTTTAACTAAAGAATTTAATTCGATAACTTGTTCTCTTAATTTATCAAATTCTGATTTAGATTGTTCTTCTAATATTTTTTTAATTTCTTCTTCAATAGCTGGTAATTCGTCTAAATTACTTGAATCGATATCACGTAAAACGTTACCTTTTGTATAAATATCATCAATTTGACTTGCTAAATCTGCTACTCTTTTATATTCTTTTAATTCGTCATTTAATTCTTTAAGAGAAGCGATATTATCACCTGCTAAGCCTAATTTTTCATTAAATCTAGCACGTAAAACTGCTAGTAATGAATCTATTAAATCTTTATCAAGTTTTTTTCATTTATTAATTTCTTCCTGCTGTTTATCTAAATAAGCTAAAACGCTTTTTTTAGTCTCGTTTGTCTTAATTAAAGAAGTATTAAAATCAGATTTTAAATCATCTGTTAATTTATTCTTAAATTCGTCTTTCTTGTTTTGGTCTTGCACTTTTGAAATTGCTTCAATTATTTCTTCAGCATTTGTTAATGATTTATTATAGTTATTTAATTCAAATCCGTTTTCTTTTTCCTTGTATTCTTCTTTTCTATCAATTGTAAAACCATTATCTGTTAATGATTTTTCCTTTAATGTAATAGATAATTTTAATTCATCTAAAATTCTATCTTTTAGATCGTTTAAATCTATAAATTGTTTTTGATTTTTGAAATCAGGATCAAGTTTTGAAAATTCAGAAGTGAATTTTTTATTATTAATACTTAAATCTGAAATTAATTTCTTTAAAGTATTGTATTTTAATTCGTAATCATTATTTTTGTTGCTTCAAGTTCATAAAATTGCAACTGCTGTTACTACTGTACCTGTAGCTGCTATACCAGATAGTATCAACGGTGCTTTCTTTTTGTTTTTTGCCATAATTAACTCCTTTGTAGTGTCTCAACTAAATAAATTAATAATAAATTTACTTATAAATGGTTGATTAGTACATTTTATTATATCAAAAAATAATCAAAAAATAAATTGAAAATAAAAATGTAATTTTAATAAGTAAATATTAATTTAATAGTTAAAAACGTTAATAACGGACAAAATAAGCTATATATTTTATTTTTCATAATAAATTAGTTTTATAAAATCGCTATTTTATTATGAAAAATTAATCACTCAAACGGTCAATAACAATAGAAAAAGTTAGCAATTAAATTGCTAACTTCTTGTTAAACTCTCATGTTATTATTTGCAAAATTATGTTCATGATAGTCGATAATTTCACTTTCGCTATTAACCGATCCATCTGAATTATAGATATATTTTTTACCATTTGCGGTAAAAGTTATAGTTTCAATCATATATTCACGATCATTATACATAGCATTAGTATCAACAATAAATTTTAAACTACCATTTTGTAATGATGTAGTAATTATCGAAGAATTTCTATAACTATTTCTAATGTTTGCTCTATGTGAAATTCTTTCACTGAACATATTTATTTCAATAGAATTATTATCTATATTTCCAATTCCTTCTAAGAATAATCCATTAACATCAAAACCATATGTTAAGTTGTATAATCTATTTCTTCTATTATTGCTAATTGACATATTTCTTGCGAAAACATTTGGTTTTTGGATGACTTCAAATCCTTCAAATAAAGCATCGTTTGTACTACTACGTAAAACAACATTTGTTGTTTCGTTTAAAACGTCTTGTTCAGATAAACCAGAATTTCCATAAACAACTTTTTCAATTGTATATTGACCAGTATGTCTAACATTGTTTTGTTCAAAAATAAAGCCCATACCATTATATGTATATCTAGAATCATCACTTGTTATAATATTATTTCTTCCTCTAGAAACTACTCTATCACCGTTACTATTTTTTGCAACTGCGTATAATGTTTTGTTATTATACATTTCACCTAATCTAAAGAAAGTAATGTCAATTTTAGCTTGTCTTAAACCGTCATTTGACCCTAAAATAAATTTTTTATAACGTGCTTCATTATCTCTTCTTGCAGCTGATATTCTTAATTCATTATAGTTTTTAATTTCATTTGCTAATGATTCTAATTCTTCAATAGTAACATCATCATTATTGACCATTGAATTTCATCTATCAATAAATTCTCGTTTTTTATTCTCGTTTATTCTTCAATCTCAAAAATCTGTACTTTGAATTGCTGATTTTCTAGAACTAATTTCCTCATTAATTCTTCTTTCGATATCTAATAATTTTTCTAATGTTTTATTTTGTGCATCAAGTTCAGTTTTATATCTTTGTTTCAATTCATTTAGTGAATTACCTCTAAATTTATTTTCTATTAAACGATTCAATTCATTATATTTAGCATTTAATGCTCTAGCACTATTTAATTTTTCTCTTACAACTTGTTGCGAAACAGTGTTTTGATCAACCGTAAAGGCATTTCTAGTACCACCATCAAAATGACCAATAACTTCTTGTAAAGCATTATAATCAACATCAATTTTACTTTGAACATAACTTTTAACTTCATTATATTGAGCTTCTGTTGAGTTATTATTGTTTGCTTTATTTAAATTTTCAGAATAATTACCATTATTACCATTACTCATTAAACGTGCTATAGAACTTTTAGCATCGTTTTGTTTATTTGTTAAGTAAGTTTTTAATAAATCTAAATTTTCTCTTACTATTTCAATTGTTTGAGTTTTATTAATTTTACTTTGGTAATCTGTTTTATTTTGACCTTCTAATAGTCTATTAATATACGGTTTAGATTCTTGAATTAATTTTTCTCTTTCAATATCGCTTAATAATTGTGATATTTGTTCTCTAGTTTCTACTCTGTTTAAACGATCTTTAAATCCTTGTTTTTCTTCTAGATTCGTAACTTCTTCTATTTTAGCTTTAACATTAGCAATTTGAGTAATTAATCCGTCTGAACTATTTGAAATATTATTATATAAACCATTAGCTGAATTTACATTGTTACCATCGTTTTCACTTCCAATTGTATTTGTTGTTCTTCATTTAGTCAATAAAGCTTCTTTTAATGCATCTGCGCCTTCAAAATTAGATGGCTCATCTAATTTTTCTTTAACTTGGTCTAATTTAGATTTTAAAACGTTCATAGCTTCTATTTTAGACTTAACAATTTCAATTTCTGATGTTCTAGGTCATTGCTTATGAGCATTTAAAGTACCTTCACTTCATGCTGGTATTCTTTGCCCTTCTTCTAATGAACGTGACAACTCTTTGGCTTGACCAACATAATTAACAATATCTCTATTTCTAATCATTTGATCATTTAAATCGTTTAGTGCACTTTTAATTGATTCTAATGTAAGTGAAGATACTGAAGGTTTATTTGATAAGTTTCCTGTTATATGCCATAACGCTTTTGTAAAAATATCTTTAGTTGAATCTAATGATTCTGGATTATTTTTAATTCCGGTTTCAAAAAGTTGAAGAGCACTATCATAAGCTGTTTTTAACTCATTAGCAATATTTATAATTTGTTCAATTTCTTCAACTGTATCAGCTTTGTCACTATTATAGTTATAATCTTTTAATCATTCTCTATATTTGTGTGTTCCACCATCAGTTTCAGTACCGTTATTACTTGCAGGGAAATGAGTATCAATAATCGCTTTTAATTCGTTAGATTTAGCTACAACAGTTTCTGCTTTTTGTTTTAAGGCAAGTAATTTATCACCTATTGTATTATCATCAGTATGTTGAGCAGAAGGGCTTATAATAGCATCTTTTTCTATTGTTAAAGGAGTTCTTGCATTTTCGGGCATTTTCTCAATTTCTGCATTTAATTCATCAATTAATCTTTGGTTAGTTGCCTGAGTTGCAGTTTCTTTTGTAAGAATATCATTGATATTTCTAGAACTTTCTATTTCGCTAATTAAGTTTGATCTATTATAGCTTGCTGTTTGTGAAGGTAATTTTTTAACCTCTTCAATAGTTCTTCTTCTTGCTATTTCAAGTTCTTCTTGAAGTGTATATTCAACTTGAGTTTTTAATTGTTCTAATTGATCATAGCTTTTTTCTTCTATTTCGTTTAAATAGTTATCTTTATGTTTGTTATCAACATAATTTTTTAGTTTTTCAATTAATACTTTAACTTCAGACAATTTAGCTTGTCTTTGTTCTTCGGTTTTACCAGTTAAAACATCTTTATATAATTTAGCTAAATTATCGTATGTTTTATTTGAATCAAGTTCAACATCACTTTTTAATCTTTCCTTCAATACAGAATTTTCAAGTGCTTCTATTTTATTTTTAACAAATTCTTTTTTATTAGCTAAAAGAGTTTCAACTTCTGCAGATAATTCTTTTAAAGCTCTTTCAGTTCTATTTTGAACTATCTCGTCAAATTTGTTTTTAACACCTTTAGGATTGGTGTTTTGATAATCTCTATTTCATTCGTTTGAGAATGATTCATTTGTGACTTCAGGACTTAATAAATGAATTTTTTCAATATCAGACAATGTTTGAGCTTGTATTTTATCTAATTCATCATTTATAGCTTTAAAGGCATCTCTTAATTGTTTTACTGAACTATTAGTTTCGTTTTTAGTTTTATTTTCAGTTTTAACTTGGTTGTCATCATTTAATTTTCTAAGTGCCACTGTTAATTTATTCGCTTCAGCTTCAACAAGTGGTTGAACTCTTGAAGAAACATTAGATAGTTGTTCAGGGGTTTCCGCCGCATCAATTTGATTGATTATATTTTCAAGATCTTCATGACCATCTAATTTTGCTCTCGCATTTCTTTTGGCTTCTTCTTTTGCAGCTGCTAAATCTCTTGCCGCATTTGCTTCTTCCATAATATCGTTCATTACTTGAACGCTTGTTGCAGAACTTAATTTATTACGTAAAGCTTCCTGTTTATTTGCCGGAGCTTCATTAATAGCTTTATTGACATAAATTCTTGCGTAATCTAAAGCTTGATTATGTAATTTATTAATTTCAGATACATTTTCTTTAGTAAGAGCATCTCCGGTTGGTTTATTAGCCGGATTATCACCATCTTTTAATAATGCTATATCACTATTTACATTATTTGCAATAGTATTAAATTCGTTTGTAGCTTTTTGAATAATTGAATCAAAATCAGATTCATTTACTGCTGAATTTAATAAAATATTGTATTTATTATTTTGATCATCAGGTGTATTATCAAATTTTCTTGCAGCAGCTTTTGCTGCTTCTTTTTTAGAATTTAAAGCACTTATAGCTTCTTCTTTTTTTCTATTAACTTCTTCTTTTGTAATATTTTCTTCGTTTAAAGAATTTAAAAGTTGATCTTTTAAAGGGTTATTTAATTTATTAATTTCTAGTTTTGCTTCTCTTATTGCAGCTTCTAATTCCTTTTGTTTTTGAATTTCTGCTTCAATTTCTTCAATTTTTGCTTTTGTTTCTGCTGAATTAATATCATTTTCAAAAGTTTTAGAATTTTCCAAATTAGCTTCAGCTAATTTTCTTCTTGCACGTTCTTTATATTCATTTAATTTTCTGTTAACTTTTTCAATTAAATTATCATAATCTAATTGTGTGTGAGAAAGTTTAGCAGCATCAAGTTCAGAATTTAATTCATCACCTAATTTAGCAACGGCAGCTGTTGCTTCTTCTTTGAAACCATTTAGCGCTTCTTCCACTTTTGTTTTGATATTTTCAAAATCAGTTTGAGTGGTTGCTTTATTAAATTTATCTTGTAAACCTTCTACACCATTAATTGATGTTCTAGGAGATTTTCCTAGTGTTAATTTATTTAATAATTCTTGAGCTTCATTCATTTTATTTCTAATGAATTCTTGAGCTTCACCGGTAATTACTTTTATAGCTTCAACATTTTTAGTTCTTAAAGCTTCTTCAAGCCTTGTATTTAAATCATCTTTTTTAGATGTGGCAGCTTGATCATTTCCGTTAATTAATTCAATTACTTTTCTAGCTTTATCACCTTCAATTCTCAATTGCTCATTTTGGTCATCTACAGCTTCATTAATTCTATTTAATAAATCACTAAGGCTATTTAAATCTTTTTGTTTTTTACTTAAGGTTTCATTTTCAGCAACTTTATCTGTACTTGGTTCAATTCCTTCTTTAATTATTCTTAACTCTTCGTTAAATCTGTTTTTAACATCATTTTCAGCATGTTCTTTTAATTTTTCTGTTATTTCATCAGCTTTTAAATAAACTTCATTAGCATTAACTAATTGATGTAATTCATCAATTGTTTGCGCTCCACTAATTCTATTTAATAATTCTTCACCTTTGGTTGAAATATTATTTGTAATTTGACTTCTAACTTCTGCTTTGTAATCTTCAAAAGCTTTATCAGCTCTTGATTTTATACTATCATATGTAGCTTCCGTTGCATCTTGTGTGTTTAATTGCTCTAATTCATGGAATAAATCAACAATTTTTCTCAATGGATTTTGTTCATCTAATTGATTAGGTAAATCTGTAACATTAATTTTGGCTAATGATATATCAGCAATATTTTTTCTATCATTTAAAATAGTTTGTGCATCCGACTTAATTTGCTCAATAATTTCGAGTGTCGTTGCGTCTTTAACGGCTTGTAATTTCGAAGTTTTATCATCTGTAGGGTTATCATGACCATCTCTTAGTCTATTAATTACTTCGTTAGCTTGTGTTTTAGCTTCTTCTAACCTTCTGTTTTGTTCTGTAATAGCATTGTTAATTTCTTCTTCAATTTGAGCTAATGAATCTAATGTTTGTTGTGTATTATCAATTAATTGATCCATTCTTTCAACAAAATTAGATTTATTATCATTTCATAAGAAATCAACTTTTTTCTTTAATTCTGCTTTTTTCTTAATTATTTTAGCTTCTGTTTCAAGTTTTTTAAAGTCCGCAACGGTGTTGCCTACTTTTTCTCATCTTGATAATAAATTAGGATCGGTTGTATCATTTTCTACTTGATCAATATATGATTTTGCACTATTTTTAGCCTCATTAATGTATTCTTGAGCTTCAGATTGAAGTTGATTAATTCTCTCTTCGGTAGTTGCATTTTCTATTCCAGATAATAAGTTATTGTAATTATCATGACCATTAGCTAGTTCAATAACTGCTTTTACAATGTCTTTTTTAGCTTTAAATATTTCATCTAATTCAGTTCTAATAGCTTTAGCTTTTTCAAGTGTATTTGCTTTATTTAATTTTTCAAGTAACTTAGTAACATTATTTTTATCATTTTCAGGTGTATTAGAATCTTGCTCCTCACCTATTAATGTAGTTTTAATATCATTAGATAAAGTTTCTTTATATAATCTTAACCTATCAGCTTCTTGTTGTTTTTGGTCAATAACTAAATCATATAATTTCTTAAGCTCTGATAATCTTGTTTGTCATTTTGTATTATCTGTAGTAGTTTCGCCATTATCATTTGTAACATCATTAGAATTAATTTTTTCTAACGTAGAAGTAAACTCAGTTTTCTTTTCTTCTGTTTCAACATCGAGTATTTCATTTTTTACCAAATTAGAAAATTGTAAATTAACTGCTTTAAGTGTATCGTTCAACTCATTTATATTTTCTGTTGCTTCTAATCTATTTAATTGTTCTTGTTTTCTTAATTCATCTACTTCAGGTAACAATCTTTCAACATTATTTTTATATTGTGACTTTGTTGTATTAAAGTATTCTTTAGCATCGATATCATAAACATTTTGAATATCTGTTTCATTTTTAAGTCCATCAACTTTATTAATTAAACTATTGTATTTTTCTGATTGTAATGGAGCTTTTTCATTGTCTGTTTCAACGGGGTTTAAAAGTTTTTTAATTAATTCTTTAATTTCTGATTTTTTTAGTTGAACTAATCTTGTAGCTTCTTCTTTTATCTCGATTGCTTCACTAGCAACTTTACCCGATTGATCAACATTTTCTAAAGTGCTTATTCTATTCAATAAATCTTGTTTTTTAGGATTATTATTTGATAATAGTGCAACAGCTTGTTTTGCTTCTTCTAGTGCAACATCAAATTCATGACCTTCACTTGAAGCTTTAACTTTAACTCTATTTAATAAGTCACTTAATTTTTCATTAGCGTCATCACTATTATTTTGTATAGCATTTAACTCAGTTTGGAAACCTTCTTTTTCAGGAGTTTGATTTAACTTATCAATTCATTTTTGAGTTTCTTCTCTTAAGTTTTGATTATTAATTTGTTTTTCCAATTCATTTAAATCAGATATATTTTTAGCTTCATTAATTTTTGTAAGGAAATCGTCTTTTAGTTCTGTATTAGTTGAATTATTTAATTCTATAAGCGCTTTTCTTTTATCTTCTAAAAATTTGTTAGAATCATTAATAATTTTTGTTATTAAAGATTCCGAGTTTGCATTTGCTAATTCAGATTCTTTTAGTTGTTTTTCATCGCTACCTTCAAGACCTTTAATTGCTTCTAATGCTTGATCACGTAGATTATTAATTCTTTCATTAATTTTAGCTTGTACAGCTTCAGCGGATTCGATTGTTCTTGCGTTATTCAGTTCTTCTGTTAAAGAGTTTTTTAGTGTTGTATCAACGTCAATCTTTTCAAGCTCAGCTTTAATATCATCTGTTTTTTGTTTAAGCGCTTTATTATATTCACTTTTTTGGTTAATTTCTTGTTCAATTTGTTCTAATTGTTCAAGCGAATTAGTATTAGAGTCATTAATTCTAGTTTCAAAACCTTCACGTTGTTCTATGAATTTAATTTTTTTAGGTAATGTTTGTAAAATTTCTTCTTTTTTCAATTGAACAGCAATTTTACTATCTAATTCGTTTAATTTTTCAATTGAATTTGCGTTATTGAATTCTTCTAGTAATTTTTGTTTTTCTTGTTCATTTGTAACTTGTTGTAATCTAGTATTTGTTTCTATTTTTTTATTATCGAAAATTTTATTTATTAATTTAATTAATTCATTAATTTCTTGTTCTGTTACAACATCTTTTCTAGTTTTTAAATCATCTAATTTATTTTGTTTTGCTGTATGCTCAATATCGTTTCCAACTAATTTAGCTAAAACTTCTTCAGCAGTTGCTAATCTAGAATTAATTATGTTATTTACTTGCTCGATGTGTTTTTTAATTTCTGATTGATTATTTAAAGAATCAATATCACCAGATAAAATAGAGTCATTATTAACTGTTTCATCAATTAAACGCTCAACTTGTGTTTTAGCTTTTGTTTTATATTGTTCTAATAAGTTATTAATTTCATCTCTTTGAGCTAATAATAAGTTTTCAGTCGTTGCATCATTAATTTTTTGTAATATTCTAGTCTTATCTTCAAGGCTTTCATCAATATTTAAAGTATTATTTGCTAATTTAATAATTTCATCTCTAATAGCATTAAATTCATTTACAGATGCGTTTTTAAATCCGTCTATTTCTTCTTGTGTTATTGCATCATTAATTTGATTGATACGGTTATCTCTATTATTTAACTTATTTGTAGCGTTGATTGCTTCAGTTTTTAATACTGCAATTCTATCTTTTATAGCTTGTTTAGCTGCAGCCATGTCAATAAGGATATTTTGTGCACTCTCAATTTGATCTCTTATAGCTGTTTTTTCTGGTGAATCTAATAATTTTTTAAGTTCTTCAAAAGCTTCTTTTTTAGCGTCTTTAAGTTGATTTTGTTCAATGATATATGCTTCATTAATTGCTTCAACAGCTTTTCTAGAATCTTCTAAAGATATTTCTGTATTAGCAATAATTTCATTAAATTTATCAATATTTTCTTGAGTAAATAATTTTGCAACTTGTTCTTTTAATTTATCAACATTAGCTTTTATTTCATCGGCTTCATTTTGAATTTGTTGCTTAATATCTTCTTTTATTTGAACTAATTCATTAACGTCATTAGAATTTTCTATTCTTTCTAAAAGAACGGGCGAAACTTCTTTATCTTGAACTTGTTCAAGTAATTTTTTAGCTTGTTTTTTATGTTCATCAACTGTTATAGCATGTTCTATTTTTGCTTTTACTAAATTTAGTTCTTCAATATTTTTCGCTGCTTTTACTTCAGAGTTAAGGTTCTCTCACATTGGATGATCTTTAGATAAGTTTTCTAGTGTTGAATTAGTGTCATTAAACTTGTTAGAAAATAACTCTTCAGCTCTTAAAGTTATATCTCTAATAGATTTTTCTGAATTTGCTTGTGATAATTGTTCTACCAACTCAGAGTGATTTTGTTGGTCGCCAACAACCTTTTTAATAGCTTCGTTTGCTTTTTCTCTTAGTGAATCTAAATAATCTTCTATCGCTTTAATAACTTCATTAACTACTTTAGGATCTCTTGCCTCTGATACCTTATTAGCTCACGGATTTTTATTTTCATTAGAATCTAAAATATGTGTTAATTTTTCAATAGCATTTTCTTTAGCTATTCTTAATTCCTCAGCTTCACGAGCTAAATCTGAATCTACTAAAGCTTCAATTCTTTTTAAATCGTCTAAATTTTGAGCATTATTAAGTTGATCTATATAATCTTTTTTATCTAATAAATTACCGATTTTTTCAAGAATATTTTCTTTATTTCTTTCAAATTCGATATATGTATCTACTCTTTCTTCTAATGCTTTAGCATCTTCAATTTCTTGAAGTAAAACTCTTTCATCTTCAAATGAATTGCTTTTTTCTTCATCTTTTATGAGTGCTAATTTACCTAAAATTCTATCTTTAATAGCTTTTAATAATTGTTTTTTATTTGTAATATATTGATCTAATTGCTTGCTTGTTTCATCTAAATTTAATCTAATTTGCTCTTGATCAATATTATTTTGACCTTGTTGGTCTTTTAAATCATTATCTAATAACTCATTAAACTCATCTTTTTTATCTTGCTTAGTGATATTGTTTTCAACAAAATCTTTTAATTGTAAATATTTAATATTATTTTCAATTTCAAAGTCAGCATATTTATTAGCTTCAAAAGTTAATTTTATTAATTCTTCTGAAGTTGTAGCTTCATTTAATTCCTCAGTTAATTGAGCTTTTTTAACTACATGTTTAACTCTTTCGATAGCTGTTTCAGCTTTCTTTTTGTCTAATTGGAATTGATATGCAGTATCTACTTGTTCTTTTAATTTAATAACTTCATCCAATGTTTTAGCATTTTCTAAGTCACTAATGAATTTTTTAGATTTCTCTTCATCTTCAAGCTTTTTAGCTTTTTCAATAGCTTCTTTTTTGTATTCTTCGAAATTATCTTGTGCTCTCGCATCATTAAAAATATCGATTAATACGCCTGCGGTTGTGTTCGGGTTTTGTTTAGCCACATTTAAACGCTGTTGTAGTTCTTCTTTCTTTGCATCGTTTTGATCTATTTTGTTAATTTCATCTTGAACTTTTTGAGTTAAATCAACAAAGTATTGATCTACTTGTGCTGCAAGATCAATAAATTCAGATTCTTTTTTAGCTTCAGTTAATCTGGAAATAAAGTTATTTTTAGTTTCAAAATCACCATCTAATCTTTTAATTTTATCTTTTGCTATTTTCTTCTGTTCAGATAATATTTTTGCAGCTTCACTAGCTGGTATATAAACATCTTCAATAATTTTTGAATCGTATAATTGTTCTAATAACTCATCTTTTTTAGGGTTATTTAATAATTTAATTAATTTTTCAGCTTCTTCAATCGAAGTTAAAAGTTTAATAGCATCATCAATTTTTTTCTCTAATTTGTTTAATTCTGTTATTTCAGTTACAGCATCAATTTTTTCTAAAAAATTATTTTTAACTTCTTCACTTAAATTAGAATTATTAACCTTTTCTTTTAATGCTTCTTTTTTGAATTCTATAAAACCATTAGCACCTGCGTGTTCTTTTAAATAATCTTCAATTTTCTTTTTAGTTTTTAATAACTTCTCAATTGACTCATCTTCTGCAGCAATATTAATTTCTTCTGCAAAACCATCATGAATTTCTTTGTCTTTAATTAATGAATTTAATTCAATTACTTGTTCTTTTAATTTTTGAAATTCTGATTTTGATTGTTCTTCTAAAATTTTCTTAATTTGTTCTTCAATAGCTGGTAATTCACTTAAATTACTCGAATTTATATCACGAAAGATATTTCCTTGTGTATAAATATCATTAATTTTAGTCGCTAAATTAGATACTCTTTGATATTCTTTTAATTCTTCATATAACTTTTTAAGAGAAGTGATATTATCTCCGGCGTTGTTTAATTTATTATTAAATTTATCGTGTAAAACAGATGGTAATGAATTAATTAAATCTCTATCAAGTTTTTTTCATTTTTCTATTTCTTTGTTTTGTTCGTTTAAATAATTTAAAACTTCTTCTTTCGTTACGTTGGTTTTATCTAAGATAGATTGAAAATTAGATTTTAAATCTTCAACTACCATATTTGTAAATTCATCTTTTTTATTTTGATTTTGAATTTGTTTTCATTAAATCATTAATTTCTTCTGCAATAATTAATGATTTATGATAGTCATTTAATTCAAAACCATTTCCGTTATTTTTGTATTCTTGTTCTCTATTGAATACTAAATTAAAATCATTATCAGATAATGTTTTCTCTCTTTTTGAAATAGATGCTTTTAATTCATCTAATACGCTGTTTTTAATTTTATTTAAAACTACAAATTGTTTGTTGTTTGTAAATTTTGGTTCTAATTTTGAAAAATCAGAAACAAATTTTTTGTTATCAATACTTAATTTTGAGATTAATTCTTTCAAAGTTTTATACTTTAATTCATAATCATTGTTTTTATTACTTCAATTTCATAAAATTGCAACTGCGCTCACTACTGAGCCAGTTGCTGCTATACTAGAAAGTATTAACGTTGATTTATTTTTCTTTTTCGCCATGAATAGCTCCTTTTCCTTTTTATAAGTTATTTGAATAATTTCTAAAATAACAAATAAAATAAATATAGGTTTATTATATCAAAATAGACATAAAACTATTTTTGTGGTAAAAACGAGCTATTCTAAATATTAAATAAATTCAATATTATTTTACTTTTTTAAAAAAATAAGTTGATAATTAGAGTTTTTAACCCTAAAAACAAGTGTAAAAAATCTAAAAATTTAAAATTTCGTATAAAAAATATTATATATAATTTACCATGAAAAACTTACCACATATAAATAGCTTTTATAAATGAAAAAAATAATATAATTATTTTGGAAGAAGTTATTTTAGGAAAATAAGAAAGAGAGGGCGGATTATAAAATTATAATAATCGCGTTATTAATATGAAATTATTCAAAAATAGAAAAAATAGATTATTAATTATTACATTAATTTCATCTGTAACTTTATCAAGTTCGATGGCAACATTCTTTTATAGTTTATCTTCTAAAAATAGTGATGATGTTTTTAAATTTAAGTTTTCAAACCCGAAAATAGTGAATAATAGTGATCTTGATTTTAAAGAGAGCATCGGAACTATAGTTGACAATAATTTAAAACCATTACCAAAACCTGAACCTATAGTTGAAAAAAAGGTAACTAAAAATTTAGTTATCATTGAAACACCTAAAATAAAAGAAAAACCAAAGACAATCAAAAAAGTTGTTTCTGAAATAGTAAAAGAAGAACCTAAAAAAGAAGAAATAAAGAAAGAAGAAATAGTTACACCACCCAAAGTTGAGCCAAAGAAAGTTGTTGAAGTTACAAAAGTCGAACAACCACAACCAACACCAAATGAAACTCCTGATAGTAGATCAAACGACGAAGGAACCGGTGCATTTAACTTTAAAAACTATAAAAACTTACACGTTACAGTAGATTTCCCTAAAGAAAGAGAATATAGTGAGGAAGATATAAACAAAGGGTTAGTCAACCCTGATAGATATGCTGCAGAAATACTTCCTAACGTTAGAGCAGTTAAAGTAACAGATAAATTAAGAGAAACAACCGCATTAAACGCCAGAGAAGGTTTGAGAGATTATGCACAAAAAGCTTGATTAGGTTGAATTCTAGATAAAGAAATGACTGATACCGATAAAATATCAAGATTAAGAAATAATGGTGATTTTTGATTTAACTATTACTTTAAATATCTAAGATTATTAAGAAATGGTGATAAAGTAAAAGAATTCCTTACTGATGAAGGAAAAGAAAAATACGAAGAACTTAAAAAAATTCCAGGTGTTTACAAACACAGCCATGGAGATGTTAAATTTAGTGATTTAGCAATCATCAATTACATTGATTTTAATAAGTTCACTAAAGCTTCGGAATTTGCAATTAGCTTCCTAGCTAAAGGTGCGTTCATTGTACCTGGTGAAGATGGTATTTTATTAAACGAAAACGGTGAATTAGAATCAGACGGTTATACACCAATATATAATGGTGTTATCGCAGAATTAACAAGAAACAATAGTGAACGTAGAGTGTTCGGAAATAAAACTTACTACGGTCGTAGTCCAGAAAGTATTGCTAACGGTGAATATGACGGTTGATACAAATTTGACCAAACAGATAAATATGATTCAAAATATAATTTAGGTATCTCAAGTAATGATGGAATAAGAATTGATGAATTAGTTAGAGCTGAAACCGATAATACCGGTAAAATTAATGAAGGTGTTGCAGTTGAAATCGACGCAAGTAATAACTCCGGTTATCAAAAAGCACTTAAATTAATTAAAGACCTTAAAGAAAATAAAGTATCTATAACTGCGTATAGATTTAAAAATATTGGTAAAAATGATAGTTCACAAAAATTTAGAGATATTTTTAAAGAACTACCCGAAGAACTTCCGTTATTAGAACTGTTCTTAGAAAGTTATAATACTTCAGCATTATCTGAATTAAGACATAAAAAGATTAAAGAATTAGGTTTCTACACAACAGGTGATTCATTATCAGAAGAATGAAACTTTAACCCTTGAGCACTTAAAAACGTTTCATATGTTAATACAGCGGACTATAACGTAAGTTTTGATTTTGGTAAAGATGTTAAAGTAATTTCAAGATTGACCTTTAATACACTTTCATTTGATCCTGAAGACGTTTCAACTAAAGCTGATGGATCAAATGACGTAAGCAAAATTAACGATGGTTTAAGAATGGCTTATTGAGTTAGAAATAATGAAAAAATATTCCAAGGAAGTATGGGACCAGGGTTAAATCCAGACCACAACGAAGGTAACAACGGATATCAAATGGGATTAGATTTCTCAAGAACACCAAATATTAAATCACTAAAAGGATTGATATTCCACGACATTAGAAACCCTAAAAATAAACCAAGAAAACTTAATAAAATTGTTTTCTTTAACAATAAAGGTTATTTCGATATAGCAACAGATGAATTAAATGATGCACAATTCGATACTGTATTAGATAAATCTAATTTTGCTCCAAGATCAAAAATAGTTTTTAGCAATAAAAAACAAACAAATAAAATTAGAATCATACCAAAAAGAGGTATCCATAAACTTACTAGTTCAGGTTTCGCAAACTTAAGTACTCTAATCGAATTTAGTGACGGTAACTTTAGTCGTGAAAACTTAGTAATAGAAGTTCCTACATATGCTACAGAATTATATAACCAACTATCTGGTTCATACACAGTTAACTATGTTAACGAAGGTGAAAGCGAACTTGTTTTCACATAATTAATAAAGGAGAAATATGAAAATTAAAACAAGAAAATTTAAATTAAATTTATTGATAATAGGTTTATCAATTTCTGCCTCATCATTTTTAGCAACATTAATTTATAACAGTAACACATATATTAAAAGTGGTAGTTCATTAGAATATAAAGTGGACTCACCTAAGCTTATAAATCAAGAAAATTTAGATTTTTCTAAAAGTCAAAATACTAATGTGGACAATAATTTAAAACCTGTTTTTGAGAAAAAAATTGTTGAACCACCAAAAATAGAAAAAATAAAGAAAAAGATTATTATAGAAACACCTAAAATTGAGCCTATTAATAAACCAAAAGAAAAAATAGTTGTTCCAAAAGTAATTAAGGAAGTAGAAAAACCAAAACCAAAACCTAATGAAATTGAGAAAAAAGTAGAACCACAACCAAAACCAATTGAAAAAGTAGCCGAAATAATACAACCAGAAATAGTCGATGATGAAACTAAAACACTATTAGATAGTGATGGTACAGGTGCGCTTAATTATAAAAACTATAGAAATTTAAAAGTTAAAGCTACTATTCCGCCTGATCGTGTATATGACCAAGAAGACATTGATAAAGGTATAGTTAACCCTGATAGATACGTTGCTGATATTCTTCCGAATGTAACATCAGTTCAAGTTACTGAAAAGTTAAAGCAAACAGCTGCATATAATGCTAAAAGAGCTCTACAAAGTAGAGGAAAAGAAGCATGATCTGGTTTTATAGTTTCAAGCGATTGAACTGATACTGATAAACATCTAAGAATACGTAACCATGAAGACTTTTGATTTAATTGATGATTTAGATTCCATAGACTATTAAGAAACGGTGACAAAATTAAAGAATTCCTAACCGAGGAAGGGCAAAAATTATACCCTGAACTTAGAAAAATACCAGGCGTATACAAACATAACAATGGTATTTTAACTTTTAGTGATTTAGCTATATTAAATTATATTGACTACGATAAATTCACTAAACCTTCCGCTAATACAGTTCATAATTTATCAAAAGGTTTATTTATAGACCCGGATGAAAGAAATATTTTTGTTAATGAAAATGGTGAATTGGATTCGGCAGCATATTCACCTTTATATAATAAAGTTGTAGCTGAATTAACTAGAAATAACAGTGAGAAAAGAGTTTTTGGTAATAACAGTTATGAAAGTAGAAGTCCTGAAAGTATTGCTAATGGAGAATACAAAGGTTGAACTAGATACGACAGAACTTCTTACTACAACGAAAAATTTAAACTTGGGTTAACTAATACAGACGGAATCAGAATTGATGATATTGATAGAGATGTACCAGATCAAACAGGTAAATTAAACTCAGGAATAGCAGTCGAAATTGACGCAAGTAACGATGAAGGTTATAAAAAAGCAAAAGAAATCATTTTAAAACTAAAAGAACAAAATGCTCAAATAACTGCATATAGATTTAAAAATATTGGTAAAAATAATAGTTCACAAAAATTTAGAGAAATTTTTAGGGAACTACCAGAAGAATTACCTCTTTTAGAATTATTCTTAGAAAGCTTTAATACTTCAGCGGTATCTGAATTAAGAAACAAAAGAATTAAAGAGCTTGGTTTCTATACAACTTTAAACTCTTTAGCTGAAGAATGAAATATAAATCCTTGAGCACTTAAAAATGTTTCATACGTTAATACAGCAGACTATAACGTAAGTTTTGATTTTGGTAAAAATGTAAAAGTAGTAACCAGACTTACATTTGACACACTGAGTTTTGATAAAGAAGATTTATCATATAATCCAGACGGATCATTAAATGTATCTAAAATCAATGACGGTTTAAGAATGGCTTACTGAGTTAGAAATAACGAAAAAATATTCCAAGGTTCGAGTGGACCAGGTTTACACCCTGATCATAATGAATCAGGAAATGGTTATCCACAAGGGCTAGATTTTTCTAGAGTAGAAGAAGTTAAATCATTACAAAATTTAGTTTTTAGTAACTCTAAAAATAAAAAAGCAACACCAAGAATGTTAAGAAGAATCGTCTTCTTTAACAATAAACCTTATTATCAAATTAATTTAGAACAATTGAATGAAGCGCAATTTAATACTGTTCTTGATAAACAAGTATTCCCTGGAGTACCACCTTCAAAAATTATTTATAGTAATGGTAAGGAAACTAAATTTATAAGAATAGTTTCAACAGACAAAACCAAATTATTAACTAGCGAAGGTGTGCAAAACTTAAATACTATGATTGATTATAGTGATAAAACATTCGATAGAAATAATGTAATAATTGAAGTCTTAAAAGATGATATTGAATTACAAAAAGAAATTCAAAAATACGGATTTAAATATAAAGTAGTTAATGGAAACGAAGAAGATCTTCAATTCAGTTAATTATTCCACTCACAGCAATATAGCTGTGAGTTTTTAATTACTCTTTTAGTAAGTAACTCTTATAAAGATATTAAAAAAGTATCACATCAATCTGTGATACTTTAAATTCGTTTTAATAATTATTTTGATAAATTACGAACACGAACAACTGTGTAAGGCATGAAAGCGATAAATCTTGCTCTTTTAATAGCATTAGATACTTTTCTTTGGTGTTTTGCACATGTACCTGTAATTGATCTAGCTTTAATTTGTCCTGTTGCAGAAATAAAATTATTTAATAATTCTACATCTTTGTAATCAACGTATTGTGATTTACTTTCACAAAATGAACATACTCTTCTTCTACCTGAAAAAACTTTTTTACGTTTGTTATAAGCCATATTAATCTCCTTAAATTTTAACCAAATACTTCTTCATCGTTGGGTTCATTGTTCATATCTTGAACATCATCAAAATCATGCATAGCATTAACTTGATTATTTTGAACCACATTATTATTTTGTCATTGGTTTTGATTTTGATTATTGAAGTTATTTTGTTGTTGTTTAGGATAGTTATTACTGTAACCTGCACCTGGTTGACTAGGTTGGCTAAAGTTATCATTATTTGTTCTTAATCTTCTTTGGAACTCATCTTTTGATTCTAAGAATTCGAATGATTCAACAATAACATCAAAAGATCTTACCAATTGGTTTGTGTCTCTAGAAGTATAAGTATTTGTTTGAATGCTTCCTTCGACCATTATTTTAGAACCTTTTGTTGTATTTTTCGCAATGATTTCGGCAGCGCCTCTTCATGCAATAATATTAACAAAATCGGTAACTTCGTTATTTGAATTACCTGAAATTTTTCTATTAATTGCAAGTGTAAATCTTGAATATGAAATTCCAGAACTTGTTGCATTTAATGTTGGTGTAGATGTTAATCTACCAATTAGAATAACTTTATTCATGTTTAATAACTACCTTTCTTGAAAATTATTTTTCAACTTTGTCAGATTTGAATGATGGACGTCTTCTTGGTTTATCAGAGTTTTCAGTTGAGTTATTTTCATTTCTTGTATTTCTATCGTATGGTTTGAAAGTTCTTCTTTTTTTGTTTGGTTTTTCTTTTTTAGAACTATTTAAACCTTTTTCACTATCTAAATTGATTACAAGTGTTCTTCAAATTTGTTTGATAATATTTGCACGACGTGTAAATTCAGCTGGTAAGTCTGCGTTTGTTTCAACTTCTGCTTGAATGTATTGTGCAAATTTTGATTTATTAATTTCGTATGCTAATTCGTTTTTCTCTAATTTTTCAGCTTTTTTAACTCCTGCTCCGAAAACTTCGTTAAGTAAGTCGAATGCAATTTTAGAGTCTGCTTTAGGATCAACGATCATCATAATTTCGTATTTAACCATTTTTTATCTCCTTTTGGTCTTTCTGGGCAACAATTGCCAAGGAGTACTCTATACATACTCGTATTTAATTATATAAAATTTTGGATATTTTCTTAACATTATTTTAATAAATTTAAATTATAAATTTAAGTAATGTTAAAATGAAAAACTTGATAAAAAACTCAATAATTGTGATATATTTATGGTTATGAAAAATTTAGTTATTGTTGAGTCACCAAACAAAGTAAATACAATTAAAAAATATTTAGGTGACGATTACGAAGTTATCGCTTCTGTTGGACATTTTTTAAAAATGAAAACAAGCGGTCAATATGGTTTAGGGATAGATTTTGAAAATTGAGAACCTACATATTCACTTGAAAGAGGAAAAAGTAAATTAGTTAGTGGTATTAAAAGTGCTATAAAAGAAGCAAATCACGTTTATATTGCAACTGACCCTGACCGTGAAGGAGAAGCAATAGGTTCACACATCGTTGAATATTTTAAAATTAAACCAGATATGTATTCAAGAATAAAATACAACGAAATTACTAAAGATGCTATTTTAAAATCTTTAGAAAAAGCAGGGGCGCTAGATGCTGGTCTTGTTGATGCTCAAAAATCAAGAAGAATGCTTGATCGTATTATTGGTTTTAGAGTAAGTCAATTAATTAGAAAAAAATTCAAGAATTCACCAGGTACACCTACAGCAGGTAGAGTACAATCAATCGCACTAAAACTAGTTGTGGATAGGGAGAAAGAGATAATGGCTTTCGTTCCGGAACAATACTACAAATTGAATGCTAAACTAGTTAATAACGACGTTTTAGCAATCTATTTTAACCCTGAAAATAGTTCAGAAAAAAGAGATTGAATCGAAACAAAAGATATTGATAAAATCAAAAAAGATTTCGAAAATATCGACTTAAAATTAGAAGTTATTAATATTGCAACAAGTCAAAGAAAAGTAGGTGCATTAACACCGTTTAAACAAGCTACATTATACAAAAAAAGCCCACTTAGTTCTTCATCAACACAATCTGCAGCTCAAAGCCTTTATGAAGGTTATGGTGATGGCGGTTTAATCAGTTATCCAAGAACAGATAGTTCAAGACTTTCACAAACTTTCATAAATGAAGCACATAAATTTATCGACAAAAAATGAGGTAAAGATTATATAGCTGAAGAAATTAAAGGTTTTGGTGGTGATCAAGACGCCCACGAGGCAATTAGACCTACAGATCTTGAACTTACACCAGAATTAGCAAAATATAAATACCCAGAAATGTCAGATAGCGAATTAAAAGTATATAAATTAATTTACGAAAACACATTAATGGCACTAATAAAACAACCAATTAGAGAAAGTAAACAATATACATATCAAACTAAAGACTATTTATTTAAAAAACACATATTCAAAAATTATTTTTGATGGTTACTACGTTGTTACAAATAAAGAATTAGATCAAAATGATCCAAATTATAGTCTAAATCAAATTGTTGATGTTGAACAATTTAATTTTGAACAACATGAAACAAAACCTGCTCCAAGATATAATGATGGAACACTTATTGAAAAACTAGATGAAATAAAAGTTGGTAGACCTTCAACTTTTGCATCTACTATTAAAATTATTAAAGATAGAGCATATGTAAATATGCAAGGAAAACAACTTGTTCCAACTGAATTTGGTATGAAAGTTAGTGATTCATTAATTAATTCATTCCCAGATATTTTTAATGAATTATATACAGCGACAGTTGAAGAACAACTAGATAAAATTGCCGACAATGAACTTGAGAAAAATAGTTTAATGGAAGAATTTTGAAATAAATTCGAAATTGCACTTGAACAAGCTACAGATAAAATGGGTGTAGTTCAATTTGAATTAATCGAATTAGAAGAAAGTTGTCCAGAGTGTGGTAATAAATTACTTGTTAGAAATAACAAGAGAGGTCAAAAATTCATCGGATGTAGTAATTTCCCAAGTTGTAAATATACTGCTAGTTATGAAGAAAATAATACTTCAGATAACGTAGAAGAATATGATGAAGCATAGATAAAATCGCAAAATGCGATTTTTTTATTAAAAAAGTAACATTACGTTACTTAAGATATTTTAACTATATAAATTATTTTTTTACCAACATGTAGTAAAGCGTATTCGTTATTAAAGTAATCTGAATGTACTTCAAACTCTTCGGTTATAGGGTTTAAATTAAATTTAACAGCCTTATTTTGGATAAACTCTCTAGCTTCTCTTTTTGATTTTAAAATTTTCTTATCAATTAATTGTTCAATTAAATTAGAATTTTTATTTAACTCTACAAATGGAATATCTTGCTCTAAAGATGATATAGTTTTTAAATCAAAGTCATTTAAGTCAAGTTTTTTATTGTATAAAATTTCACTTATAGTTTTTGCTTTTTTCGCTTCGTTTTCTCCATGAATATTCTTAATAACTTCATATGATAATACTTTTTGCGCATATTGTTTAGATGTGTCTGAATTATGTTGTTCCATAATTTCTGCAACTTTTTCAACTGGTAAAAATGTTAATCATAAAAGGAGTTTTTCAACTATGGTATCAGTTTGCTTAATTAAAAATTGATACATGTTAAAAGGTTTTGTACGATCTTTATCAAGTCATAAACTTCCACCACCTGTTGACTTACCAAACTTATTACCATTTTCATCTGTTAATAACTGAGAAGTAAAAACAAAAGCTTCATGATCATTTCCAACTACTTTAGAAATCATATCTAACCCAGTTGTGATGTTACCTCATTGATCTGAACCACCAAATTGCACACGTACATTGTGTTTTTTGTAAAGTTGTAAGAAGTCTCACCCTTGAATTAAAGGATATGAAAACTCTGTAAAACTTAATCCTGTCTCAAGTCTTCTTGCGACAGAGTCTTTATTAATCATTGTTGAAATATTAACTAATTTACCAACATCTCTCAAGAAAGTTAAAAAATTCATATCTTTATAAAAATCATAGTTATCAATAACTTGAATACCAAAACTTTCGAGTTGATGTCTAATTTTGTTTTTGTTGTTATTAATAGTATCGTTATCTAATAATTGACGTTCACTTTCTTTAAAAGAAGGATCACCAATCATACCAGTTGCTCCACCTAAAACAGCTATAACATTTCAACCGTAAGACTTAAATCTTAAAAGTATTGAAATTTGAATGTAGTTACCAAGATGTAAACTATCTGCAGTAGGGTCAAAACCTGCGTATACAGCACTTTTTTCATCGGTATTGTAGAATTTATCAATATTACTTGTATCTTTTAATATACCTCTTTTTTCAAGGTCTTTTAAAACTAAATGTCTTGACATAAATCAAACTCCTGTCCTACTTTTGCATCATTACCAAAGATTAATCCTTCTTTGTTAATACCTAAAGTTTTATAACTTGTAACCATACCGTTACTTTCAACATTCATGACTTTACCGCTAACGATTTCTAATCCGGCAAATGTAGTTGCTCCAATTCTTGCAAACACACACACTTCACCTTCTAATGTTTCAAGTGTATTTGTAATAATTTGAGTTGTTTTTTCTTCATTAAAATCAACATCTAAAACAAATAATTTATCACTTTTTGGATGTACTGTTCTTTTAATTATTTTTCCATATTGGAACATTTTAATTTCGTTTAAGTTTAAACCAAGTCTTTCTGATTCCTTTTTAATAATATTAATTTGATCTTCGTTTAACTTAAAAAACTTATTATTGTTGTCAATTAAATATTTATTATTATCTAAAATATTTATTGAAGAAATATTGTTGTTTTTATCAACAAAAAATACTATTTTATCGCCATATATTTTGTTTTTGTTATCGATATTTGAATCAACAAAAACAATGCTTGTATTAGCGAAATTTTCATTTAAAACATTGCATATAATCATTTTTATATTATAACACATTTAATTGCTAATTTATATTATAATATACGTATGAAAAAAATAGCAATAGTAGTAGATTCATCAATAGGTTTAACAGAAAAAGAAGCTAATGAAAAGGGCTTATATTTTTTACCTTTAATAATCGAAATAGATGGTAAAGAATATTATGATGGTATCGATATTAGTCATCATAATATCTTTGAAAAATTTAATTTAGAAACTAAAACATATTCTACATCTGCTACACCAATTGGTTACTCTTGTAAAATGATTGAAGAATTATCTGAAAACTATGACAATATAGTTGTTTTTCCAATTTCTAAACATTTATCTGGGCAGTATTCAATATTAAAAAACTTAGAAAAAGATTACCCTAAACTTAGAGTTATTGAATCAATTAATATTTCAGGAACATTACAAATTCAAGTTAATAAATTTATTAAGTTATATAGCGAAACAAAAGATTTAGAATATTCAATTTCACAAGTAGAACCATGAGATAATGAACTAGATGTTACTTTAATACCTAAATATAATAATTATTTACTTAAAGGTGGGCGTTTAACACCTGCAGCTGCAACTTTAGCTAAGCTACTTAAAGTAGTCCCAATGATTAGATTTGAGGAAGGGCAGCTTTTAAAACAAGGTAAGGGTATTGTTTTTAATAGAACCGTTGAAAAAGAAATTGAAAACAAATTAAAAAAAGAAAATTACGACACAGATATATTAATAATTTCATCAGAAATGGAAACTATTAATTATTACCTTGATTATATAAAAAATAAATATAACATTGTAGCTAAATATGCATTTATACCATCTGTTATCCTAATTCATGTTGGTCCTGAAGCACTTGTGATAGCAACTAAAAAAGATATAAGTCAATATTGAGAATTTGAAAATGAAAAAAGAAATTAAATCAATAGCTGAATTAGAAAAATTTGTTAAAAACATATTACCTGTAGTTCAAAAAAACAAAATTGTATTACTATATGGTGATTTAGGATCTGGAAAAACAACTTTTGTCAAGTTGTTAGCAAAAGAGCTTGGTATAAAAGATAAAATTACTTCTCCAAGTTTTAATTACATGAAAACTTATGATGGTCTAGTTCATATAGATTTATACAATTACAAGGGTGACCTAGATGAATTTATAGATTATTTTGAAGATAATATTGTGGCTATAGAATGATCTGAGTACTTAAAATATCAATTTGATAATTATTTAAAAATCAAAATAAGCATTATTGATCAAAACAGAATTATAGAATGAGAGGAAAAATAATATGAATATATTTTTAGACACTTCTTCAACTGATTTTGTTTTGTTTTTATTTAATGATGAATTTAAAGTACTTGATTCAATAATTTTACAAGGTTACAAGAAAAAAGTTGATTTAATCGTTGATCAATATAAAGATTTATTACAAAGAAACAACCTAACCAATAGTGATATTAATGCTTATTATACAAACCTAGGGCCTGGCTTTTTTACTGGAGTAAGATCTAGTTTAGTCTTTTTAAGAACTATGTGTATGTTAGAAAACAAAAAATTATTTTACACAAATACTTTTTTTATTTTGCAAACACAAAACCCAAACCAAAATACCTTTTTTATCGATGCACAAGGCCAAAAAAGATATTTTTATGACAAAAATAATGCAAGTGAAAATATAAAAGAATCAATTGAAGTTGTTGTTTCAGGAGACGAACAAATTACTAAAATTGATTACTTTGAAATGAAAGATAATTTTGTAAGTTATAAAAACATATTCGAAACTGATGATTTACTAGAAATTGAACCATTATATATAAAAATGCCACAAATAGGAGAGTTAAAATAATGAAAATAATTGGTATTGAAACTTCTCATGATGACACATCCATTGCAATAATGGAAAATGGCAAAATTTTAGATATGTGATCAATTTCTCAAACTGATATTTTTGAAAAATATGGCGGAACTATACCAGAATTAGCTTCTAGAGAACATGTTAAAAATATCGGAATATTACAAGCAGAAATACTTAAAAAATACGATTTAAATGAAATTGACTATATAGCTTATACTAAGGAACCAGGATTAATCGGTTCATTACAAATAGGTTATTTATTTGCAAGCGCATTGTCCATTTCTCTTAATAAACCTATTGTTCCCGTCAATCATTTACATGGTCATTTTTTATCAGCCACAATAACTAATGAAATAGTTTTTCCTTCACTATGTTTATTAGTTTCGGGTGGACATACACAAATTTTATATGCAAAAGATTATAATGATTTTGAAATAGTTGGAGAAACACTTGACGATGCAGTTGGTGAAGCATTCGATAAGGTTGCTTCGAGAACTGGAATAGGTTTTCCAGGAGGTCCACTTATTGATAAAATTTCACAAAATTATCAAGGTGACTATTACACCTTTACCAAACCTAAAACAGAACATGAATTTGATTTTTCTTTTAGCGGACTTAAAACACAAGTATTAAATTTAATTAATTCTGCAAAAATGAAAAATAGTTTAGTAGATAAAGAAAAGATCGCTGCAAGTTTTCAAAAGGTAGCGGTTGAATACTTATGTGAAAAAATGGCTTTAGCAATTGAAAAATATAATCCTAAAAGCATTGTTTTAGGTGGCGGAGTGAGTGCAAATAGTTCACTAAGAACTAATTTCTTAACCTTACACCCAAACGCTATAATACCGTCATTAAAATATGCAACAGATAATGGTGCAATGATTTCTCAAGTAGCTTATCTAAACTTAAAAAAATCTAAGTAAAAATTATTACTTAGATTTTTAATTAAAGAAAAATTCAAGCATTACTATAAATATTTTGCTTGAATTTTTTATTATTTTAAATTATTGTAATTTTGCACCTTTGTTTGAAACGATTTCGTTGTTTAAACTTTCAGCTTCAACACCAACGATTGCATGATAACCAGTATCTGAAACTTTTGATAATCCAAAGATTCCTGATTTTTTAAGTTCTTCTTCATTAACTTTAGAAGCATCTTTAACTGTATATCTTAATCTTGTTGCACAGTTGTTGTATTCAACGATGTTGTCTCATCCACCAAATGCACTAACGATTTTTTTAGCTTTTGCTGATAATTCACCTTCAGTTGATGCTTCAACTGCTTCTTCTTCACTATCTGCAATAACTCCTGCTCCACGTCCTGGTGTACTTAAGTTTAATTTTGTAATCATGAAGTAACCTGTGAAGTAGTAAGCAGCACCTGTTAATAATCCTAATGGAATGATTCAGAATGGGTTTGCCATTACTTTAGCAGCACCTGTGTAACCTGATTCGTTAATAATTCTTAATGATTTAGGAATTGATAGAACAAAGTCCATGAATCCAGCACTGAATCCGAATCCTAATTGAATTCCAAATGCACCTGTAATAAATGCAAATACCCCTGTTAATATTGCGTGAATGAAGTATAGAAGTGGAGAAACATATAAGAATGCGAATTCGATTGGTTCTGTAATACCTGTTAAGAATGAAACTACGGCAGCTGAACCGAATAATGCGATAACTTTTGTTTTTTGTTCTTTTGTTTGAGCTGTTTTAATGAATGCTAAAACTAAAGCTGGTAATCCGAACATCATCATTGGGAAGAATCCTGCTTGGAAAATTCCTCCAGGGTTTCCTTTTGCAACCCCTTGTAAGAAGATGAAGATATCACCGTTAACTGTTTCACCAGCTGCTCCACCTTCTTTAGCTCATGATCCTAATTGGAATCAGAATAAGTTGTTTGGAATGTGGTGTAATCCAAATGGAATAAATAGTCTGTTGATGAATCCATAAACACCCATAATTCCTGCTCTTGTTCATCTTACAGATTCAAAGCTTGTACCTTCTTTAAATGAAACTGCATCTGACATAGCTTTTGAAATAACATAGATTACGTATGCTATTCAAGGGAAAATAATTGCTCATACGAATGAGAATACTAAACCAGAAATGATTGCTAATGCTGGAGCTAATCTTTTTCCTGAGAAGAAACCAAGAACTTTAGGTAATTTAACTGAGTTTGTATTGTTGTATACATAAGCAACTAAAGCACCAATTGCAAGTCCGTTAAGTACGTTTCCTCCTAAAACTGCATTGTATTTACCACCAAATAATGCGGCAAATCCTTGACCTTCACTAAAATTAATTTTTCCGTAGAATCCTGTTGTGAATGAAGGTACCAAGGCAATAACTATATAAGTAGCTATTAATCCTGCGAATGCAGCTTCTGCACGTTTATCTTTTGTAAATCCAAAAGCTAAACCTACACCAAATAAAATTGGTAAGTTATCAAATACTGCAGCACCAGGTTTGATAATAATTTCTTGAATTAATTTTGAGAATGCTGTATCAGTTGGAATTTCAGCACCAATTCTTAAAAGAACGGCTGCAACTGGTAAAACAGCGATTGGGAACATAAGTGTTGCACCAATTGAACTTAATTTTGACATTACTTTTGTTCAAAAACTGGTTTGTTGGTTATTTTTTGACATTGACATCATTATTTTTTACCTCCAGATTTTGAAATTGAATTTTTTTGAGCTTTTTTAAGCACAAAACCGTGTACATAAACTGTAGCAACGATTGCTCCTAAAAACACAATTACGAATAATAATGCAACTGCTGCAATGGTATTCGCTCTAGCAGCGATAGCTTCTGCGTCACTAGGTTTTACATATAGTGTACTAATTAAAACTACAGCTACAAGTAAAATTGCGAATAATACCCATAAAGCAATGTATGAATATTGTGATTTGTGTAATGAGGATAATTTATTTGAGAATTTTTTAGACATTTTTAATTAAATAAAATAACCTTTCATTAATCATTTGTTGAGCAACTTTTTGCGATTGCTCAATATTATTTAAACATTTTTAGGGTTATGAGCCTTATTTTTGCATAAAGTATTCATCTATTTTTCATAAAAAACAATTTTCGACATAGTTCAAAAAGATATTAACATATATTATGCATTTACCTTTTATAGTATGTTTTGAAATTAAAATATGTTTGAGTTTATAAAATAAAAAAATCAAGGAGCTAACATGAAAAAACTAGATAAATACAATTTAAATGAATTAAATGAGTTATTTATTGAAGCAAATTATAAGATTGCAAACGTTTATAAAGAAAAAGCAAAAAATATAGAAGAAATAGCTTCTATGTGTATCCAGACCATAAATAATAAAGGTAGAATATTTTATGTAGGAGCTGGAACGAGTGGTAGAATAGGATTACTTGATGCACTTGATTTTTATCCTACTTATGGTGAAAAAAATTGATTTAGGTATGTAATCGCTGGTGGCGATGACGCTGTTTTAAATTCATTAGAAATGAACGAAGATGACTTCGAATTAGGTGAAACTAACGCTCTAGAAAATAATATAGATGAAAACGACTTAGTAATTGGTTTAAGCGCTTCCGGAAATACAAAATATGTAAAAGGATTTTTATCAAAATCAAAAGAAAAAGGAGCAAAAACGGTTTTAATTGCTAATAATAAAAAAGGAGCAATTGAGGAATTTTCAGACTATACTTTAGTGTTAGAATTAGATAGTGAGGTTATTGCAGGATCAACTAGATTAAAATCTGCAACAATGCAAAAATTAATACTAAATGCAATTTCAACAATGACAGCGATTAAAACTGGTAAAGTTTATGATGAATATATGATTGATGTAAAACCTATAAACCAAAAACTAGTTTTAAGGTCGATTGATATGATTGTAAATATTGCCAAAGTAGATTTTGAATACGCAGAAGAAAAATATAATGAAGCTAAACAAAATGCTAAAATAGCTATAGTTATGATTTTAAAAAACCTAAATTATGAACAAGCAGTTGAAATATTAGAACAAAATAATTCAAATTTAAGAAAGGTCATCGAAAATGAATAAAAATATTGTCAAAATAGAAAATGTAAAAATTATTAACCCTGAACAGACTATAGAAAATGCAGATGTATATTTAATGGATAATAACATATATGAAATTGTCGAAAAAGAAGGTGAAGGTGAAAATATATTAATACCCGGTTTTATTGATACACATATTCACGGAATCTACAATCAAGATGTTATGGATGGTACCGAAGCAGTAAAAATAATATCTAAAAAACTTGCTAAACATGGTGTTACATCATTTATGCCAACAGCCATGACAAATTCTTGAAAAACAATTTTAAAAGCATTAAAAGATGTGTCTTTAAACAAAGAATGAGTATCTCGTAACTTAGGAATACATATTGAAGGTCCATTTATCGGAATGTCTAAAAAAGGTGCTCATAAACCTGAATATTTAATTAAAGGAACAAAAAATAGAATAGATAAAATGTATGAAGTTTCAAATAATATGCTTAAAAAAATATCTTTTGATCCATTAATGGTTGATTTAGATGTTTTCGAATATATGCAAGACAAATTAGGAATAATTGGTTCAATCGGTCATAGTAGTGCTTCTTACCAAGCGGCTGATAAATTCTTCAAAAATGGTTGTTATTCTGTTTGTCATATGTGAAACGCAATGTCTGGAGTTGATTCACGTAATCCGGGACTATTAGAAGCTTCACTTTATAATGATGATGTTTATACAGAGTTAATTATTGACTTATTACACGTATCAAAAGAATCAATTGACTTTTCAATCAAACTAAAAGGTGTAGATAAAATTATAGCAATTTCTGACTCTATTAAACCTGCATACGCGCCTGATGGTGAAAATATTTCTGGTGACATTCCGGTTATTAAAAAAGGTAATTTAATTACTTTAAAAGGGACTAAAACAATTGCAGGTTCAGGGATAACTATTCATGATGCATTTAAAAACATTGTAAAAATTGGGTATTCATTAAACGATGCTGTTAAAATGACATCTTACAATTCTGCAAAATATTTAAAAATTAATAATTTAGGTAAAATCGAAAAAGGATTTTTAGCCGATTTAATTATTCTAGATAAAGAATCACTAAAAATAAAAGAAGTATATATCGATGGTAAAAAAATAAAAGGATAAATATGAAAGTAATAATTAAAGAAAACGCAACAGAAGTAGCTTACGAAGCTGCTAAAATTATCAAAGAACAAATTAACAATAAAAAAGATACAAACCTATGTTTTGCAACTGGTAATTCACCAATTGCAACATACAAAAATTTAATAGAGTATTACAAAAAAGGAGAACTGGACTTTTCAGAATTAACAAGTTTTAACTTAGACGAATACGTGGGTATTTCACGTGAAAACGAATGTTCATACTACTACTTTATGCATGATGTTTTATTTGATCACATTAACATTAAAAAAGAAAATATTAATTTACCTATAGGTAATGGTAATATCGTTGAAAACGCTGAAAAATACGAGCAACTAATAAAAGAAAAAGGTGGAATCGACTTTACAATCTTAGGTATTGGTACAAACGGACATATAGCTTTCAATGAACCAGGCTCAAAAATAACAGACCGTACACGTGAAGTTAGTTTAACACAAAGCACAATCGAATCAAACCAAGTATATTTCGAGAAAAAAGAAGATGTTCCAAAAACTGCTATTTCAATGGGAATAGGAACAATTTTAGAATCTAAAAAAATTATTTTATTAGCCGATGGTGAACATAAAGCTGACGCTATATTTAAAATGATTCAAGGTCCAGTTACCGAAGATGTTCCTGCAAGCTTTTTACAAACACACAAAGATGTTACTGTAATAGTTGATAAAAATGCGGCAAAACTTTTAAAATAGAACTAAAAGCGAACTTTTTGTTCGTTTTTTTATATATAATTAGCATATGAGTAAATTTGAATTAGAAACTAACATGAAACCTTCCGGTAGCCAACCAGAAGCTATTGAATTTATAGTTGATAAAATAGAAAAAAATGAAAAAAATATAGTTTTAAACGGTGTTACAGGTTCAGGAAAAACATTCACAATAGCAAACGTAATAAAAAAAGTAAATAAACCTGTCATTGTAATATCACATAACAAGACCTTAGCAAGTCAGTTGTATTCGGAATTAAAGTCATTCTTTCCAAATAATGCTGTAGAATACTATATTTCATACTTTGATTATTTTAGACCGGAAGCTTACAAACCAGACACAGACACATATATAGAAAAAGAATCGCAAACAAATGAACAAATAGAAATAATGCGTTTAAGTACAATTAACTCACTTTTAAATAGAAAAGATGTAATTGTTGTGGCTAGTGTTAGTGCTATATACGGTGCTTTAAATCCAGAAATTTATAAAAAGAGTTTTTATAGATTTTTTAGAGGTCAAAACATTGAATTGCAAACATTTATACGTGATTTAACTAGAGTTAAATATAATAGAAATGATGTAGCTCCTTCTAATGGGGATTTTGCAGTTAAAGGTGATAGTGTGTTTATTTATCCATCTGATAAAGAAAATGAAGCATTAAGAGTTTCATTCTTTGGCGATGAAATTGAAGAGATAGCTAACATTGATCCTCTTAATAAAAACCTTATAAAGAAACACGTTTCATACATTTTATCTCCTGGTGATGAATATGCCGTTGATAATAATGTCTACGATATAATAATTCCTAAAATTAAAAAAGAATTACAACAACAATTAAAGTATTTCAATGATAATAATAAAATTCTAGAAGCTCAAAGATTGAGTCAAAGAATAAATTCAGATATAGACGAAATGGAAGAATTTGGTATGTGTAAGGGAATTGAAAATTATTCAATGTACCTAGATGGTAGGGAGATTGGTCAAAGACCATACACCTTATTAGACTACTTACCAAAAGATTCGCTAATGGTTATTGATGAATCACACCTTACAGTACCTCAAATGGGTGGTATGCATAAAAGTGATCAAGCAAGAAAAGATAATTTAGTTAACTATGGGTTTAGATTACCTTCCGCAAAAGAGAATAGACCACTTAGTTATGATGAAGTTGTTGAAAATTTTGATTTTACTAAAATATTTATTTCAGCTACTCCATCCGAATATGAAATGAACATTTCAAAAGATAATGTTGCTAAAATGTACGTTAGACCTACGGGTTTATTGGACCCTAAAATTACTATTAAACCAACACTTAATCAAATTGATGATATATATGACACAATCGTTAAAGAAAGAGATAATAATGGTAGAAGTATCGTTTTAACAACATCTAAAGAAAGTGCTGAAAAATTAAACGAATACCTAATTAATTTAGGCATAAAAAGTTGATATGTGCATTCAGAACATAACACTTTTGAAAGGAATGAAATTATAAGAAAATTTAGACTTGGAGACTACGAAACTATTGTTGGTATAAATTTACTTAGAGAAGGTATTGATATTCCTGAATTAACTAAGGTATTAATTTTAGAGGCCGATGCACAAGGTTTTATGCGTAGTGCTACTAGTTTAAAACAGATAGTTGGTAGAGCATCAAGAAATGCAAATGGTGAAGCCGTATTTTATGCAGATAAAATATCACAAGCCATGGAAGAATGTATTAAAGATAATATCGAAAAAAGAACAATACAAGAGGAATATAACAAAAAACACAACATAATTCCTAAAACTATTTTAAAGGATATACCTGAATCTATTTATGGAGATGGAACTTCTAATTCTTTACAATTAATTTTAAATAAAAAAGCTAAATTTAAGAAAAAAGAAATAGTAGATATAATTCAAGAATTAACTAAAAAAATGGAAGAAGCATCGAAACAAAGAGATTATGAAAAAGCCATTGAACTTAGAGATATGATTTATGAATTAAAAAGGGATAAAAAATAACTTTTTATAAATTAAGGTTTGAAATTCATTTTTATAAATATGATATAATTAATACAATTGTTTTTTATATAAAAAAACAATTCTTAATAGAAAAATAAATTTCTAATAATAATTAATTAAAAAATAAAAATAGGAGGTAAAAAATGGCAAAATTTATCGATGAAGTTACAGTAAAACTAAAAGCTGGTAAAGGTGGTGATGGTATGATTTCATTCCGTCGTGAAGCCCATGTTGATAGAGGTGGTCCTGATGGAGGTGATGGTGGTCGTGGTGGTCACATTTACTTTGTTGGAGACCTTGGAAAAAATACACTTTTAAGTTTTTATAGTAACAAAATCATTCAAGCGGATGATGGTGTCAAAGGTGGTCCTAAAAACCTTTATGGTGCAAATGCTAAGGATACATATATCAAAGTTCCTGTAGGTACATTAGTTTACAAGAACGATAAACAAATAGCTGATATCATTGAAGCTGATACACCATATTTAATTGCTTCAGGTGGTAAAGGTGGTCGTGGTAATAATAAATTTAAAACACCAAAAAATACCGCTCCAAGAATTAGTGAAAACGGTATGCCTGGTGAAAGTTTTGAAGCTAAAATTGTTTTAAAAATATTATCAGACGTTGGTATTGTTGGTAAACCTTCAGCAGGAAAATCAACATTATTAAGTGCTATATCTAACGCAAAAGCAAAAGCAGCTGAATATGAATTCACAACATTAGTGCCACAATTAGGTATGGTAGAATATTTTGAAAATTCATATACTGTAGCTGATTTACCTGGTCTTATCAAAGGTGCATCACTAGGTAAAGGTTTAGGAACTCAATTCCTTAAACATATTGAACGTTGTAAAGTTATTGCTCACATTATAGATTTTGGTTCAGAAGAAAAAAACCCAATTGAAGACTACGAAGTAATAAATAACGAATTAAGTTCATATAACTTAAAATTAGAAAACAAAGCACAATTAATTGTTGCCAACAAAAGCGACTTACCTAACTTCGAAGAAAATATAAGTAAATTCAAAGAAAAATATCCATCAATCCCAATCATTAAAATTTCAGCTATTTTTAGAGAAAATCTAAATGAGCTTAAAGGGAAATTATGAGATTTAATTAAAAACTTCGATTATTCAACTATAGAGGAAGAAGACGAAGAAGAAGTTAAAGTAATTGAATTCGAACCAGACTTTATCGTTAAACAACAACACAGAGGTTACTTTGATGTTAGTGGTAAAAAGGTTGAAGAGTTATATCATAGAACACCAATTAATACATATGATAACTTAGTTAGATTTAATAACATCTTGAAAAAAATAGGTGTTTGAGACGAATTAATTAAACAAAACATTCAAAAAGGTGATACTGTTTCGATTTTCGGTTTTGAATTCGAATGGGATGACGAAGAATAACAATTATTTTTTAAAAATAATGTTATAATTAAAATATATTTAAATAAAAGAATTAAGGACAAATAATCATGAAAAAAAATTTTAAAGTAAAAAATAATTTATTTTTAACATCAATTTTTGGCGTAAGCGTTGGAGTTGGTATTACATTCATTTTAGCATTAATATTTAATCATATTTAATAAATGCAAAAAAAGTTCACTTAATTGTGTGAACTTTTTTAATATTAATAAATAATAAAAAAATAGGTCGGTTGACCTATTATTTTTATTTTTCTATTTTAATCTTAACACTTGGTCCCATTGATGCTGAAACTGTAAGGTTTAACATATATGTACCTTTAACAGCAGCTGGCTTAAGTTTTTTGATTAAAGAAATAAGAGTTTTAGCATTTTCAACTAGTTTGTCTGTATCCATACTTGTTTTTCCAATTAAAGAGTGAACGATACCTGCTTTATCTGTACGATAGTTAGCTTTACCTTTTTTAAGTTCTTCAACAGCTTTTTCTGGTGTAGGAGTAACAGTTCCTGTTTTAGGGTTAGGCATTAAACCTTTTGGTCCTAAAACTTTACCGTATTTTCCTAATAAAGGCATCATTGTTGGATCTGCAACCATAACATCAAAGTTAAAGTCGTTTTCTTTAATTTTTTGTTCAAGAGCTGGTCCGTCTAATACGAAATCTGCTCCAGCTTCTTTAGCTAATTTTTGTTTTTCTACATTGTTTGTTGCAACTAATACAGTGATTGATTTTCCTGTTCCGTGTGGAAGTAATACAGCACCACGTAATTGTTGGTCTGCTTTACGAACGTCTAAGTTTAAGTTAAAAGCTAAGTCAATTGAAGCGTCAAATTTTGCGTATGAAGTTTTTTTAGCTAATTCAATGGCTTCTTCTAATTCATAAGCAACTGTTCTATCGAATGATTCACGTGCGTTTTTAAGGTTTTTTGATAATCTTTTAGCCATAATTAGTTATCTCCTTCTGTTTCATCAGATTCTTCATCTGAGATTGTTTTAACTTCGATTGATTGACCTTTTGTTTCAGATAAGTTAGCTAAGTCAGCTTCTAATTCAGCTTCTTTAAGTTGTGCTAATTTTTCTGCTTTTGCAGCAGCTTTTGCAGCAGCTTTAGCTTTGAAAATATCATCATATCCTTCAATTAAAACACCCATTTGTTTTGCTGTTCCAGCAACTGTAGCCATAGCAGCGTCAATATCATTTGTGTTTAAGTCAGGTAATTTGTATTCAGCAATTTCTCTTAATTGATCTTTTGTGATTGTAGCAACGATTGTAGTTTTAGAGTTTTTTGATCCTGATTGTAATTTAGCAGCTTGTTTAATTTTGTATGATGCAGGAGCTGTGAATAATTGGAATTCAAATGTTTTATCTTTGAAAACAGTAATTTTTACAGGAACTGGTTCGTCCCCTCTATCTCTAGTTGCGTCGTTAAATGCTCTTGTAAATTCTGGCATGTTAACACCAACTCCAGCTAAAGCTGGACCTGGTTTAGCTTTACCAGCAGGGAATTGCAATTTAGCAATTCTTTGAATTTCTTTTTTTGCCATATTTAAGTATCCTTTCGATATTGTGGTCAAACGATATTAGTTAAAATATCTCCCACTTTGGCAATATGTTAGTATATTGCTTTAATATTATATATTAATATTTTATTTTAAGTAACGGTAGAAAAAATCTTTTAACACTCCAATTAAGCATTAAAAGATTTTTTATATAAATTTTAAAAATTATTTTAAAAATAAATCATTATTATTTAACAATAAATGTTGATATTTTTCTATTATTCTTCCTTCTGTTCAATATCAGGAAGTAATGAATTTCACTCATTTATTTGTTTGTTAATTTGTTTGAAAATTATTTTCTTTTGGTCTATAAGAGATGATAAGTAAGAAAAAATAATATCACTAATTAAAAATGCTGAAATTTTTGAACCAATATGAATAATTCTATAATTTTGTTCAATACTTTCTAGAAGTAATATGTTTTTACAATTTTCGGGTTGTATTTTTGTATTTTTTGTTCAAATTGAATAATTTACATTATTCTTGATTAAAAAATTAATAACATTTTTAACTTCAAGAGTTTTAGCTGTTTTTGAAATTATTGTTACGTGTGTTTTCTTATATGAAGTTATTAAACTTGAGTACCCAAAAAATGAGTGAATGTTATCCACAAAAATAGTATTAAACCCTATTTTACGGATACTTCAAGAAAAATAACGACCTGCCATACCAGATTCACCAATAGCAAAAATAACATTAACTTTATTCTCTCTCATAGTGTTAATATAATTCATTAAATCACTATTACTCATAAATCTTTCGACGGTTTTTTGAACAGAGTAAATATAGTGTGTTTTTATATTAGTTAACACTTGGTTAATTGAAAGTATATCTGAGTTATCTATATTGTTATATGTATCATTTTTTAATTGCAACCTTTTTGATACATATATCTTAAAATCTGAATAACTTTTAAACCCTAACCCTTTTGCAAATCTTGAAATAGTTGATTGTGATAAATCAAGTAATTCAGCTAGCTCTGATGAGTTAATTTTTAAAAAATCTTCAGTATTAGTTTCTATAAAATTCCTTATCTTTTTTATAGTGTCAATTGATACTTTATCAATTTTTTCTTCATTAAGGTTTTCTAAATCAATAATATTAAATTCCATACATTCCTCCGAATTAAAAGAAGTTATTCTTTTTTTCCTCCGGTTTTGATAATACGTAGTATCCATCTTCAGTTACAACTACGTCATCTTCATTTCTAGCTCCACCAAGTCCTTCGATGTAAATACCTGGTTCAACTGTTAAAACCATTCCTGGTTCCAAAATAACATCACTAGATGCTGAAACACTTGGAAATTCATGTACGTCTATTCCTAAACCATGACCTGTAGAGTGAACAAAATATTGACCGTATCCTTTTGATTCAATGTATTCACGGCAAACTCTATCAATTTCTGACGCTTTAATTCCTGGACGAACTATTTTACGTCCTTCAGCAGCAGATTCTTCAACTATTTTAAGAATTTTTAATAGTTCAGGGTTTGTTTTTTCTGGATCACCAACAACAAATGTTCTTGTGATATCCGCTGTATATCCTTTGTATCTTGCAGCAAAGTCAACTTTCAATAAGTGGTTATCTACTATTAAATTGTTTTTATTTGGATGATGGTGTGGTTCAGAAGCATATTTTGCAGCAGCAACGATTTCGTCAAATCCTTCTTTATCTGCACCATTCATTTTTAATAAATAGTTTAATTTAGCAGCAACTTCTTTTTCATTCATTCCTGGTTTAATTCATTGTTTTAATTCTTCTAAAGACTTTAATGAAATATTTACAGCTTCTTGTAATATTTCTAATTCTTCTTTAGATTTTAAAATTCTAAGTTCTTGAGCACTAACTCACACAACGTCATTTACTGTTAAATTTGTTAATGCTAACAAGTAGTTTTCTACACTTTTAATTAAGTAATCTTTTTCTAAAGCAATTTTCTTAAATTGTTTTTCATCAAAGAATCTTTTTATTGAACTACCATTTTTAGTTCTTTCTAATAAACGCACTTCAACGTTTTTAGCATTTGCTCTTACATATTCAATGTATCTACCATCAACAAAAAGTGTTGCTTTATCTCTTTCAATTATAATGTAACCATCTGTTGTTTCAACACCAGCATATCATAATCTAGTTTGTGGAGCTTCAGATATAAGGGCATCCACTTCTGGGTTGTTCTTGAAAAAAATATCAAGTTTTGTTCTATTCATTTCTTCTACCTTCTTTCGTATAGTATATATAAATTATATATTATTATGTAACCTTAAATAAAAATATTAAAAAAGATGCTAAAAGCATCAAGAATATTATTATTTCTTTTCTCTGTGAGCTGTATGTGCACCACATTTTGCACAAAATTTATTTAATTCAATTTTTTCTGGGTGAGTTTTTTTGTTCTTTTTAGAAATATAATTTTCCATTTTACATACTGTACAAACTAATGTATAACCTTCTCTTGCCATAATATGCTCCTTTACATGTTTTATTTAAATATTGTATAAATAGTATTTATATTATAATTTAATTTTATTTTTTTAAAAATATTTTTTTTAATTTGAATTGCTTTAAAATAAACTTTTTATTTATTTAGTAACATTTCAATTTCTTTATCATAAATAGGCCCACCTTCAGGGATAGGTGTTTCTAAAATAATTGGTATATTATCAAAATCAGGATCATGTACAAATTTCTTTAATGTATCAAGTCCAATTGTACCTTCTCCAATGTTTGCATGACGATCTTTATGTGAAAAAACTTCGTTTTTAGAATCATTTAAATGTATAACTTTGACATTTTTTAAAATGTCTCATTTTTTTAATTCGTTTTTAAATTCGTCATAATCTTGTAAGTCGTAACCAGCATCTCACATGTGACAAGTATCTAAGCATAATTGTAAACGTTCAGAATTAACAAAATCAAGTAAAAATTTTAGTTGTTCAAAATTTGTTCCAATTTCTGTCCCTTTTCCACTCATTGTTTCAATACATATAACTACATCTTCAGTGTTTTCAATTATGTATCTTAAACTTTGAACTAACTCATCTAAAGCTTCTTGTTCACTATAAACTGTATAAGCTCCAGGGTGTAAAACTAAATATTTTAAACCTAGATAATTCATTCTTTTAATTTCATCAATTAAAAATTCTTTTGCAAAGCTAGATTTTTCTAATGACGCAGGATTAACAATATAAGGTGCATGAACCACAATGTCTTCTTTTGCAATAAATTGTTCGAACTCTTTTTCATATTCTTCCAAGTTAAATTTATCAACACTAACTCTTCTTGTGTTTTGTGGAGCACCTAAGTAAATCATCATTGTATTAGCTTTATTTTTGATTGATTCTTTAACAGAATCAACTAGATATCCAGGACTTTTAAATGATATGTGTGAACCTAATTTAATCATTAATTTCTTCCTTCTCTTTATTTTTATTTTTGTTTTTTTCTTTTTTTGGTTTTTTCAAGTGTTCTTGCATTTCATTTAAGAAAGAACCAGCAATAATACCGGATGGTATTGCGATTATTGCTAAAGCAACTAAAGCATTAACCGAAACTATAATTTTTGTAATTGGTGAATGAGGTAATAAATCACCATAACCAATTGTTGTAAGTGTAATTGTAGCGAAGTATAAAGCATCTATGAAACTAACTACATATCCCGCTTTTAGTGAATCATATTCTGGATAAATTGCATCATATAGAGCTATTTTATCACTCATAGATTCTGGGAAATTATTTTTTAAATAAACCTCTTTGTTTCCTGATCCAATAGCATCAAGGTAAATATCTCAGTATATCTCTTTTGGATTTACTCCTTTTGATAATAAGAAACTATTTCTTTGTTCTTCTAAGTAAGATATTTCGTTACTTCAAATTATAATTGCAAAAATAAATATTAATAATATAGTTAAAAGTAAAACATAGCTTAACACTTTTTTCTGCTTTTTGAATGCTGCAATTATTATTGCAAATGGTGTAAAAATTGTTAATACTCAAAATAGTCTTGCAAATCTAAAAAAGTTTAATAATTTGAAAAGCTCAAATGCCTTTTGTGAAGTTGAATCTAATACAATAAAGTACTCAATAATATGTAAGGATGATAAAATTGAGAGAAATATTACAATACCTTTAAGTGAAAATATGAACTTATAAGAACTTTTATAAACCATCGTTTTATTATCTATTTTTTTATATGTCCTATAGGTTAAAAAGTGTAATACATAATCCATTATAAAGAAAAAGAATGTAAATATTTGAAGTATTGTAATAAAGTTTTTTCAACCTTGGCTAAATGTTTTACCTGTAGTAGCAATTGATAAAATTGATACTAATGAAGCTAAAACTACTAATAATATATAAACAAATTTAAATATTTTTAATTGTGTTTTATATATGTTTTTTCTATCGTGTTTTTCGTCTTTTACGTTTCAAACTATTGGCGTAAGAAACTCAAAAATCGTTTTGTATTTTTTATTTTTCATTTGTCCTCCTTGTAATTAAAAAAAGATAAACCAAAAAGTTTTATCTTTTTGCAGTTCCAATAATTTCAATTGGTATTGTTTTTGTTAAGACTTCATTATTCATCTTACTCTTTGTAATCATATCTTCTATTTTGAAGCCTAAACTTGGGTAATCAATAAAAATTTTGACAACATATTTTTTAATATTATCATAAATAGATTGATATCCAATATCAGTGTAGTTGTATTCTTTTGTTCCTAACGCTTGAGCTAAAGCGACATATGTTTCATGGGTTGAACAAACTATATTATGAATATTATGTTGTCTTAAAAACTTTGAAATTTGTGATATATCTTCTAAAGTTTTTTTAGAGCTAAAAGCATATTCATAATATTCATAATTATTATCCACACATGCACGTTCAAAACCTTGATATCTTTCAGTTTTTTGAGTACTTGAAAGTCTACCATCACTTATAAAGGCAACTTTCTTGCTAACTAAAGAACCATCTTCATTTCTATTCACTGATGAATTAAGTAATTTCTCTGTTAAAGTGTAAAAACCTTTTGTAATATCTACTTTAATTGAGTTAATTCCATTAACTTGATGTTCATATAAAATAACTGTTACGTCTTCTAAACCTTTTAGAAAATCAAACAACTCTTTGTGATATTGAGGCACAAAAACAACTATTGCAGTAGGTTTTCATGAAAAGGCATATCTAATAGCATCCATATACTCTTTTGTTGAATTACCAGCATATGTAGTATTAACCCTTCTACCTTTACGAGCACACGCAATTGTAATACCACTAACAATTGAAGAATAAAGGTTTTGAGCTCAAATTGGCATAATAATAAAAACCGAATTGTCCCTTCCCCTGACTATTCTAGCACCTGTGTTAGGATAAAAATTGTTATTTTCTATTGCTTCTGTAATCTTTGCTCTTGCTTTTTTTGAAACATAACCGTCGTTGTAAAATCTTGAAACGGTAGATACAGAAACATTTGCTTGTTCTGCAATATCTTTATATGAAATTTTTTTCTTCATAAAATTATTATATATTAAAAAAATCTATTTTAATATATTTAACAAATTAAAAACGTTATTTTTATCAGAAAATATATGGAATAAGCATTGTGATTGATTATGAAATTAAAATTACTTTCTTAAGGTGTGTTTAATAGTGCAAATAAACAACTTTAAATTAATAAAAAATACCACATAAATATGCGGTATTCAAATTATTACGTGAAATGAGGGTTATATCTCAAGAAGCGATTTATTAAATAAATCTCACACTTACGTTACGTAAGAATCAATATTATTATAACATAAATTTGTATTTTTCAAAAATAAATTTGATTTTTTAAATAAAAAGCAATTAACAAATAGTTAATTGCTAAATTATTATGATTGGTTTAATTTATTGAATTTAATTGCTCTTTGAACAGCTTTACTTTTTGAAGCGTTTTCCATTGATAAAGCTTCTAAAATAGGAATTCCAACTACGTCATTATTTAAAATTCCAACTGCTAAACCTGATTTACCTTCGATTAAGTACTCAACCGCTTTAGAACCTAATAAAGTTGCTAAAACTCTCTCTTGAGCTGAAGGTTTTCCACCTCTTTGAATGTGGTTTAATGGATTTGAACGTGTATCTCAACCAGTTTTTGCTTGAACTACTTTTTCAAGTTCTTTAATATCGTAGCATTTTTCTGAAACTACAATAATAACACTTCTACGGTTAGGTTGTTTAGTTAATTCTAACGCTGTGTTTGCAATTTCATCCATTGAAGGTTGGAAATCTTTTGTAGCAATAATTTCGGCACCTGTTGCTAAACCTGAGTAAAGTGCTAAATCACCACACCCATTACCCATAACTTCAACAACCATAATTCTTTTGTGACTACGTGCTGTGTCTCTAATTTTATCAATTGCGTCAACAATTGTGTTTAATGCTGTGTCATAACCAATTGTAAAATCACTTGAAGCGATATCGTTATCAATTGTACCAGGCAATCCGATTGTTTTAATTCCTGATTGATGTAATAATTGAGCACCTTGGTAACTTCCATCTCCACCAATTACAACTAAAGCATCGATACCTCTGTTTTTAAGGTTGTTAATTGCAACCTCTCTAACCGCTGGGTCTTTAAATTCAGGGAATCTAGCTGAATAAATTGCTGTTCCACCTTGATTTAAGTATAAATCTAAATCTACATTATCAGCACTAACAATGTTATCGTTATATAAACCTTTATATCCTTCATAAACCAAGAATGCTTCTAAACCGTTTGATTTAGCACCTTTAACAACCGCTCTAACGGCGTTATTCATACCTGGAGCATCACCACCAGATGTTAAAATAGCTATTTTTCTCATTTTGTATCCTTTTTTAATTATCTATAAATATCTATTAAGTTTTTTAATAAACAAACAACAGTCATAGGTCCAACACCACCTGGAACAGGTGATAGTGCTGAAGCTTTTGTAGAAACAGATTCAGCATCCACGTCTCCAACTAATTTTTCAGTTAATTGAGCATCTAAATTAGTACCAACATCTATAACTATTGCACCTTCTTTTATATTTTGTTCTTTAAAATATTCGGCAACACCAATTGCAACTATAACTATATCACCTGTTTCAACACCTTTAACACCAGTGTTTTCGTTATATGTAGCAACATCTGCTCCCATTCTTTTTATTATGTGTGCAAGTGGTTTTCCTACAACGTGACTTCTACCAACCACACAAACTTTTTTACCCTTAACGTCAATTTCATAATGTTCCATTAATTCTAATACTGCACGTGCAGTTGCTGGAACAAAGTGATTTTCTTCAATATCATTATATAGTATAAATTCATTACGACTACTTAATCCGTCAACATCTTTAGTTGTTGGGACAGCATCTAAAATAACTTGTTGTGGAATGTGATCTGGTAGAGGTAATTGAATAATAACACCAGTAGAATCCTCATTAATTATGTCTAATTTTTTAAGCAATGAATTTTGACTTATTGTTTCTGGGAATTTATGTAATACACCTTTAATTCCGATTTCTTCACATTTTCTTAATTTAGCATTTACATATTTTGTTGAAGCAGGATTATCACCAACTTGAACTATCGAAAGAACTGGTAATTCATCTGGGTCGATTTTCTTAACTAGTTCTTTTAATTTTTCAGTTTCTTGTCTTGCTAATTCTTTACCACTTAATATTTTCATTTTAATTCCTCTTCATATTTTTCTAAATTACTACGATGCATTTTTAACTTTTGTTTTTCGGCATCTACTTTTTCTTTAGGTGCACTTTCAACAAACCTTTGATTTGAAAGAATTTTTTCAGCCCTATTTATTTCGAATTTTGTTGTCTCGATTTTCTTTAATAATGACTCTTTATTCTGTTGTTTTTGATCTTCAGAAACAACAATAAATAAAGATTTACCATTTATTGAAATTAAATAATCATTATTTTCTTTTACATTTGAATTTGTCATTTTATTAATAATGTTATATGCATTATCATCTAATTCTAAATCAGTGAAGTAACTAATAGTTTCTTTTTTAGAAATGTTATATTCTTCACGATACTTACGAATTTCGTTAACAACTAAAATAATATTATCAACATATTTTGACTTGTCTTTTTTGTAAAATCTAGGTCATTTAGTTTCTAAAAGTTCTTTATTGTATAACTCTGAATGAATTCTGTCAGTTATAAACGGCATAAACGGATGTAGAATCACTAAAACTTTTCTAAAGATTTCAAGTGTTGTTTTTTTGTTATTATTAACTTTAATAAACTCTAAATATCAACTACTTAAATCATTAAAAATAAATTTATAAATTTCAGAACCTATAACTGTAAAATCATATTTTTTCATTAAACGATTAATGTTTTTTGATAATAATGAGAGTTTATCTAGAATTCATTTATCTGCATCAACCATTTCAGAAGAACTACTTTCAGGTAATTCGTTAATATAATTTGCAATATTTCAAAGTTTGTTATTTATTTTTCAAGCACTTTCGATTTTGTCATCAGAAAATTTAAGATCAAATCCTGGAGTTGAGTTGGTAATTAAAGCTCAACGTAAAGCGTCAGAACCATATTTATCAATAACTTCGATAGGGTCAATTCCATTGTTCAATGATTTTGAAAACTTTCTACCTTGTGCATCACGAACAAGTCCGTGTAGCATAACTTGTTTAAATGGAATTTCATCCATAAACTCAAGACCGAAAAAGTACATACGTGCAATTCAGAAGAAAATTAAGTCAGTACCAGCAACCATTAAACTAGTTGGATAATATCTTTTTAAAGTGTTTGTTTTCTTTGGTCAACCCATGAAAACAAAAGGAGCTAAACCTGAAGAGAATCAAGTGTCTAAAACGTCAGTTTCACGTGTTCAATCGTCACCGGGTGATTCAATTTGAACTTTAACTTCTCCATCTTTATATCAAGCAGGAATTTGATGTCCTCATCAAAGTTGTCTTGAAATAGTTCAATCGTAAACTTTGTCCATTCATTGTTTCATTGTTTTTTTATACTTCTTAGGTAAGAATTTAACACCATCTTTTGATTTAAGATCTTTTAAAATAGAATCTCTAAATGTATCCATTTTTAAGAATCATTGTGGAAGTATTAATGTTTCAATAACTGTTTTTGAACGATCTGAAACAGAAATATTTGATGTGGTTAATTCAACCTTTTCAAGCATATTAATTTTGTCTAAGTATTGTCCAATAGCTTCTCTAGCTTCAAAACGTTCCATTTTATCGAATTGAGTATTAGGAACATTTAAGTAACCAAATTTATCTATTGTTTCGATTAATTCAAAACCATGTTTTTGAATTATTTCAATATCGCTTTCGGCGTGTGTTGATAGTTTCATTACACCAGTACCAAATTTAGGATCTACATAAGTATCCGCAATTATAGGTATTAAGACATTTCTAAGTGGGTGCATAACCTTTTTACCAACTAAGTCAGTAAACCTTTTATCTTTAGGGTTAACAACTAAAGCAACATCACCATATAAAGTTTCACTACGTACTGTAGCTACTGTTAAATATTTATCTGAATTTTCAAGATAATATTTAATGTAAAACATTTTTTGTTCAGTAGGAACATTATTAATTTCAATATTTGAAACTGCTGTTTGAAGTTTTATGTCTCAACTAACTGCACGAACTCCTTTGTAAATAAGTCCTTTGTTATATAAATCAACAAAAACTTTTAGAACAGCTTCATTACTTTCATCATCAAGTGTGAAACGTTCTTTTGAGTAGTCTAACGCTAAACCTAATGTTTGTCATTGGTTTCTAAAATAGTTAGCATATTCTTCTTTTCATTCTCAAATTTTGTTAATAAATGCTTCATAACCTAAATCATGTCTAGTTTGTCCTGTTGTTTTAAATAGAATATCTTCTATTTTTGATTGGGTAGCAATTCCAGCATGATCCATACCAGGTAATCATAGAACATCAAAACCCTTAAGTTTTTTATATCTAATAATTGTATCTGGTATATAAGAATCTAAAGCATGTCCAATATGTAACTTTCCAGTAACATTTGGTGGAGGTAATAATATAGAAAATGGTTTATTTTTTACGTTATGATCCATAAAAAATCTTTTATCTCTTCATTTTTGTTCAATACCATTTTCAACTTTTTTGTGATTATAAACTTTGTCCATAAAACCCCTTATTTAAAGTGTAAATAACTATTATCAATCTAATATTTTAATTATACATTATTTTACTCAAAAAAATAGAATGATAAAGTTACATAAAAATAGCTTTAAAATGAATATTTTTTGAAGGGGAATAATATAAATTTAATTTAAAAAAATGGAAAAAAATAAATAAAAAACCGGGTTTTAACCACAAAATCGGGTTAAATTCATAAAATGATATAATAAAAATATAAAAGAAAAACTAATAAATCAAATAAGGAAACAAATGAAGAGAAATAAAATAACAAAATTACTGTTAATCGGTACTGCTATGTTAAGTATTTCAGCTACAACTACAGCTCTTGTAATGCTAAGACATAAAAAGCAAAAAGATTTACATAGGTATATTAATTTAAACGAGAAAGATCCTAATGATGTAAGCATAGACTATAAAACCTTACTTATTAACTCTTTAGCAGAGAAATTACTTGATGCTCAAGATTTTATAAGAAATAATTCATCCGATGTTGAAAATGCAAAAATAACTAAATTGCAAGATAAATTAAATGATACAACCAAGAATTTAAAAACAACAATTAGAGATAACAAAAAAATATTAAGTGAAATTAACGAAATAAATAACTTAATAGAAGATGCTAAAAAAGTAGATGAAGTTGAAGAAGAAAAATTAAAAGACAAAATCATCAATGTTCCTGCAAATATAGCAAGAGAAAATGTAACTAAAGAACTTAATAACGCTATAAATGAAATTCAAAAAATTGAAACAGAAACAAATGATCCTGCTTTAGATGAGGTGACTAAAAAAGCTAACACTTATATTAATTTAGCTAAAAAATCACTCGAGAACGAAACAAATGTTAATAATATTCAAGCTATTTTAACAATTACTTTAGATAAGAAAACCGAAGTATTATACGCTTCTGAACAAATAAATTTACGTAAAAATCAAATTAAAAATAACGTTCAAGAAATTAAAAATACTTTTGACAAACTTAATATTTTTTACTCAAAAGAGAATAAAACAATTGAAGAAGGGATTTCAAGATATCTAGTATATAATTTTGAAAACTACAATGTTGATGATGAAAAGAATGCATACATATTTGATTTTATAAAAATATATAATGATACAAAAACTGAAGATCAAGACAAGATAAAATTGCCTAATGATATTGTCGAAGCCAAAACTGGTTTAATTAGCTTTTTAAACAAAATGTCACATGATGAAGATTTTCTAACTAACTTCAACAAAATTGAGCTAAGTAATTTAGAAAAATTAGAAAAAATAATTAACCAATGACTATTTTCTAATTATACAATGGATAAATATCATATAGCTACAGACCACTTTAGATTTGGTCGAAAACAAGAGTTGGTCGAAAATAACCGATATAAATGACTTACAGATAATTACTATAGAGATATTCCAAAAATTGATTCTAAATCTAAATATTACAATGATAAATCTATATTAGAAACCGATACTGTTAATTCTGATTGATATTGATTAGATAATTTACAAAACTACAAGTTGTATAATAACAATCAAATTGAGACATTTAAAACTTTTAACAGAGTCTCAAACAATTTTTCAAAAATATTAAATGATATAAATTCTTTATCAACCGAAATCTTTGAAAAGCAGTTTGAAAACTTAAATGAATTAATCGAATCTACTAACGATCAAATGAAATTATTAGATCTTGCAAAACTAGTTTATTCTGAGAACTTTATTAAAGAAATTTACATGGCTACAGCCTTAGATGCCCAAGAAATATTAGTCGAATCTCATAAACCAACTAGTGAAATTTGAGATATATTAAGCAAAGATGAAGAATATTTAAAATTTAAAGAATATTATGTTGCATTACTTAATAATTTTGAGAAATTTACTCCAGATGCAATTAAAAACAAAACGGTAGATATTACAAATATAAAAAATATTTTTAAAGAAAAACTTAATGAATTAAAAGCGAAAAATGATAATAATGAATTAAGTATTTCTGATTTAAATAAGATGAAATCTGGTGACTTTAGAGATCATTATATTTCAGCTCTATTATGAAGCTTTAACGAAGAATTATTAAAACTAGATGAGAATAAAAATATATTAAGCTCAAATAATAAAGTACCTAGAAATTCAGAAGATGTAAAAAACCCTTCAAATTCAATTGATGTTAAAAAATCAAATGAATACTTAGAAAAAACATACAACGAATGATATTTAAATAAAAACAAAGAATTTAAAGATAATATTTATAATTACTTGTCAGATTTCAAAAATAATATCAATGATTCAATATTCTTCAATACATCTTATTTATTCTTTGGAATTGATTATATCCATCCAAATGGTGAAGATATAACAGATCCCGAAGTTAAAAAATATTATAATCATGATTTAAATAATAAACCTGAAATATGAAGTAAAATTTTAAGTTTTAACACAGATAAAATAGGCAAAAACTTTAGACTTAATTTACAATACGGTTTTGATTCATTTATTTATAACCTTTCAAATAACAATAATAAATTAAATTTAAAAGAAATTTATGATTACATCGATCAAGCATTCGCTAAAAAAGCAGATTTCTTTGAAAGTAACAAAGTTGATAAAAAGTTCTATTGAAGTAAAACTAATAATTTCTTTGAAGGAAACCAACAAGAAAAATATAACTTCTATCAAGAAGATATTAAAAAACACTTTAAATCATTAATTGACGCTTTAACTGACGAACAAAAAGTTGCATATATTACAAGACAAAAAATTGAGAATATATTTATTAATTCAAAAGAAATGGATTTCAATATAATACATAACCCAAGTGATATTTTAAATTGAAGAGGTTTATATGTAGTCAACAAGCAATTTGAATATGGTGATGTTTCATCAGCTGAAGAAAAATATTTAAACTTTAAAAACTTTATAAATAAATATTATGATGATAAATTAATCAATTATGAAATAATTTATGTTTTATATAAAATAGCTAAATTCATAAATTCGGACCAATATACAGACGATAGAATGAGTACTATATGAAATGCGTTTACTGAAAACTTTAATTTTAAAAATAACAGTTACGATGATGGTTACTTTGTCGATGAACCAACATTTAAAATCAATAATACACTACTTGAATTAATTAAAGATATTTAATAATTAATGTATGTAAAAATACTAAGCAATAACGCTTAGTATTTTTAATTATTTTATTAATTCAATTGTAATATCGTAATTACCTATTTCCATTCCACTACTACTTAAAGAATATTTAAATTGATATTTAGTATCATTAAAGTCTTTAAAAGTTCAGTGTGATGTTAAAGAGATACTTTGTTCACCTATTTCGTATTCAAAGTCAACTTCGTTTTGGTAAGCTAAAAATATGCTTGCATTAGATGAAAAAATATTTATTTCATCTTCGCTAATTTCAATTCTATTTTTATCTTTACTTTGCGGATCTAAAAAGTCATATGAAGTAAATTTACCATCAACTGCTTTTTGGTATTCTACTTCAAATTCAATTTTGTTATCTTCACCATTTTGATGAATTATTGATAAAAATTTTAATTTCATATTAGTACTTATTTAAAGATTCTAAAATAAAATCTTGTCCAAATAAATAAATTGCTTTAGCTAATTCAGGACCATGTTCATGTGAAGTTGCTGCTAATCTAATAGGCATAAATAACTTTTTACCTTTTACATTTAATTCTTTTTGAACACTTTGAATTACTTCTTGAATGTCTTCAATTGTGAACAAGTTGTTTTTGACTTTATTAACTAGTAATTCTTTAAACTTATACACAACTTCTAATTCTTCTTGTGAAAATTCAATTTTTGTATTAATAGGATTTTTATAGATATCTAAATTAGCAAGTAATTCACTTGTTGTTGCACAACTTTGCTTAAATGTATCTATAAAGATATTTAATCATTCATTCGAAAAGTTACTTTCGTTTTCAAATAAGTAAAGTAATTCTGTACTATCAGTGTTTTTTAGATATTGTTTTGAAAATCAGTTCATTTTAGAGATATCAAATTTTGTAGGGCTCTTACTTAATCTTTCTGCTTCAAATTTAGCAATTATTTCTTCGTGAGACATTAATTCGCTACCATCATGTGCGGTTCAACCTAATAGTGTTAAAAAGTTAAATATACCGTGTGGAACATACCCTTCTTCTTTATAGTCAGAAATGAATTGTTTTAATGATGTATCACGTTTAGATAACTTTTTACCCTCCATATTTGTAATAATGGTTAGGTGTCCAAATTCAGGTCTATCTCATTTTAAGTAATTGTATAAAACTAATTGTTTAGGAGTGTTCCCGATGTGTTCTTCACCTCTTAAAACGTGTGTAATTTCCATGTCATGATCATCAACAACAACCGCAAAATTATAAGTTGGATACCCGTCAGATTTAAATACAACTCAATCTGTGATATCACTTGAGTTAAATGAAATTTTACCTCTAACAATATCATTTCAAGATAATTCTTCATTTTTAGGAATACTTAATCTTATTGAATATTCACCATTTTTATCTCTTTTTTGACGTTCTTCATCACTGATTTTTAATCAGTTTTTATCATATCTAAAGTTAGGAATTCCTTTTTGATCACTCTCTAATTTTTGTTGTTCTAATTCTTCAGTAGTATCATACGCTTTATAAACAACACCTAATTCGAATAATTGATTTAAAACTTCTCTATATCTATCTAACTTTTCACTTTGTCTATATTTACCATATTTTTCATTTGGTTTAAGTGGTGATTCATCTGGCACTATACCTAGTCAAGCAAGATTTTCTAATTGAGATTCTTCTCCACCTTCAACATTTCTTTTAATATCAGTATCTTCTAGTCTGAAAATAAAATCACCATTATTATGTTTAGCAAATAAATAATTAAATAACGCAGTTCTAGCACCACCTATGTGTAAAAACCCTGTAGGGCTAGGTGCATATCTTGTTCTAATTTTTTTCATATTGTATTTTCCTTTTTTTAAAAAATAAATTTATATTTTTGTAAAAAGAATATAATTTTAGTGCATCATTAGCTCAGCGGGTAGAGCAACTGGCTCTTAACCAGTGGGTCGCAGGTTCGAACCCTGTATGATGTACCATTTTTTTATACTTTTTTTATTCAAAAATGCTAGCAACCTAGCATTTTTATATTATTCATACTTTTCAGGATGTTCTTGTTGCATTTTTGTTATAAATTCTTTTTTATCCATTGAACCGTATTCGTTCATTAAATGTACACATTCTTCATATTCTTGTAAAGCTCAATCTACATTTTCAAAACCAGATACTTTTGTAATCCCTGGTCTTTTTCAATTTTTATAAGTACTGAAAAATGTTTCAACTGTTTTTAAAAATGGTTCCGGTAGATCTTCTAAAGTTTTTATGTTATCTAAACGATAATCATCAGCATGTACTGCAACTAATTTTGTATCAGTTTCACCATCATCAATCATTTTCATTGCACCAATAATTCTAGCTTTTAATGAAACTCCTGGTTGGAATGTTTCTTCAGAATATAATAAAACATCTAATTCATCACCGTCTCAATCAAGAGCATTTGGAACAAAACCATAATTACATGGATAAACGAAGTCTCCACGTAAAATACGGTCAACTTCTATAGCTTTTGTTTTTCTATTGTATTCATATTTTATTCTTGAATTTTTTTGTATTTCAATTTTTACATCTATTATATTTTTCATTCCTATATTATACAATAATTTAAAGACAATATTTAAACTAATACTAATAAACTTTAATTATTTCTAAGAGAATTAATTATTTCCTGCTGTAATTCAGTATTTTCTTTTAAATATTCCTTCATGTTCTTTTTACCTTGAGCTACACTATTTCCATCAACATAGTATCAAGCTCCTTTTTTAGTAAATTTACCTAATAGTTCACCCATATCAACAAGTTCATTTAATTTATCAATTCCTGAATCAAAAAAGAACTCAGTTTGTGCATTTTTATACGGTGGTGCTATTTTATTTTTTACAACTTTTAATTTTATCTCTGCACCAATAATATCTTTATTTTCAACAATCGGACTACCTTTTCTAACTTCAACCCTAATTGATGAATAGAATTTTAAAGCACGTCCTCCTGGTGTTGTTTCAGGACTACCAAAAATAACTCCTACCTTTTCTCTTATTTGGTTAATAAATATTATAGTAGTTTTATTTTTGTTTGAATTTGCAGTTATTTTTCTAAGTGCTTTTGACATAAGTCTTGCTTGTGCACCGATTTGTTGATCACTCATCTCACCATTTAATTCGGATTCAGGAACCAAAGCTGCAACACTATCTACAACAATTAAGTCAATTTTTCCTGATTTAACCAAAATATCAACAATATCTAAAGCTTGTTCTCCTGAATCTGGTTGAGATAAAATTAGCTGATCTGTATCTACCCCAATTTTTTGTGCAAAACTAGGATCAATAGAGTGTTCAGCATCAATAAAAGCAGCTAAACCTCCTTGTTTTTGAACTTCAGCAATAGCATGTAAAGTTAGAGTTGTTTTACCTGAACTTTCTGGTCCGTATATTTCTATAATTCTACCTTTTGGATACCCGAATCCTCCTAACAAGTTATCAAGTATATAACTCCCACTGTGAAATGTTTCTAAATCTATTTCTGGTACATCTCCGAGAAACATGATAGTTTCTTTACCATATTTTTTCTCAATTATATTTATAATATTTTTTAATTCTTGATCGTTATTCATTATTCCTCCGAATAATAATTGTCTGTAAAACTAAAATAGCACTATAAAAGAACACTTTTTATTAAAATATATAATAAATTATATAAAAAAATGCCCTTCTGGGCTTATTCTCTGAAAACTGAATAGTAAATTAATAATTCATTAAAATGTCTTAAATACACCTTAACTTCTAAACCTATCAATTTATTAGTAATGGTCAGCTAAATGTATTACTACACTTACACATCCATCCTATCAACCTCGTAGTCTACAAGGAATTTCAAGGGAATACTTATCTCTGAGGAGGCTTCCCACTTAGATGCTTTCAGCGGTTATCCTTTCCGTACTTAGCTACCCAGCTATGCTCCTGGCGGAACAACTGGAACACCAGCGGTACGTCCACTCCGGTCCTCTCGTACTAAGAGCAGCTCTCATCAATATTCCAACGCCCACATCAGATAGGGACCGAACTGTCTCACGACGTTCTGAACCCAGCTCGCGTACCGCTTTAATTGGCGAACAGCCAAACCCTTGGAACCGACTCCAGCTCCAGGATGCGATGAGCCGACATCGAGGTGCCAAACCTTGCCGTCGATGTGATCTCTTGGGCAAGATAAGCCTGTTATCCCCAGGGTAACTTTTATCCGTTGAGCGACTGCCGTTCCATGACGTACAGCCGGATCACTAAGTCCTGCTTTCGCACCTGCTCGACTTGTAGGTCTCGCAGTTAAGCACACTTCTACCTTTGCGCTCTACATACAGTTTCTGACTGTATTGAGTGTACCTTTGAACGCCTCCGTTACTTTTTAGGAGGCGACCGCCCCAGTCAAACTACCCACCACGCACTGTCTCCTCGCCGGATGACGGCGACAGGTTAGAAACTCAACATACCAAGGGTGGTATTTCAAGGTCGACTACTCTAAGACTAGCGTCTTAGCATCAGCGTCTCCCACCTATCCTACACATGTTAGGCCAAGTTCCAATACGAAGTTGTAGTAAAGCTCCATGGGGTCTTTTCGTCTTGATGCGGGTACCCAGCGTTTTCACTGGGACCATAATTTCACCGAGTCCAATGTTGAGACAGTTGAGAGATCATTGCGCCTTTCGTGCAGGTCAGTATTTAGCCGACAAGGAATTTCGCTACCTTAGGACCGTTATAGTTACGGCCGCCGTTCACCCGGGCTTCATTTCAACGCTTCGCATAAGCTAACGCATCCACTTAACCTTCGGGCACTGGGCAGGCTTCACCCCCTATACATCACCTTGCGGTTTAGCAGAGAGTTGTGTTTTTGATAAACAGTTGCCCCTCACAATTTACTGTGGCCAACCAAAAGTTGGCACCCCTTCTCGCGAACTTACGGGGTTAATTTGCAGAGTTCCTTAACATTGGTTTTCTCGCTCGCCTTAGAATACTCATCTTGGGAACGTGTGTCCGTTCTCGGTACAGGTGACCATACGTTTAAACGTTTAGAAGCTTTTCTTGGAAGCATGAAATCACACAATTCAGCCTTTCGGCCTATGACTCGCAACTCCCGGTTAGAGGATACGCATTTAACTATATCCACCAGTCGTTACTTACCCCACAATCCATTAAGTGGTAGTGTTATCCTTCTCCGTCACTCCATCACTACGTACAGCCAGTACAGGAATATTAACCTGTTATCCATCGGATACGCCTTTCGGCCTCTCCTTAGGTCCTGACTAACCCTGGGTGGACGAACCTTCCCCAGGAAACCTTTCCCAATAGGCGTTGAGGATTCTCACCTCAAATCGTTACTCATACCGGCATTCTCACTTCTTAGCGCTCCACCAGTCCTCACGGTCTGACTTCGCCGCACTAAGAACGCTCCTCTAACGTACTTTCGTACCCGTGGCTTCGGTATCGTGTTTTACTCCCGTTACATTATTGGCGCAAGTTCTCTTGACTAGTGAGCTATTACGCACTCTTTAAAGGGTGGCTGCTTCTAAGCCAACCTCCTAGTTGTTTATGAAAACTCACAACCTTTCTGACTTAACACGATTTTGGGACCTTAGCCGACGATCTGGGTTGTTGCCCTCGCGAGCCGGGACGTTAGCACCCCGGTTCCGACTGCATGATAATACACAATGGTATTCGGAGTTTGATTATAGTCAGTACCGCTAGGCGCGGCCATTCCATATTCAGTGCTCTACCACCAAAGTTTAACATCACACGCTAGCCCTAAAGCTATTTCGAGGAGAACCAGCTATCTCCAAGTTCGATTGGAATTTCTCCGCTATTCACAAGTCATCCGGGCACTTTTCAGCGTACTACGGTTCGGCCCTCCACTTGGTGTTATCCAAGCTTCAGCCTGCTCATGAATAGATCACATGGTTTCGGGTATATGTCAACATACTAAGCGCCCTATTAAGACTCGATTTCTCTACGGCTCCGCTTTTATCCACTTAACCTCGCATGTTAACATAACTCGCCGGTCCATACTGCAAGATGTACGCCATCACGCATTAACGCGCTCTGACTAATTGTAAGTAAGTTGTTTCAGATTCTATTTCACTCCCCTCCCGGGGTTCTTTTCACCTTTCCCTCACGGTACTAGTTCACTATCGGTGTCTGGTTAGTATTTAGCCTTACCGGATGGTCCCGGCAGATTCAGACAGGGTTTCACGTGCCCCGCCCTACTCAGGATACTATCAGAAGATCTTGCCATTTCGCATACGGGAGTATCACCCTCTATGCTAAAGTTTCCCAACTTATTCTGCTATGACAAAATTTTGTAACTTCATGTAGATAGTCCTACAACCCCAACATAAATGTTGGTTTGGGCTCTTCCATGTTCGCTCGCCGCTACTAATGGAATCATTATTTATTTTCTCTTCCTGTTGCTACTAAGATGTTTCAGTTCACAACGTGTCTCGTCATTAGAACTATGTATTCATTCTAATGCAATTAGATATTACTCTAATTAGGTTTCCCCATTCGGAAATCCCCGTATCGTAGCTTATATCCAGCTCCACGAGGCTTATCGCAGGTAATCACGTCCTTCTTCGACTTCCAGACCCAAGGCATCCACAACTCACTCTTACTTATTTAAAAGTTATTTCAATATTTTCCTATTGTTTGTTGATGTATTCAAAGACATTTTAATAAATTATTATTTTAATAATAATTACTCGGTATCACAAAACAAATTGACTAATTTAATTTATTTTTTTGATGTCGTTGTTATATTAATTTATCTTTACTATTCAGTTTTCAAAGAACAAAGAGAGAAGTTCTCTCAAAACTAGATATATAAATCTTTCTGACCATTAAAGAAAGCCATGACTCAAATATTAAATAAATAAAAATGGTCTTAAAAGTTAGTAATTGTTACTAAAATGAATTGTAACTTATGTACTCCGTAGAAAGGAGGTAATCCATCCCCACGTTCTCGTAGGGATACCTTGTTACGACTTCACCCCAGTCACCGGCCCTGCCTTAGGCAGTTGTCTCCGTAGTTAACAAAACCGACTTCGGGCATTACCAGCTCCCATGGTGTGACGGGCGGTGTGTACAAGACCCGAGAACGTATTCACCGTAGCGTAGCTGATCTACGATTACTAGCGATTCCGACTTCATGTAGTCGAGTTGCAGACTACAATCCGAACTGAGAATAGTTTTTTGAGATTTGCTCCACGTCACCGTATTGCTTCTCTTTGTACTATCCATTGTAGCACGTGTGTTGCCCCACTCGTAAGAGGCATGATGATTTGACGTCGTCCCCACCTTCCTCCCAATTACTCGGGCAGTCTCCTTAGGATATTTAACTAAGGATGAGGGTTGCGCTCGTTGCAGGACTTAACCGAACATCTCACGACACGAGCTGACGACAACCATGCACCATCTGTCATTCCGTTAGCCTCCACTATATCTCTATAGCTTTGCGGAAGATGTCAAGAGTGGGTAAGGTTCTACGCGTATCTTCAAATTAAACCACATGCTCCACCGCTTGTGCGGGTCCCCGTCAATTCCTTTAAGTTTCACTCTTGCGAGCATACTACTCAGGCGGATGATTTAATGCGTTAGCTGCGCCGATAGTTCTCTATCAGCTAATCATCATCGTTTACAGCGTGGACTACCAGGGTATCTAATCCTGTTTGCTCCCCACGCTTTCGTCTCTCAGTGTCAATATGTGCCCAGTTAGCTGCCTTCGCCATGTTGGTGTTCTTCCTAATATCTACGCATTTCACCGCTTCACTAGGAATTCCGCTAACCTCTACACAATTCTAGCGTGCCAGTATCCAACGCAATTTGGGGTTGAGCCCCAAGTTTTAACGCCAGACTTAACACACAACCTACAGACGCTTTACGCCCAATAATTCCGGATAACGCTTGCAACCTATGTATTACCGCGGCTGCTGGCACATAGTTAGCCGTTGCTTTCTGACAAGGTACCGTCAAGGCAATAGCATTTCCTCTATTGCTTTTTCTTCCCTTATAACAGCAGTTTACAACCCGAAGGCCGTCTTCCTGCACGCTGTGTCGCTCCATCAGACTTTCGTCCATTGTGGAAAATTCCCTACTGCTGCCTCCCGTAGGAGTCTGGGCCGTATCTCAGTCCCAGTGTGGCGGATCAGTCTCTCAACCCCGCTAAACATCATCGTCTTGGTGAGCCATTACCTCACCAACAAACTAATGTTCCGCACCCCGATCCCCTAGTGAAGCAAACGCTCCTTTTATATTAGTTTGATGCCAAACTAATAAGTATCCGGTATTAGCGATAATTTCTCATCGTTATCCCAATCTAGAGGGCACGTTAAGTACGTGTTACTCACCCATTCGCCGCTAAGTTCCGAAGAACTCCGCTCGACATGCATGTATTAGGCACACAGCCAGCGTTCATCCTGAGCCAGGATCAAACTCTCGAAAAAATTGACTGTCATGTTTTATTGTATATATCTAGTTTTCAAAGAACTTTTTGTCTACCTTCTTAATGGGTAGCTCAATTATTATAGCACATAAATCAAATAACAAGAAATATTTTTTTATTTTTTTAAATAATTATAAATATAGAATATTTATCTGGATAAATGTGTTGGAATAATTATAACCTAAAACAAAAATAAAAAAAGCGCTTTTTCGCACTTTTTTTATTTTTATATTAAACCTTGGTTTTTCAAAGTTTTTAAAGTTTTAGCTGAAACTCTTAATGACATTCTTTGTCCATCGATTGTAACTCTCACTTTTTGTAAGTTAACATTAAATTTTCTTTTTGAAGCATTTAAAGCGTGTGAACGTTTGTTACCTGATTGTGGTCCAACACCTGATATTTGACATCTTCTTGACATATATTAATCTCCTTGTTATATTAAATTAATTATTATTGTGTAAATATAATATAAAAGATTATTACTTACGAATGTTTAATAAATCAGTTACTTTGTTGTATTCGTTTAAATCAGATGCTTTTAAATGTTTTAATAAAACTTTACGTTGTGAGATTTTAGCTAAGAAACCTCTACGTGAGTGATTGTCTTTTGGATTGTTTAAAAAATGTGGTTTTAATTTTTCAATGTCTTCAGTTAAAATAGCAATTTGAACAGAAATGTTTCCTGTATCTTTTGCATTTTTACCGAATTGTGAAACTAATTCAGCTTTTCTAGTTTTTGAAACCATAATTCTCCTTAAAATTTAAAATTATGTTTTAACCAAGCATAATTATTAATTTAAAATTAAACCTAGTTAAAATTTATGTTTTGCATACTTTTATTTGTTAAATGCTTTTGAATTATAACATATATTTAATATTTATCATTTGAATATTTTTCTAAAAAGTATTTTTTATTATCTATAAAATCAGTATCTAAAATTTTATCTGAATTTTTATCTGATATTTTTCTATACTGTCTTAGAACTTCAACGAAAACTTCTTTATTGTGAAAAGAATGTCAATCAAAATCTTGGTCAGCTTCAAATAATAGGACTTGATATTCGCTTTCTAAATTTATATATAGAAGTGAGAAAAAAGTAAAATCATTCATATGCATGAAGGATGTATAAATTCCGGGTTGCATTCTTAATAAATTATTAGGTAATTCTAAAGTCATATTTTCCTTTAGAACTCCATTAAAAATATAATTTCTTACTAATAATTTATTTGCCAAATCAATATCACCAAATTTTAAAGAATCTTTAATCATCGAGGAACTTATTTTGATATTTAATAGTTTAAAAATCTCGATATTTTTAACTTCTATATTTTCAATATATTTGGGAATATCTTGCAATTTATATTGTGCGTTTTTCCCAAAACGAAAATCATTACCAGCAATAAATGAAACTTTCTTATTTTGTGCAATTTTTTTAATAAACTCAATACCATCTAAATTCTTTATTTCAGAAAAATTAAGTTCTATTATCGCATCAAATTCTAGTTCCAAAATAGAAAAATATTTTGATTCATTTGTGTAAATGATATCTTTATCAAATAAATGCTTAGTATCGTCGTTGTTGAAGTTTATTAATATTTTTCTGCCTTTATAATTCAATAATTCCTTATAAAGTTGATAGTGTCCTAAATGAAAAGATTCGAAGGCTCCGATTAAAAAAGCATCGTTTTCTTGTGCTTCAAAATTTTTTAAATTATAAATAAGTAAATCGTTTGTCAATTTAAATCAATTTCAATTCTTTTAATTTTAAATAAACACCATCGTGAATAGCGTCCAATGCAATATCATTTGCAACAGCTTTTATTTTTTCGCCAGCTCTTTGCATTGCAACACCATAATAAGCATCCCTAATCATTTCGAAATCGTTTGAGCTATCTCCGAAACTAATTAAGTTATCATAAGTTAAATTTAATTTATCTAATAGAAATTTTAAAGTATTACTTTTATTAACTGATAACGGGTTTATAAAGAAACCTTGAGATCAACGTGATGATATTTCCATATTTAGATTATTTTCTTCAATAAATTTTTTGAATTCTTCATGTAATTCTCTAATATTTTCTGTAGAAGTAATTGTTACTAAATATAAGTCATCTTCACTTAATAATTCAGGTTGAAATGCACGATAATTTTTTTCAAAAGGTTTTATGAATCAAGTGTTTAAATTCATACCCTCAGAATTATAAATTTTATCAAAATCACTTACCGCAAATCCTCTAACTTTTTCTCCAAATTTTTCGTAAAGTTTAATAACATCTTCACGTTTTAATGTATTTTTAAAAATAAACTTTTTATTTTTTACATCTCAGATAAATGCCCCGTTTGCTCCCATAAAATAATCCACAGGTGATAGCTGCTCTAAAAAATCACCTATTGTAGCAAATTCTCTAGCAGTTGAAACAACAGTTTTAATACCTTTATCATTTAAACTTTTAAAGATAGATTTTGTATTTTCTGAAAACTTTGTATATCCATTTGGTAATAAAGTTTCATCCACATCAAATGCAGCTAATTTAATAATATTTTCTAATTTTACGCTTTCCATAATAGCCTTTCTGTAAAAACTTTTTTAGGATAAAAAAAGTTGCTTTCAATTCTCCCGACACAACAAACTTCATTGTTAGTATTTTTAATAAAAAATACATCTTTGTCTTCTTTTGAGATTTTGAAACTTTGACCGTTAAATAACTTTTTAGATCACTCTTCGGTTAGATAAATTGATTCAATATCGAAGAGTAAGTCAAAATCTATTTGTTTATAATCTTCGATATCTAAATCATCAAGATTCACGTTACCAACGCCAGTTCTTTTTAATGAAGTCATTACACTAGTATTATTTAACTCTAACGAAATATCGTACAATAAAGTTCGAATATAAGTCCCTTCCGAAACATTAAACATTATTTTATATTCTTGCTTTTCATAGTCAAAATCAATTAATTTATAATCAATAACTTCAATATTTTGAGGTTTCAATTCAAATTCCTTACCTTGTCTAACTAAATCATAGGCGTGTTGACCATTTATTTTTTTAGAACTATATTTTGGTGGTATTTGTGTTTTTCTTTTTGTAACAATTTCTATTGCTCTTTTTAAATCTTCTAAAGTTACTTTAGGAAAATTATGTATAGTCACATCACCATCAATATCTAAAGTATCAGAACTTAAATTAAGTTGAGAAGTTGCAATATAAATTTTATTTTTGTGATTAATATATTCTAACAACTTAGTATCATATTCGGTTGCAACAACAATTAACCCCGATGCTAATGGGTCTAAAATTCCAGTATGACCTATTTTTTTGGTAAAAAAAACTTTAGATAAACCTCTAACACTCTTATTAGTCATTGTTCCTGTTGCTTTATGATATTTATAAAACATAAAATAAAAAGTTAGCTATTCTAATTAAAAATTAAAATAGCTTACTTTTCGTCAACCTTTTTTGAGACTAATTCTAGTACATCTTTTACTTTTTCAATATTCATAATTTCTTCATCAGAAATTACAATTCCGTACTTTTCTTCTAGATTAATAATTACTTCTGCTAAGTCTAAAGAGTCAATATTAATATCCTTAATATATGCATCATATTCGACTTTTTTCTTTGATAAACGTTCTATTTGACTAATAATTCATTTTTGATAATCTAAACTCATATTTTAATTATATCAATTAAATTTTAATTTCATATACTTTGTAGTATTTTTCGTTTTTGTAAGATACTTCGATATAAACTTCTATCTCTGTATTACTTTTTTGTATAAAATCAAAATTTAATTCTGCATTATTTTCATTTGCATTAAGTATCAAATTATATATTAAATTTTTAACGATTTCTTGATCAATAAAATTTTCACCAAATTCATCTTTTTTAATAAATTTAATCAAAGATTTTTTATCTATTTCCGGAAAAACAAAAGAATCGCTAGAATTATATTTTTTATCTTTTATTTCACCTTCGCTATTTGATCCTATATTTTTATTCTTTATTTTTTTATAACCTAAATAAACCAAACCAATTACAATACTTGAAGTTAAAATAAAAGATCCGATTTTATAAATTAACCTGATATTCATCATTTTTCTTTAAAAAATAACTAATATTAGCTTTATTTTTAAGATCATAAAAATCTCTAAAAGAAATGGTATATTTTAATTTACTCAAAAAAATTCTCTTATCGGTTATATCATTTAATTCAAATTTTTTAGTTTTTTGTTTTTCAACAGATAAACTATTTTCAAAATTCATTTCTTTTAAAATTTTGAAACTTCCAAAAGTAGTATCTATATCAAATATAAAAACTAATTTACCGTTGTAATTTTTTGGAATAACAATTTTCTTATTACTGTTCTCATCTAGAGATTTTATATATTTTTGTTCATCAGGTATATATTTAATATATTCATCAATATAAAAATTTAACAAGTCAAATTTATTCTCGTTATTTTTTAAGGTATTTCTTATGCTTTTTAGTTTTATTTTTTCGTTTTTTAAACCCAGACCGTTTATGTTTAAAGATATATTATTTACATTAAAATCTAAAGAACTAGTTTGGTAAGATTTTAAAGATACGGTATTTGCGTCGAATGTTACAAATAAATTTAAAACATTAAAAATGGGTATAGCATTTTTTAAGTTTTCAAGATCAAATATTAAATTCCAGTATTTTTTGTGTGTCAATACTTGATTATTTTTGATTCTAAAAATAGTAGAATACTGTATTTTTAAAAGATTGCTCTTATTTTGCATTTTGAAAATTTCTTGATTATCATTTATATAACGAGTAAACTCTGCACTTTCAACTATTTTATTCGTTTTAACAGATTTAATGATAATCTTAAAATTATCTAAATGTTCATTTTTAGATTTTGTTAGTGACGAAAGATTTGTGATAAATTTAGAATTATTTGAACTTATTTGTTTAATTCCTTTAAATCATAATTCTACGACCCAATCTTTAGTTTCTCTATTACTTATAAAATCACAAAATAAATATAGATCTTTATTATTTTTATAATTAAAAATTTCCAAATGATAATCTAAATTTAGACCATCTTCATAAACTTTTCTATTAATTCTAAAATCGTTATATTCATAAACTAAATTTTTAGAAACATATTCATTGTTTCTAATTGAATATTCCTGTATAGTATGAAACAAACTCTTTTACCGCCTCACGTTTAACTTTGTAAAAAGTTGTCTTAGAAAAATGTTGTTCATATCACAAAGTATTATCCATTGTACTTTTATCTAAATAACATTTTTCTAATATTCACGAATGTTTATGTGTCATATTATCTAAAATCATTCTTACAATGCTATTTTTACCTTCTGCCATTTTAAGCAGCCACTCTCTTTGTTCGTCGTTTAATTTTTTATGATAAAACCTCTCTTTAAAATTTTCTCCCATTAATTTTCTTTTGAATATCTCTCTAAATTTTCAATGTGTTTTGAAAATCATTTCAACCAATTTATACTCATAAGCATAAAGCTCTTTGTCGTTTTCAACATCTTTTACAATATCATGTAATCTCAACTCTTCAAATGCTTTTACTTCTGGATCAACACTTACATTATTCATTTTTCTAATTCTCCTTCCACTTTTATTTATATAAATTTTTTTGGAAATTTCTTAAAAATGAACAAAAAAAGGAAAAAATGCCGATTTTTCCTTTTTAATTTTGCGAAAAATGAAAATTTTACCAGTTTTTAATATGCCTTCGCAAAAACAACGTATCTATTAGTTTGTTTATCACAACCATCAATAAAACATTTTTTATCTTTAAATGGCTTTTTGAACAATTTAATAGGAATACATCTTGCTGTAGCTCCTGTTTCTTCTTTAATTTTTTCTTCTACGTAGTCATCACAACAAAATGGAGCTACTATAAATTTATTTTCTTTAATTTTTTCTTTAAAGTCAGCGTAGTTATAAACGTACTCTGTATTATCTTCTAATCTTTTTTGTGCTAAATCATATAAATTATTATGAATATCATCAAGTAATGTTGGTATTAAATCTTTTAATTCATCAATATCTAATAATTGTTTTTCTAAAGTATCTCTTCTAACAACTAATACTTTATTTTCAGCAAGATCTCTTGGTCCAACTTCGATACGTAATGGAACACCTTGTATTTCACTATTTGAAGCTTTGTAACCAGGATTTTTATCGGTAGAATCTAAACGCACTCTGAATTTACGACCAATTTTTGCTTTTAAGTCAGCTGCAACTTCATGAACTTTAGGTTCTTTTTTAGCAAATAATTCAAGAATGTCAACTTGAATTGGAGCAACTCTAGGAGGAATTATTATACCTCTATTATCACCATGAGTCATAATAATTGCACCTAATAAACGAGTAGAAATACCTCATGAAGTCTGGTATACGAATTCGTCTTTATTTTCTTTATTTTTAAATTTAATTCCGTATGGTTTAGAGAAATTTTGATTTAAGTAGTGACTTGTTCCAGATTGTAAAGCTTTACCATCTTTCATCATAGCTTCAATTGTATATGTAGAACAAGCACCAGCAAATTTTTCTCTTGGTGTTTTTTTACCTACTATTGTTGGTATAGCTAAATAATTTTTTAAGAATTTAGCATATGTAGAAATCATTTCACGTGTTAATTTACGTGCTTCAAGTGGATTATCATGACATGTGTGTCCTTCTTGTCATAAAAATTCTCTAGTACGTAAAAATGGGTTTGTTGTTTTTTCTCATCTTAAAACATTAGCTCATTGATTGTACACAATTGGTAAATCATTGTATGAGTTAATTGATTTTTTAAATAAATCAGCAAATAAAACTTCTGATGTAGGTCTGATAAATAATTTTTCACTTAATTCTTTATCACCTACTTTAGTTACAGTTGCTAATTCTGGGTTAAAACCTTCAATGTGTTCTTTTTCTAATTGAAATAAGTTCTCAGGAATTAAAAGAGGCAAATAAACATTTTGAATTCCTTTTGACTTAAATATGTTGTTTAATTCTTTTTGTATTAATTCTCAAATACCAAAAGAATTTGGTTTATAAATAATTGAACCTTTTGCTGGCCCATAAGCTATAAGATCACCATTTTTAACAACATCTGTATATCATTTAGCAAAATCAAACTCCATTGGAGTTATTTTATCTATTTGTTTTTCTTTATTCATATTATCATAATTATATAACAAAATATATTTTAAAAAAATGCAATAAGTAAATTTTTGCCCAAAAAAAATATAAAAAAACACTCTTTTCAGAGTGATATGGCTGTCCCAGTTAGATTCGAACTAACGCGTGTCGGAACCAAAACCCGATGCCTTACCGCTTGGCTATGGGACAAAAAATGGTGGGGGGAGAGGGATTCGAACCCCCGAATCCTAAGAAAGTGGGTTACAGCCACCCGCATTTGGCCGCTTTGCTATCCCCCCATGTAATTTGCTTTAATATTATAACATATAAATCATTTGCGTCAAGGATTTTTTTATTTATTTTTTAATAAAAAGTAAATAAAAAAGTGCCTAAGCACTTTTAGTTTGTATTATATTATTTAACTTCGTGTTCTGTAAAACTTTCGTTTTCAACCACTAAGTATTTATCACCTTTTTGGATTCCGTATGGTTTTAAAGCTTCTTCAGCTAATGAGTTATCAGCTTTAACTTTATCAAATAAGTCTAATGAATCAACTGACACGAATACACCTGAGTATGCACCAAATCCGTTAATTAATTTTTCATCATTTAAAATACCAATTGTGATTGTATTAGGTCTAAATTTAGAAACTTGTTTTAATAATTCACCTGTTCTTGATAAAACAACTGCAAATTTGTAATCACCATCTTTTGCTTTTTTAGCAATTTCATAAGCTATTTTAGTTCTTTTATCTGATTGATTTGAATTTCCTCAAACTTTTTCTAATTGTCTTTCGTAGTAGTTTCTTGAGTAAAATTCTTTTTCTGCACGTTTTGAAATAGCTGTCATTGTTTTAACTGATTCAAGTGGGAATTGTCCGTTTGCGCTTTCACCTGATAACATTGTAGAGTCAGCACCTAATTCAACTGCGTAGTAAACGTCTGTTACTTCTGCACGTGTAGGGTGTGGTGTGTTTTCCATTGAGTCTAACATTTGTGTAGCAACAATAACTGGTTTACCTGCTTCACGACATTTTCTGATCATGTTTTTTTGGTGATATGGAACATCGTAGTAAGGAATTTCAAGACCTAAGTCTCCACGAGCAACCATGATTCCATCTGATGCTTCGATAATTTCATCGATGTTTACACATCCTAAGTGTGATTCAATTTTAGAAATAATTTGAACGTGTGATCCACCGTTTTCATTTAATAATTGTCTTAATTCGTTTACGTTTCTTGCTGAGTTAACAAATGAAGCAGCTACATAGTTGATTCCTTGTGTAATACCAAATTTAATATCATTGATATCTTTTTCTGCTAAGAATGGTAATGAGAAGTCAACACCTGGTAAGTTAACACGTTTGTTTGTTTTAACTTTGTGTGTGTTTTCTGCTTTAACTTTAACGTATCCTTCACCAACTTCTGTTACAACTGTTGATAATTTACCGTCATCGATTAAAACTTGGTTTCCAACAACTAAATCTTTATCCATGTCATATGCAACTGTGATTTCTGTTGGGATACCTTCAAAGTTAAGGTATTTATCTTGTGTTGTGTGAATTAAAACTGTTGAACCTGCTTCAACAACTTGAGCACCATCTTTCATTTTTCCAACACGAATTTCTGGTCCTTTTGTATCTAACATTAAAGAAACAGGAATTCTAAGTTCTTTAGAAAGTTGTTTTGCCATGTTGAATTTGTTTGCTTGTTCTTCGTGTGAACCGTGACTGAAGTTTGCTCTAATTGTTGTTACACCATTTTCAATTAATGTACGTAATGTGTCAATATTATCACTTGAAGGTCCGATAGTAGCAACTAATTTAGTTCTTTTATCTATAATTTTCATTTAATTTTCTCCTAATTATTTTGATTATTTTATATTCATTATTTTACCAAAAAAATGCTTTTATGATAATGATTTTAAAGTATATTTAAAAAAATTCTTGATATATTAAGTTTTTCAAGCGTAACTTAATGATATTAAGAATTTTTAGTTTTGGAAATCATATAAATAGCAGCTGTTTCTGCTCTTAGAATTCTATTACCTAAAGAGACAAAATTAATATTTTTTTGTTTTTCTGATAACTTATCTAGTTCAGAATCAGAAAACCCACCCTCTGGACCAACAACATAATAAACATTTTGTTGTATAGAATCAGGAATTAATTGACTTTTAGAATCAATTTTTTCGTGTGCTAAATAAATTTCATAATCGTCATCAAAATTAAATTGTGATAGCTTGACTAATTCACCTAAAACCGGAATCTGATTTCTAAATGACTGCTCAGCTGCATTTTTTAAAATCTCTTCAAATCTTTGACGTTTTTTTTCAAATTTATTATAAGAATATAGCTCACCATTTGTATGTTCGGTTATTATCGGTATTATTTTTTTAACACCTAATTCTGTACTTTTTTGCAAAAGCCACTCAAAACGATCGTATTTAATTAAACTCATTAATAAAATTACATCGTTTTGAAATTCATGATTTTCTTCTATTTGCTTTAGAATAATTGCTCTATTTGACTCTACTTGACATTCAAAAAAACTATTTTGGTATACACAAATAATTTTTTTACCATCGAGTCTTAAAACTTTTATATGTTTTTGAGCCTCTTTATCTAAAATAAAATAGTTATCTTGTTTTTCTTTAACAAAGAAACGGTTCATTATTTATCCTGATCTTGCATCATAATTTCTTCGTACTCTTCTAAAGTACCTCTAAATAAAAAGCTTTTTGTTGGAGATTGTAATTCTAAAATTACGTCAGCACATTGGTTAACAAATGCTCTGTTGTAAGTTGTGAAAATAGCTCCACCTTTATAGTTTTGAACACCTTCAATAACTGAATCAATACTTTCTGTATCTAAGTGATCTAAAGGTTGATCTAAAATAATAAAATTAGATTCTAAAAGCATCATTCTAGAGAACATTAAACGTGCTTTTTCACCCCCGCTAGTTACATTAACTTTTTTGAATACTGAGTCAGCACTAAATAACATTCTACCTAAGAATCCACGCATTCTAGCGTCATCATTTTCCTGGTTTTCTTTAATTTTATTTAGAAGTGGTCATTTCGAAATTCATTCTAAAATGTTTTCATCAGTATTGAAGTATTTTGCGTTATCATTTGGGAAATAACTTGGTGTAATTGTTTGACCTCATTCAACTGTTCCTGAAGTTGCTTCACGTTCACCAAAAATTATTTCTAATAATCTTGTTTTTGCGATATCATCGTCACCAACAATAACCATTTTTTCACCTGGCCTCAATGTAAATGAAACATTTTCAAATAATGTTTGTCCTAAATCGTTTTTGTATGTTAAGTTTTCAACATTTAAAATTTGTTTTCCATGTTCACGATTCATGTCTCAACGTATATATGGATATTTACGATTTGAAGGCTTAATTTCATCTAATGAAATTTTTTCTAAAGCTTTCTTTCTAGATGTTGCTTGTTTTGATTTAGATGCATTAGCGCTAAAACGAGCAATGAAATCTTTAAGTTTTTCCATTTGAGCTTCTTTTTTAAGGTTACTTTGTTTCATCATTTCACGTGCTAATTCTGAAGATTGTTTTCAGAAACTGTAGTTACCTGTATAAATTTTAGCTTCACTATAGTCAATATCAACTATATGTGTACAAATTGAATCTAAGAAATCGCTGTCGTGACTAACAACAATAACAACGTTAGGATAATCGATCAAGAAGTTTTCTAATCATTTAATTGAACGTAAGTCAAGGTGGTTAGTCGGCTCATCCATTATTAAAATATCTGGATTTCCGAATAAGGCTTTAGCTAATAAAACCTTAATTTTTTGGTTAGCTGTTAACTCACTCATGTTTACGTTTCATTTTTCTTTTGGAATAGATAAATTACTTAATAATTCTTGAGCGTCATTTTCAGCTGTTCATCCACCCAATTCACCATATTTATCTTCCAATTCTCCTGCTCTTGTATAATCTTCCATTGTTGCATCAGGATTTGCATAAATTGCATTTTTTTCTTGTAATACATTATATAAGTCAGTATTACCCATAATTACAACTTCAGTTACATTCATTTGGTCATAAGCATTATGATCCTGTGAAAGAACTGAAATACGTTTGTTTTTTTCAATTACAATTTGACCACTTGTAGCTTCAATTTGGCCTGATAAAATTTTTAAAAATGTTGATTTACCAGCACCATTAGCCCCTATTATTCCGTATGTATTTCCTTCTGTAAATTTTAAATTTACATTTTCAAATAATTTTTTATCACTAAAAATTTTACTAATATTTTGAACTTCAATCATGTTTTACTCCTTTTTTCTTGATCTAATAATATAAATTATATAGCAATTTTATTTTTGCATCTTTACAAATCAAAAATATTTTAAAAAAAATAAAAAAATATTTTTGGTTTTTAAAAATATGGTGTATACTATTCTTAGTAGCAAGAGCAAGAGGGCCCACCTGAATCCATTCCGAACTCAGTAGTTAAGCCTCTTTACGCCGACGATAGCCAAATGGTGAAAATAGGGAGCTGCTTTTTTTATATCTTTTTTTAAGTCATTAAAAAGTATAAAAAAGCGTTTTTAGCCTATTTTTATAAAAAAAATAAACTTTTTGACTAAATTTATTTAAATGCTATAATTATGATTATTAAAAATTAAGGAGGCAATATGCTAAAAGAAGCTAACAAAGAAATTATTTCTGAAGCATTAAAAAGTGAAAAAACAAAATTAGTTGTTTTTTACGCTGATTGATGTGGTCCATGTAGAATGTACAAAGGTTCTTTAGAACAATTAGATTCTAACGATAATGTTGAAGTTTTAAGAGTTAATATTGATCACAACAGAGAATTTGCTCTTGAAAATGGTGTTCAAGGAATTCCTTACACTAAAGTATTTAAAGGTGACAAAGAAGTTAAAGATTTCTCAGGTTACGTACCATACGAAATTTTAAAAGAACAAGTTGCACCTTTCATTAAATAACATATTAAATTAACATTGAAAAAATGTTAATTTTTTATTTTTCCATAATATTCATTTTTAGTATATTTAAAAAATATTAATCATAATCAAAAGTTAAAAGTAATATAATTTTTAATGTTGATTAATAAAAAATGTAAATATTTAAGGAGAAAAATTGGAAAAAGAAGAAGTAAAGAAAAAAATAATAGAAGAACAAAGAGAGCACACACAAGGGTTTGTAAAATTTTTAAGAGGAAAATCACTTAGATATCATCTTAATAATTTATTTATTGATATGGCTAGTTTTTTTAATGCAAATACATGGGATATTAAAGCTAAAAAAGAATTATATGATATAAGACTTTCTAATCAAAAAGATAATACTCCTTTAGTTGGATGAAATGTTTTTACTGACAAAAAAGGTTATATTGTAGCTTTTAAAAACGAAAATTTAGGAACATTAAAAATTAATTTGAATTGAATCGATAAATTAGATGATCTCTCTGGAGATCAAAGAAATAAATTAATAAATTTCATAAACGAAGCTAAACAAAAATATGACATAAATTGAGGTTTTAGATACAACACAGATGAAGAAGAACTTATTTTAGATAATATTGCAGTTGTATCAAACGTAGACGAAGCAATAAATAAAGTAAAAGAATTTGACGGATATCAAATTTATGATTTGGAAAACGAAAAAGTTATTTCAGTTTCTAATTATGAAAAAGAGAAGAATAAAAAGCAGGAACTTTAAATTTCCTGCTTTTTACTTTTTTAACTATGACATAGTAAAATAAGTTAATTTTTATTTCAAAAATTGATATAAAAAAATGGTGCCGACAACTGGACTCGAACCAGCGACCCCTTCCTTACCATGGAAGTGCTCTACCTGCTGAGCTATGACGGCACATATATAGATATATTTTAACATAAAAAGTAAGAATACGTGTTGTTCTTGCTTTTATTTCATAAAAAAACTAAGTTTCTCACTCTTAGTTTTTGTTTGTTATTAAATTTAATTAAAAATGTTTAAAAAAATAATACTTTTTTTAAGTATTAATGTTCAAATGGTGCGCGAAGAGGGACTTGAACCCTCATGCCGTAAAGCACTAGAGCCTAAATCTAGCGTGTCTGCCAATTTCACCATCCGCGCAGGTGTAAATAATAAATAAAAAAAGCACACTATGGTGCCGTCTATAGGACTCGAACCTACGACCTACTGATTACAAGTCAGTTGCTCTACCAACTGAGCTAAGACGGCGCAATAATGGTGGAAGATAAGGGACTCGAACCCATGACATTCGCCTTGTAAGGGCGACGCTCTCCCAGCTGAGCTAATCTTCCAAAAATGGCAGTCTGTACGGGGATCGAACCCGTGTATGCATGGATGAAAACCATGTGTGTTAACCGCTTCACCAACAGACCTTATAAAATGGCGCCGATTGCGGGGATCGAACCTGCGACCAACTGGTTAACAGCCAGCTGCTCTACCGCTGAGCTAAATCGGCATTTGCGTTTGCGTAATATATTATAGCATATATTTTTTAATTCAACAAAAATTATAATATATTTTTTATTTCGTTTCCTAATTCGTTTTTAGGTAAATTTATTATACACGCTTTTTAGATAAACAAAAAATATTTTTTAAAAATATTAAATAATTTTTATTGAAGTCACAATAAGCAACTGATTTTATTAATAAATTCAATTAAAAATGTTTTAATTATATTATGGAATTATTAGAACTTAGAAAAGGTTTAACTAACCAAAACATAGAATTATTATATAAAACATTAAATGAACCGCTTTTTAGCAAAAAGCAATTAGAACATTTCTTTATATTAAATGTAACATTATTTTCTGAATACCACAACAACACAACTTCAAAAGAAGCAAAATTTAATTTTAACAGTTTAAGTATAGGTGCATGATACTTATATCAAAATGTGGTCGCATCTTGAACAGAAGATCAATCTAGAATATACTCAAAAGATCAATTTATCGAATTAATTCAAACTATGGTTGATGTATACACAACATTTGTAAGTCAAAAAGAGCTTGCTACTATATTTGGCGATAAATATTTAGAATTTTATAATGTTTATTTTTCTGATATCAAAACATTGCAAGAATATTTAGTTAAAATAAATTCATCTAACAAACAAGAATTTATTTTAAGTTATAAAGGTGATCTAGAAATATAAAAAAGTTTAACACTTTTAATATAGTGTTAAACTTTTTCTTCACTAATAAATTGTGCAGTTAAATCTAAATGAACTGGACAAGTTAAAAATTGTTGATCGGGAGTAAATTGCACATAAGCGACATTATTGCTATATTGACGTACATATTCCTCACCTGTTAAAAATTTAATTTTCATAATTGGAACTGAAATAATTGATCTTTCAGTTTCTGTTAAATTAGTATTAATTATTGGAAATACTTCAATATTATGATTCATCACAATATTTTTCTTAATTAATTCTATTTCTTCAGGGAAGAAAAAGTTTAGAATTTTTGCATAATTATCATTTAGAAGTTCTAATTGTTTTTCTTCACTAAATTCTTTAAACTCTTGAATGTTTTCAAGGAAAATAGGTTTAAAATAATTGATAAATTTTTCTTTATCAAATAATTCAATTTGTGATTTTTTATATTCATCTAAAAATATATTAAATAATATTAGTTGATCACTTTCTCCGAATAAATATGTGTAATTAATATTACATTTTGCACAATGTGCGGTAACTTTAGATGCCATCTTTACCTCTTTTCTTTATATAAGTTATTATATCATTAAAGTAGATAAGTCCGTTTTATTAATAATATAGTGTATTAAAAAACTTAAACCATTATCAACTAATATTGGTTTAAGTTTAAAATGCTTATTATTTATTTTTATTTTGCTGTTTTAGCAAAATATTTTTAATTTCAACACCCATTTTATCAATAGTAAAACTTTTCATTTGTTTTTCCATTGCTTCTTGGATTGATTTTAATTTATTATCCAATACTGTGTGAATGTTACCGCCAACAATACATTGCGGGTTAGGGTTTTCATGAAAATTAAATAGATCACCATTTTTTAGAGGTTCAATCGCTTGATAAACATCATAAAAGGTTATTTGATTGAACGGCCTGGTTACTTCAATTCCACCAGTTCCTCTTGCAACAGTAATTAATTTGGCATTTTTAAGTTGGCTAAGAATTTTTCTAATAATAACAGGATTTGTATTAATGCTCCCTGCTAGAAAATCGCTTGTAATTTTATAATCATCTTGATAAGTATCTATACATGCGAAAATATGTAGGGCTACTGTAAATCTACTTGATATTTGCATAGCGTTCCTCCTAATATTATTATACATTCTTAATGTTGTAAATTTAATAATTACATTAAAACTTTCCGTTTTGATTTTGTCATGTATTTTTTTCTGCTATAGTTTCCATAACATCTCAGTGTTCAGCGATTTTTCCATTTTCAACACGGAACAAGTCATAATAAGATGTAGGTGCATCCGCAAATGTTCCTTCACTAACAGCTAAAGCAAAATCGCCTTCTGCAAGCACGAAATATGTCTTACTATAAACCATTTGAATTCCTTGTTTAGCCATTGCTTCTAAGGCTGCGCCTAGTCCAGAGACACCGTCTGCAATGCTTGGATTATGTTGAATATAATTATCACCATCAAAGTATGAGCTAAATTTATCTAAATTTTTACCATGTAATATGTCTGTTACAAACCCTGTAACTACTCTTCTTGTTTCTTCTTTATCTGTGTTCTTAACTTCTAAAGTACCATCTATTTGTGTGTGACCTGATGGATTTGGGCCTGATAATGAAATTAAATTATCTCAATGTTCTGCAACTTTACCTTCAGAATCAAATCTAAAAATATCAAATGCAACTTGTTCCCCTTGGCCTGCGAAATTATAAACTGTTTGTAAAAATACTTTATCACCATCTTCAAAGGCACGAATGTTGTTTACTGTTGTTTTAACCGGTGCACTTGCAAGGTATGAAATTGCTCCTAAGAATGCTTCCAAACCTGTACCATAAGCTAAATTATGTTGAATATAATCTGTAGCTAAAATTTCTTTTGCTAATTTAGTATCTCCTGTTGTGAATGTATTTATTAATGCTAATGCTTTTTCTTTATTTGTCATTTTATCTCCTAATTTTTGTATTTGTTGTAATCATTGTTATTACAACAACAAAATTATTATAACACAATATGTTGTAATAACAATGATTACAACAAAAAAATATTTTTAAACAAAGTTTACGCATTTAAAATATTTAGAATAAAAAGTTCTAATTTATATTAATGTATATGATAAAAGTCAAAATATATAGTGTAAAATACTATTATGTTAGATTACGAAAAAAAGTTTGATAAAGGTGCATTAATAGCAGGTTGCGACGAAGCTGGTAGAGGTTCTTGAGCAGGTCCGCTTGTTGCTGCCTGTGTAATTATGAAGCCGGATTATACAAACAACAACATTAATGATTCCAAGAAATTAACTCCTAAAAAAAGAGATGAACTATATAAAGAAATTATTGAAAATGCAGTTGAATACCAAATAATAGTAAGATCTGTAGAACAAATCAATAATAGTAACCCTAAAAAGGAATCTCAAATGGCAATGGAATTAGGAATTAAAAATATGAAAAATAAACCGGATATTGTTCTAACCGATTTTGAAAAAATTAATATTGATTTACCACAAGAAAACTTAATCAAAGGTGACTCAATTTCATTTAATATTGCGGCCGCTTCAATTTTAGCAAAAGTTTTTAGGGATAATTATATGGTTGAATTAGACAAAGAATTTTCACAATATGATTTCAAAAACAATAAAGGATACGGGACTAAAAAGCACTCTGAAGCACTTCTGATTCATGGGGTTAATCCTAAAATACATAGAGTAAAATATAAACCAATATTAAAATTAATTAAAACATCTAATTTATAATTAATTTTATATTCAATAATTAATCAATTTTTAGACATCCTTCAAAAATTATTGGGTGTCTTTTATTTTGATTTTATTAAGATTTGATTATTAAAATAAACTAAATAAAATTACAAAAAATATAGTTTTTTAATAAAATATATATTATGATAGATGTAAAAAATATAGTTTTTAGTTATAAACCAGGAATTTTAAAACCAGCATTAAATAATGTTTCATTTAGTATTAAAAAAGGTGAATATATAGCTGTTTTAGGACATAATGGTAGTGGTAAAAGTACCTTATCAAAAGTTTTAGTTGCTTTATTGAAACCACAAGAGGGATCAATTCATATTGACGGGATTGAATACCACAGAAAAAATCTAATGGAAATTAGAAAAAAAATCGGGATTATTTTCCAAAATCCTGATAACCAATTTGTTGGCTCATCAGTAGAAGATGACATTGCATTTGGTTTAGAGAATAGGAAAGTAGCAAGCAAAGAAATGAAAGATATTATCGTTCATTACGCAAAAAAAGTCGGAATGCTCGAACACCTTGAACGTGAGCCGGAAAACTTATCTGGTGGTCAAAAACAAAGAGTTGCTATTGCGTCAATTTTAGCATTAAATCCTGACGTTATAATTTTTGATGAAGTTACATCTATGTTAGATCCTAAAGGTAAAGACCAAGTTTTAGAAATAATAAAAGAAATTAGAGATAAAAAAGATAAAACACTTATTTCGATAACACATAATATGGACGAAGCTATTTTAGCTGATCGTTGTTTAGTTTTTGCTGATGGAAAGTTAATTGCAAATGGTGACCCACAATCTATTTTAAATGATCCTAAAATAATGGATATAGCAAAAATTGAATCGCCTTTTATTTATCAAGTTAGCGAGCAAATAAAAGGAATTGAACCAACATACAATGAAGAGGAGTTAATTGAAGAAATATGAAAATTGAAATCAAAAAAATAAGTCATACTTTTAGCAAAAAAACTCCTTGAGAATTCCAGGCTTTAAACGGAATTAATGCAAGTATTCAACAAGGTGAATACGTTGGAATTATAGGTTCAACAGGTTCTGGTAAAACTACTTTAATAGAACACTTAAATTTACTTTTAGAGCCAACTGAAGGTGAAATTCAATGAATTTTTGAAGAAGATATAATTAATAAAAAAACAAAAGAAATTAAAAATCAGACTACTGTAGTTAAATTTCCGAAAAATGATAGAAATGAAAATAAATTTCAAAAAATATTACATAAATTAAAACGCGAAAACAAAATAAAAAATATTAATAATTTAAGAAAGAAAGTTGGTATTGTATTCCAATTTGCTGAATATCAACTTTTTAAAAACACAATCGAAGAAGATATCGCCTATGGTCCAATTGCTTTTGGAGCACCAAAAGAAGAAGCTTACAAAAGAGCTGCCGAATGTCTAGAAATGGTGGGATTGCCAAAAGAATATCTTAAAAGAAGTCCTTTTGAACTTTCAGGTGGACAAAAAAGACGTGTTGCTATCGCTGGTATCTTAGCGATTAATCCTGATTTTATGATATTTGATGAGCCTACCGCAGGACTAGATCCGGTAGGTGTTAAAGATATTTTAGAAATAATAGAACAAATAAATAAAAAAGGGCAAACAATAATAAACGTAACACACGATTTAGATCATGTTTTACAATACGCTAAAAGAGTTTTTTTACTCAATAAAGGTGAGTTAATTAAAGACGGCGATCCGTACAAAATATTAAGTGATATAAAATTATTAGAAGAAAATAATTTAAGACCTCCAAAACTTTTAAACTTTATTTTTAAGCTAAAACAAAGAGGGATTGAAGTCCCTGAAGTAAAGTCAATTAATGAATTGGTTGATTTCATTAATAAAGGAGGTAAATAATGAAAAGTGTTTTTGGTAGATACATTCCTGGTAATTCGTTTTTATATAAAATAGATCCAAGAATTAAATTACTTATAGCTCTTTTATACATTATTCTAGCCTTTCTAATAAGTAATTTTATCGATATGTTTATCATATTAACTCCAGCAATTATTGCTTATATATATTCAACAAAAAAAGTTAGACCACTAATCAAGTTAATGAAACTACCTTTTTTCATTTGTGTGATTATATTTTTTGTGAATATATATACTATTAACTCTGAAATAATAGCTAAAGACAATTATTTCCCAGAATATTTTAAAGTTTTAATTCAAACAAACAAGACAATTAATGGTGTAAATACAGTAATTAAATATGGTTTATCATTAAACAATGTCAATCGTGTAACCGCTTTATTTTTAAGAATTTATACAATGATTTTAATTACAACTCTTTTAACAAATACAACAAGACCAATTTTATTAAATAAATCAATTGAAGACTTAATGTGACCACTTAAATTTTTATTTGTTCCAACACACATTATAGCTACAATAATTTCTATTGCGCTTAGATTTATACCAACTTTAGTTGATGAAGCAGGTAGAATAATAAAAGCTCAATCATCACGTGGAGTTGACTTCAAAAGAGGTAAATTCAAAGAAAAAATAATTGCTTTCACAACATTAATAATCCCTTTATTTGTTTCATCATTTCAAAAAGCTGATGATCTATCTAACTCTATGGAAACAAGAGGTTATGATCCTTACGAAAAGAGAACTAAATATAGACAAATAAAACCTAGATTCATAGATATTTTATTATTTCTAATAATTTTATTAGTGGCTTCATTCCTAATCTTGAATTATTTAAATTTAAGCAAAAATATGAATATAAATATTTATGATCTTAGAAATATTGAATTATATAAATATATAAGAATAATTGGTTAAAATATGTATGCTAAATGCATATTTTTTTATTATTTTTAATAAAAAACAAAATAATTTTACATAACATTATAGTATAATTTAAAAAGAAATTGAGGTTATATGTTAGACTTAAAGTTTATTCAAAAAAACAAAGAAATTGTACGTAAAGGACTTGAAAATAGAGGTTTCGATGTTGAAATTTTCGATAAATTAATTTCAATATCAGAAGACCGTGGTTCTAAAATGTTTATGGCGCAAAACAAAAAAGCAGAATTAGGTAAGTTATCAAAAGAATTTGGTACACTTAAAAATAATCCTGATGCTATAAAAGAATTAAAAGCAAAAATTGCAGAAGTTAAAAACGAAGAAGAAGAATTAAGTAAAGTTGCTGATGAGTTAAATGTTGAGATTAATGAATTATTATCAAAAATACCTAACCTTCCATTAGAAAGTGTTCCTGTGGGAGCTGATGAAAATGATAACGTTGTATTAGAAGTTCAAGATAAAATTGGTCGTGGTTTAGTTGATGGTGTTTTACCACATTACGAAATTGCTAAAAACTTAGACATTATCGATATCGAAAGAGCTGTTAAATTATCCGGTTCAAGATATGTTATTTATAAAAATGCAGGTTCAAGATTAACTAGAGCACTTATTTCATTTATGTTAAGCTTACACGCAAGTAAAGGTTATGATGAATTTAGTACGCCTGTTATTGTTAAAGATAATATTTTATTTGGTACAGGTCAACTCCCTAAATTCAAGGAAGATTTATACAAATTAGAAGGTTCAAACGAATACTTAATTCCAACTGCTGAAGTTACTTTAACAAATATTTACAACAACGAAGTTATTGATTTAGAAAATCCATTCAAAGCTACTGCTTACACAGAATGTTTTAGATCTGAAGCAGGTAGTTCAGGAAAAGATACCAAAGGTATTTTAAGACAACACCAATTTAAAAAAGTTGAATTAGTTAAAGTTACTAATTCAGAATCAGCTTATGATGAATACTTAAAAATGGTCGAAGACGCAAAAGATGTGCTTGAAAAACTTGAAATTCCATACAGAGTTTTACAATTATGTACAGGTGATATGGGATTCTCAGCAAGAACAACAATCGACTTAGAACTTTGACTTCCTTCTGAACAAAAATTTAGAGAAGTATCAAGTGTAAGTTACATGGGTGACTTCCAGGCTCGTAGAGCAATGATTAGATTCAGAAATAGCGAAGGAAAAACAGAATACGCTCACACAATGAATGGTTCTGGTTTAGCTATTGATAGAGTTGTTGCGGCCATTTTAGAAATTTACCAAAACGCAGATGGTACAATTTCAGTTCCAAAAGTTTTAGTTCCATTTATGGGTACAGATTTAATTAAATAATTATAATGTTTATTAACAATTAAAAATGTTAAAAACTCACTCCAAATTGAGTGGGTTTTTAAATAAAATGTTTTACGCAAAAATAATAATCAACTTTTTTATTTTAACTATTGTATAATCATGTTTCTTTTTTCTTTATCATTTTTTGTTTTTGCAATATTTATTTTTTTCAAGCTTTTTAAAACATATTACAGAAATTATTTAATATGCTTTTAGTTTAACATTTGTGAATATAATTAATGTAATAGTTCTACTATGTTTATTTCTAAAACCTATCCAAATTTAAGGATTAACCACAGTATTTTTTATAAAGATTTTTATTCGAAATCAACGTTGCCCTCTTGTTTTAGATTTTTTAACTATTTTTTTGTTTCCTTGATAAAATTGAATTATATAGACAAAATTTATCAATGGAAAATATGAAAAAGAAATTAAAAAGAAAAATATTATTAGGAATATTTACCGTTAGTACAATACCGTTAAGTTTTGCAATTAGTTGTTCTTCAAATAGTGCCACAAAACAAGAACAAATAAAACGAGAAATACCTAAACCAAAAGTAATAGAATATAAAACAAAAGAAATTACACTTAAAAACAATAGTATCAATAATAACGATCCATTTTTTGCTAATTTTATTAACGAAATTAACTCTGTACCCTTATTACCCGAAGAATACAATGAAGTTTTAATTAAAATACCTCAATTAAATATACAAAAGAAATTTTCTAGACAAGAAATTATAAACACAGTAATACCATCAATTGCTAAAACTGATATTAAATTTAATTTAACCGATAAAAAACTTGGGTTTAACATTGGAAATGACGTACCTATAAACGAAATAGAAAAATTTTTAGAAAAAGAATTTAATAATTATTATGTTAGTGACAAATTCTTTCTTCAAGATTTAAAAGCACTAGTTGACAAAGCGGATTACAACCTAATTAAAAATGGTTATTTAAAAGAAGAAAAAGCAATTCAAAAAAATAAATTGAATGAATACCAAGCCGTTGTAACATTTTTAAAACAATGACTTTTAGATAATTCGATGATTACATTTTCTGATGATGTTAAAATTGTTGAAATTAACTATAATAAATTTCCTGCTTGATCTTTAAATATAAAATTATCAGTTAATAATCAACTTTCCAAAATAATTAAGTTAGACTTCAAAAAAAACACCTTCTAAAGAAAAGTGAACCGAAGAAAGAATTAAGGAAGAAAACTTAAATCGTGGTTTTACTCGAAAAATGAAAAATAAGTGAAACAAAATGGTTTCGGAATCAAAATTTGCATATAAATTCGAAAAAATAATTCAAACTTTAAAAGTAGCGATATTAGTTGATAAAAATCATAAAATATCTTCTAAAGCATCAATTTTTACCTGAAATATTATTAGTTTATTAGTTAATTTAAAACTTAAAATGCCACAATTTATTTTAAATAGATTTGGTGAAATATTTGTTATTCCACAACTTAAAAAATATATTGCTTTAATCGAAGAAAAACTGGCAAAATAATAATTTAGATAATTAATCTTCCTTATAAAAAGTCATTGAAATAACAATAAAATTTAATTGATTCTAAGTTTAAGTAATTTAAAATTTTATATTCTTATATTAATTAGAAATTAAATAAAAGTGATTACACAGTTAATGTAATCACTTTTATTCTTCAAATTTTTCAAGTTTTTTAATAGCTTTTGTTACCGAATCATAAGCCGCAGAACGTGTTGTTGCTAAAATTTCTGCAACTTCCGCATAAGATAAATCATTATAAAAATATAACTCAAAAGCTTGTTGTTGGTTTTGTGTTAATGCCACTTTATATTTTTCATATAAAACAGTATATTTTTTTAAATTTTCAATTGATTTTTTACTCATTATGCTCAACAATTAAATCTTTTGTCATTTGATAAATGAATAATTCTAAATCAAATTCTTGTAAATCATCTAATTTTTCACCAAGACCAACATATTTAACATCAAGATTAAATTCATCTTTAATAGATAATACAATTCCACCTTTAGAAGTACCATCCATTTTGGTTAAAATAATACCTGTTAAATTCGCAATATCTTTGAAGTTTTTAGCTTGTGATAAGGCATTTTGACCTGTTGTAGCATCTAAAACTAATAATGATTCATGCGGCGCACTAGGTTCAAAACGTTGAATAATATTAACCATTTTACCTAACTCATTCATCAAGTTAACTTTGTTTTGTAGTCTTCCGGCAGTATCTATGATTAATAAATCATAACTACCTTCTTTAGCTTTTTCTAAAGCTTTATAAACAACCGAAGTAGGGTCAGCACCTTCTTTATCCGGTTTAACTATATTTACACCAATTTTATCTGCTCAAATGCCTAATTGGTTAACTGCACCCGCTCTAAAAGTATCACCGGCTGCAATTAAAACTTTTTTACCTTCGTTTTTATATTTATTAGCTAACTTTGCAATTGAAGTTGTCTTACCTGAACCATTAACTCCAACAAAAATAAAGACATTTAATCTATCATCTTCAAAATTCAAATTAGTGTTTGTCACCGAATTATTTGTATAAATAACAAACATCTGATCGGCCACAATTTCACCAATTAATTTTGGATCTGTAATTTCATTTACCTTAATTTCTTGTTTAATTTTTTGAATCATAATATCAACTAATGGTAAACTAATATCTGACATAATTAAAAGCTCTTCAAGTTCTTCTAAAAAATCTTCATCAACTTTTACATATCTATTTTGTATTTCTAATAACTTTTTACCAAAAGTTGAACTATTATTTAAACCTGTTTCATATTTTTGAAATTTACTACTATTTAGTATTTCTTTTTCTTTTTTATCTTCTAGTTCTTTTTCGATTAAACTAGCATCTTTTTTATCTTCTTTTTTGAAAATTTTATTGACTATATTTTTAAAAAATCCCATACTAGTATTTTACTAAATTATTAATATAATAATATATAATTTAATTATTTAGGAGAATCAATGGCACAAAATACTTTTTTAATACTTTTATCAATTACGATTATAATTTCAATCAAATTTTTATTTGATGTATTCAAAATTAAAAAATATTACGATAACGGAATAATTTTTAATTTTATAAAAAGATGATTTTTAATCAATTTTTTAGTTCTTATAACAGTAACTACCGTAGCTATAATTGTTTTATCTTTAATTTTAAGTAAAAATATAACAATTATTAATGATAATACAGGTAAAAATAAATTGTTAGTTTGAGAGCCTTACAACCTTGCTTTAATTACCTTAATTGTGTTTTATTTACCTACCAGTTTATTGAATTTATATTATTTAATAGTTGTTAAAGTGAACACTAAAATAACAAAAGAAGAAGTTGAAAAGTTTGACATAAATAAATTACAAGATTATAGCATTGATAGAGCATATATATTCATTAAATCTAGAAGAAAAAAAGTTTCAGATCAAGAAATTAGATTTAAAGATGTTATTTATCAAACATTTATTTGACGTAGAATTAGCAAGCAAATGTTAGTAAAAAGTTTAATAAAAAAATCAATTAATTTTGCACTTAGAGGCCCTAAAAAAATCAAAATAAAACCAGATAATAATGATGATATAAATCAACTTTCAATTGCTTTAATGTTAAGTGCAATAAACGTAGTTAACAATATTTATCCTAAATTTATTAAACGTGAAGATATAGAAAACCAAATTGAAAAAGTTGCATAATTTAAAACACTAAATAAACGTTAAAAACTAAAAACGTTTATTTTTTTATACAAAAAGTAAGAATTAAAGGCTAAAAAGCATAACATTATTTATTAATTAAAAAGGCATAATAATATATAATTTAATTATTTAAAGAATATATTAAAAAATGATTATTTTACTAATCTTAAAAATCAAAATAAAAGTTTAAAAAGCATCATAAAATAATGCTTTAACAATAATTAAATAGGAGTTTTGCAATGGAAAAATTAACAGAACAAGAACAAATTAGAAGAAATAAATTAGAAGAATATAAAAACAATAATATTAACGCATTTGAAAATGCTGACAAATTAGAACAAATTACTTATTCAGATGAAATTGAAAGCAAATTTGGTTCATTCACTAAAGCTGAATTAGAAGAACAAAACAATGAAGTAAATGTTGCAGGTAGAATTGTTGCGATGAGAGGGCCTTTTATCGTTTTAAAAGATTATCACTCAAAAATACAGTTATACTTCAACTCTAAAACTGCTGAAGAAGAATACAAAAAAGTGGTTGAACTTGCCGACTTAGGTGACATTATGTATGCTAGCGGTGTTGTAATTAAAACAAACACAGGTGCAGTTTCAGTTAAAGTTAAATCAATTAAATTACTTACAAAATCACTTAAACAATTACCAGATAAATATCACGGTTTAACAGATATTGAAGAAAGATACAGAAAAAGATATGTTGATTTAATAGTTAACGAAGAAGTTAAAGATGTATTCTGAAAAAGAACTAAAATAATTTCAGAAATTAGAAGATTTTTCGATGAATTAGAATACATGGAAGTTGAAACACCATTTTTACATGATTATCTTTCAGGAGCTTCAGCAAAACCATTTAAAACTCACCATAATGCATTAGACCAAGAATTTGTATTAAGAATCGCAACTGAAATTCCATTAAAAAAACTTTTAGTTGGTGGAATTGATAGAGTTTATGAAATCGGTAGAATTTTTAGAAATGAAGGGATCGATACAACACACAACCCAGAATTTACATCAATAGAATTCTATGAAGCATACTCAAACTTAGAAGGTATGATGAATAGAACTGAAACATTAATCAAAAGATTAGCAACTAAATTAGGTGCAGAAAAAGTAACTAATAAAGGTGTTGAAATTGATTTAACAAAACCATTCAACAGAATTAACATGGTTGATGCTGTTTCTAATGCAACAGGTGTTAACTTTAGAGAAATTGACCTTGATAAAGCTGTTGAGGTAGCTAAACAACATGGGATTAAAGTACAAAAATACTTTAAATTAGGTCACATAATTAATGAATTATTTGAAGAATTAATTGAAAAAACATTAATACAACCTACTTTTGTTTTTGGTCACCCAATCGAAATTTCACCACTTACAGCTAAGAGTGAAGATCCAAGATTTACAGAACGTGCAGAACTTTTTATTAATACAAAAGAATATGCAAATATGTATACAGAGCTTTCAGATCCACTTGATCAACTTAAACGTTTTGAAGATCAATTAGATGAGAAAAACAATGGTAATGATGAAGCAAGTGATATAGATTGAGATTTTGTTGATTCATTATTATACGGTATGCCTCCCGCAGGTGGATGTGGAATTGGAATCGACCGTCTAACAATGTTATTAACCGAAAAAGAATCTATTAGAGATGTTTTATTATTCCCAACAATGAAAAGTAGAAAATAATAATGAAAAGTAAATCATTTTACGGAGAAAATAACATTTATGTAGCTGAATGAAAAGTCGAAAATCCTAAAGGTATAATTCAGTTCGTGCACGGTTTAGGTGATCAAATTGATAGATATGAAGAATTTGCAAAATACTTCAATTCAAAAGGATATATTGTAGTTGGTAATGACAACTACGGTCATGGTAACACTGTTGATTTAGATGATCAATTGGGTATTATTCCTGAAGATATTAACGAAATGATAAATAGTGTAACTACTTTAAACATTTTAATTAAAAAGAAATATCCAAACTTACCAATTTATCTTTTTGGACATTCAATGGGTTCATTAATATCTCTATTATTTGCAACTAAAAATAGCAATAATATTGATGGTTTATTCTTAGTCGGATTTCCATATTATAGTAATATACAAGGTTCTTTCGCTATAAATATTGTTAAGTATTTAGAGAAAAAATATGGTAAAAACTATAAATATACAGGTTTTAAAAACTTTGTCGATAAAAGATTAAACAGAAAAATCAAAAATCCAAAAAACGAGTTTGAGTGACTATCAAGTGACAAAAACTACTATGAAGAATACATTTTAAATAATAAATATAAAAAATTTAGAATTCCTTCGCTTCATTTACTATATGCAATAATGCAATTTGCTAAAAATTCATATGATTTAAACATTTTAAAAAATATTAATAAAAGCATTACAGTTTCTATTTTTAATGGAAAAAAAGACGCTATAGGAGAATTTGGTAAAGGTCCTAAAAAATTATATTTAAATCTAGTAAAAATTGGTTTACAACACCTTAACCATAAAACTTACGCACAATCTAGACATAATATTATTCATGACATTGAAAAAGAAAATGTTTTTGAAGATATGTACCAAATAATTAAAGAAATAAATAAGAAATATGAATAAAAAAATAAAAAAATTACTATCCTTAATCTTTATAACAACCCCAATAACAACTCTAGCGAGTTGTTCTTTTACTAATTCATCAATTAATAAAAAATATGATTTAAACACATATTATGAAGTGCAAATAAATGATAAAAATTACTATGCACATCAAGTAAAATTTAAAAATTATGAAGAAGGACAATTTAAAATAGTAGATGGTACAAATTTAAGTATTATAGATATTGAAGATATTCAGTATGTAAATTTAAATGATTTTTTAAAAATGATTAATGGTCTTATTTATACAGATGTATATTTAAAAAACTTAGAAAAGACTGACGAATACTGACAATTTACTCCTTACGGAAAAGATGAAAAAGATTATCCATACGTTAAATTTAACTTTAAGGATGCAACTATCGAATTTAATGATAATTCTGTTTTTGGCGCATCAATAAACGGAGTAGATAGTGGTACAGATTATAATAAAAATATAAATTTTGTAAAAACTGAAGTTGTAAGAAAAGGTGACAAAGTTACTAAAATACAACTAAGAAATTATGGATTCGATATGTTTGAATATCAAAAAGAGTTGTTAGTTCCTTATGATGTACTTAATTTATTATTTGGTTCAAACAATTATTACAATTTATATTTAAATAAAGATCAAATCGTAGGTAATTTTTTACCAAATATTTTAGGTGGAAAAAACGTACCTTGAGGAGAAAAGTTTTATAGTAAAAATAGATACACAATAGAAACACCTAGAACTAGAGAAATTAACTATAATTTTATGGCTCTTGTCTTTGATAATTTTTATGGATTCAAAGATCTTAAAATGCCTAATGGTTTTAAATCATATACAAAAAATAATTACGATGCATTAATGGATACTAATCCAGATTTATATCTCCAAGAATATGCCAAATTATTTACTATTGATTTAAATGATCCGCACGCTCAAATTTTTACATCAATAGGTGTTAAACCACGTGTTGATTTCAGTAAATACCAAGAAAATCAAATCATGAATAATAAATCATATAATATTGGAAAATATTATAGAGTTTTAGATAGACATCTATCACAGTTAAATCCGGAGTTTTATTTAAAAGATAGAGAAAATCAAATTAATATAATGCATTATAACGATTTAGCAATAATCAAAGTTAATAACTTTGTTGTAGCAAGTAGAGAAATGATTAAAAACAACAAAGAACAAGCTTATGAATACGATACTTTTTATAGAGTTCTAAATAGTATTAGAAAAATACAAAAAGACTATAAGGAAGTTAAAAATATAGTTTTAGACTTATCTACAAATACTGGTGGTCACGTTGTACAAGCACTTAAATTATTAGGTATGATGACTAATGACAACATAAAAGAATATCAAATTGATACAATCACCAATAGCTTCGGTTATAAAGAAGTTAAAGTGGACTCTGATGATGATGGTGATTTTAATGATAATGATGCATTTACTCAATATAATTGATATATTATGACTAGTCCAATTACATTTAGTGCAGCTAATTTTATGGCAACTTATGCTAAAGATAATAACATAGCTAAAATAATAGGTAATAGAAGTTCCGGAGGTACATTCTCTGTATTCCCATTTGTATTACCTGATGGAACCACATTAGGAATTAGTTCTAATGCAGGGTTTACTTTTAAAAACGAAAAACTTGTTGAAGACGGTGCAGAAGTAGATATATGAATAAATTATGAAGATTATTATAATCCAGAAAAAATTGGTAAAATTATACAAAATCAAAAAAGAAGGTAAAATGAAAACAAATTTTAAAAAAATATTTTTAGGATTTGGTACCTTAACTAGTTTGGTACCACTTTCTGTAGCATGTAGTAACAATCAAACAACAAATGAAGAAAAACCAGTAACTCCTAATAATCCAACAGATAATAACGGAGCATCTAACCCAATTGATAATAAAAATACTAATAACGGTAATTCAAACGTTTCAAATAGCGATGTATTCGCAGAGCGTCAAGTAGTTTTTGAAAGTTTATTACCTAAAAATGCCTTACCTTTCAAAGAAAACGTTTCTTTAAAAGTTTTAAGTAATAAAGCAACTGATTATCTTGAAATAAATGAATTTTTAACTATGATTGACGGTTTAATTACAAAAAGTAAATATACACCAATTAAAGATGAAGAGCATTCAGAATGAACATTTAAACCTTACAATGAAGATACAAAAGACGGTGTAACACCTTATTTAAAATTTAACTATAAAGATAACACAATTGAATATAATTCTGAATGAGTTTTTAATGCATATGAAAGTTCAGGAAACACAGAAGAAACAGCTTCATACAATAAACATTATAAAAACTTAAACGATGAAGTAATTAAAGAAGGTAACCCAGTAATCAAACTTAATTTAGGAGATTATGGAATGAAAGTTCACCATGATAATGGTAAATTATACGTTCCTTTTGATGTTTTAAATCTATTATTTGGTTCTAAAAACAGAATTCTATTCTATATTACAGGAAACAAAATTTTTGGAGCAACAATAGGTTTACCACCAACTAGTCCTGAAGGTAAAAAATTATTTAACCAAACAAGAAGGTCAAAAGAAACATTACAAGACAGAGAACATAACTTAAACTTTTTAGCATTTGTTATGGACAATTTCTATGGATTTAAAAACAAAGTTGCAGGCGGATTTAAAAACTTACCTACAATTAACAAAGATAAACTATTGAGTTTAGGTGTTAATAAATACACAGAAGAATATATAAATATTTTTGATAATGTATTAAATGACCCTCACTCAAGATTTGTTGATTTTTCATATTATTTAACAGAAAGTACACCAAACTTAAATGTCAAAAGTTCTGAAGGTACTAAGATAAATGATATTGCATCTTATACACAAAAATTAAATGGTGTATTACTTAAAAATCATCCGGCAAAAGATCAAAATTCACCAACATTAAAAAATCTAGATGATGCAGGTGTTCCATATGTACTAACACATAATGACCTAGCAATTATTAGAATTAATGATTTTGCAATTGGTAACGAAGAACCAACTCCTATTCAAGGAACAAGATATAGTAGAATCGGCGACACTTTTGCACGTGTTAAATATATAATTGATAAAATGATAAAAACTAAAGATGAAATTAAAAAAGTTGTTTTAGATTTATCGCTAAATAGAGGTGGTGAAATCGTACAAGCTGAAAAAGTTCTTGGTTTGATGACAAATGATGATATCAAACACAGAAGACAAAACAGCCAAACAGGCAAAGAATATTACCAAAAAATGAAAGTTGATGCTAATACTGACGGTAATTTCGATGACAATGACGCTTTAGAAGGTATTACATGATACGTAATGACTAGTCCGGTTACATTTAGTGCTGCAAACTACTTAGCTCAATATGCAAAAGACTATAAATTAGCCAAAATTATAGGTCAAAAAAGTAGTGGTGGTACATATTCAATTATGCCAATTGTATTACCAGATGGTACAACAATTACAATAAGCTCAGCAGATGGTAGTGTTGATAAAAATGGTTTATCAATCGAAGATGGAGTAACTCCAGATATATCAATTGAATATGATGACTTCTACAATGAAGCTAAAATTCAAGAAATCTTATCAAAACAAAGTGAAGAAAAAAGCAATTAATTAAAATTGCTTTTTTTATACTTATTCACTTTTTCACGCTTGATTTTAGGGATATTAAGAACTAATGTAAACTCCCCTTTTATGCTATCCATTTCTTGATATTTAGCTAATAATTCACTTGCATTACCAAAATCTCAAGTTTCATATATTTTTGTAAGTTCTTTTGTTAAACAAAGCTGTTCTACACCTTTAAAAACAGTATGAATATCTTCAAGGGTTTTTAATAATTTATGAGGTGAAACAAAATAAATATAAGTACCTACATTTAATTTTTCCAATTCATGAATTCTTTGAATAGTTTTATCTTTAATAAATCCGCAGAAAGTAAAATTATTTGAAAATGATGAACCTGCAAAAGCTGTGATGACAGCGCTAACTCCAGGTATTATTTCAAGATCAATTTCTTTTTCTCTTGCTAATTTTATTAAATCAAATCCCGGATCAGAAACAACAGGCATACCAGCATCAGAAACTAAAGCAACACTTTGTCCGCTTTCTACTAATTTAATAATACCTTTAGCTGAATTTGACTCTGTATGAGCGTTATAAGTTATTAATTTTTTACCTAAGATATTTAATTTACTTAATAATTTAAAAGTAACCCTTGTATCTTCACAAGCAATAATATCAACATTTTGCAATGTTTCTATAGCTCTTAAAGTTATATCTTTAAGATTACCAATTGGTGTACCGACAATATATATTTTACTCATATAATCCTTCCAACTTAATTAATAAAACTGTTTTTTGTAAATTAAAATCTGAAAAAGATAAACTACCGATGAAATTAGATATTTCTTCAACAAAATTTAACATTTTTTTATTTTTATCAATAACAAGTATATTTGCATCTTTTATTTTTTTAATATATTTATTATTCGAGTCAATAAAAGATGAACTTGACATAATTAAATGTAATAATAAATTGATCACAAAAGTATATTGTTGAACATCTGTTTTAACTAATAAATTGTCTAAAAGTATATGTAATTTATAAAAATTATTTTTACTAGAAGTTAAACTTTTGATAAATAAACCAGAAACATCATTAAAAATTCTTACATACTTTTCTTTTTCTTCAATGACTTTATTTAATAAATGATAATTATTCTTAAATAAAGTTATTAAAATAGGATTAAAGTCATTAACTCCATATGTTTTATTCATTCATTCTAAAGTTAACTTATCAGATGTTTGAAAATTTAAAATTTGAGATCTAGATTTAATTGTTGGCAATACTAAATTTAAGTTTTTAGTAGTTAAAACTATAAAAGTATCATCAACAGGTTCTTCAATGAATTTTAATATAGAATTAAGTGCATTAACTGAACTATTATCAACATTTTTAACTACAAGTATCTTTTTGTTTTCGCTACTTGCAAAAGTCATATTATAAAAAGTTGTTTGATACTCTTCTTTAGTTATACTTTTTGAGCTACCATCTAAGTAAAAAACATTGGGATACAAGTCGTTAAAATTAATTTCGTTTGAGAATTCAATATCATTTTTTTGATTAAGAATATTGATTATATTAAAAATAACAAAATCATCATTGAATTGATTTTGTAAATTTAATAAGTATAAATGTGATGTTTGATTGTTTTTTACAGCGTTATTAAGGTAATCAAAATTTTTATCATTCATTTTAATTGCCTTTCTTTAAATAACTTATAAACTTTTGGTTTTTAATTAAACTATCAAAAATTTTATTTGTAACATCTTCGAGAGTTCCGGAAGCGTCTACTACTATAAAACGACTTGGATATTCATCGATAATTTGTTTATAACCTAAATAAACTTTTTTGTGAAATTCGATGTTTTCTAATTCTAAACGGTCTTCAACAAGCCTTGTTTTAGATCTTCTTTCCTTACTTTTTTCAGGAGTAATATCTAGAAAGATTGTTAAGTCAGGGATAGCATTATCAATAATTAAATTTGTAAGGTCTTTTACAAATTTATAACCTAATTCTCTTGCAAAGCCTTGATATGCATAGAAACTATCTATATATCTATCACAAAATACAAGTCTCCCACTTTTTAGTGCAGGTCAAATAACTTTTTCTAAGTGTATTCTTCTACTTGTTGAATACAACATAGCTTCAGCAACTGGTGATAAATCACTAGAACTATCTAGAATTATTTCTCTAATTCTTTCAGCTTCTTTTAAATCTTTTCCGCCCGGTTCTCTAGTTACTAAAAAATCAACGGTAGGGTATTTTTCTTTTATTAAAGTAATTAATTTTGATAATATAGTAGTTTTGCCGCTACCATCAAGTCCTTCAAAAGTTATAAACATATCTATTCTCTTTTCTATTTATTTACGGTTTTTTAGTGAAAAATTAAGGGTACCTTGATCAATATAATCAACTGAGGCACCGATAGGAACACCTATTGCTATTTGTGTAACATTGATATTATGCGATTCTAAAAAACCCTTTAAGACAGCACTTACTATCTCACCTTCTAGATTAGGCGAAATACCTAAGATAACTTCGTTAAAGTTTTTTGCATGATCAATTAATTTAGCAATAAGTTCACTATTATTATTTATATCATTTTGAGTGTTTAATTTTTTATTAAAAACAAAATATTTACCTTTGTAAAAGTTTCCTTTTTCAAATTTTTCTAATATTTGTAAGCTTTCAATTATTAAAAGTTTATTTTCTCTATTTATGTCTCCGCAAATAGAACACTCATTTTTTTCTTTTGGCCTGGAACAAAATTCACACAACATAATTTCTTCTTTTATTTGCTTAAATGAATTTGCAAGTAAACCAACAGTCTGATAGTCTTGTTCAAAAATTCAATACACTATTTTCTCTGCTGTTTTCTTGCTTATGCTAGGTAATTTTGTTACCTTTTTAATAAATTCTTCGATTATTTCAGAATCAAACATTAAAATGGAAGTCCACCTGGTAATGAAGGTGCGTTTTTCTCTTCTTCAGCCTGAATTTGTTCGAATAATTCATTAATTGCTACAAGTAATAAGTCTTCTAATAATTCTTTGTCTTCTGGGTCAATTAAAGCTTCATCAATATTAATTTTTTTGAATTCGTAATCTCCTGTTGCTACTAATTCAATTCCTTGTTTTTCTAATGTAAATTCTTGTTCTTTAAATTTCTTTTGTGTTTCTTCAAAATCTTTTTGTATTTTTTTTAATCTTTTAATCATTTCTGGATTCATTTTATATACCTCTTCTTTTGTTTTTATTATTTTTTCGGCTCAATTAAAGTTAATTTTGGTAAATCATCATTATCTTTAAGTTCATCTATTTTAAATTTATATTCGTTCATAAACATTTCTTTTACTTTTTCCATACCTTCGGAATCTATAAAAAATAAATGTTTATAACCATCTTTAAAAATAAAGTCTATAAAAGTTTGAAATTCATAACTTGTCTTTTTACTTTTTAGATATGAAACTTTATCTGATGGTGTTGAGAAAACAATTGTATTTGGTGTTGCTAAAATTATCTTAAGATTTTTAAATTGTTTAACAACATTAAAAAACTCTTCATTATAATTTTTGTTTTCTATATAATCTCTAATTATTGCTTGATATTCTTTTGTTTTGTTTAAATGTATCTTTTGTTTTTTAACTAAAAGCACAAGCTTAGTTATTTTAGTTAATTCATCTTCAATATTATCTTGATTTAAATTAATTTGATGAGTATCTATAAACATATTTTCTGAAGTGTTTGAACCATTGTTTAATAGATTATTTTGCATATCATTATAATCAGTAACATCATCATCTAATTTATTAATAGATTTTTCAGTATTAATCATAATTTCTCTTGTTTTTTGTTCTAAATCTTCAACAATTGAATCAACATTTGAAGGTTCTTCGATTCTAGTTTTTGATTTAAAAATATTAGGGTTATAATAATCCGAATCATCTTTAACTGTTGCGATAGGTTCAATTTTTTGTTTTAATATTGGTTTAGGTGGAATTTCAGACTTTATTTCCTCTTTTGGTTTAATTTCAGTTTTTACAACATTTATTTGTTGTGGAATTATTATATTTTTTTCGTCTAAGTCGATGGCGTTGATTAATCCTAATTGTAAGATTTCAAAAGGTATTTCACTTTTAGATATCTTAGTAAAAATATCATAAAAGGCCTTTGTTAATCTTAATGCAGAACGAACATTTAAATTCAATTGTTTAACTTCCACGTCACTTAAATATGAAAGTAAATCAGTATTACCACTTTGAGATGCTAAAAGTCATTCTTTTGTTATATTTAATAATCTAACAACTAATTGGTGAATGTTAACTCCAGATTTATTTAAATCATTTAAGAAACTAATTAGTTCATAAATTTCATTCCGAATAATTAAGTTAATTATTTTAATACCGGTTTCATTTGAGATAATTCCATAATTATTAAAAATATCTTTTTCATGAATTGTTTTATTGTTAAATGAACTACATTGGTCAGCTATTGATAAAGCATCTCTCATACCACCTGTTGATAAAGAAGCGATAGTTCTTAAAGCACTAGTTTCGTACTCCACACCTTCTTTATCTAAAATAAATTGTAAATGGTTTACAATATCATTTTCGGTCATTCTTCTAAAATTAAATCTTTGAACTCTAGAAAGTATTGTTAAAGGAATTTTTTGTGGATCAGTTGTAGCTAAAATAAATATAACATGCTTGGGCGGTTCTTCTAAAGTTTTTAATAACGCATTAAAAGCGGTATTTGATAACATATGAACCTCATCAATTATATAAACTTTAAAAGGACTATTAATTGGACTTTGTTCCACTTTTTGTTTTAGATCTCTAATCGCATCAACACCATTGTTTGATGCAGCATCCATTTCGATTATGTCTAAATTATTTTGTGAATTATCTAAACACATTTGACATGCTTGTGTTAAATCATTACTATGCGAACAATTTAATACTGATGCAAATATTTTTGCTACTGAAGTTTTACCTGTACCTTTAGGTCCTGAAAATAAATAGGCATGACTTACTTTACGACTCTGTAAAATATTTTTTAATGTCTCAACCACAAATTCTTGACCTACAACTTCACTAAATTTTGTTGGTCTATATTTTCTATAAAGTGCTTTGTAACTCATATACCTCCATAATTTAAAATATATTATTTTAAATAATATTAATTATATATTATTATGTTTTATTAACTAAAAATTGAATATAAAAATAAGGTAATTACCTTATCTATAATATTATTAAATTGATTTAAAGGACTAAGCAGCTTGTAATTTTTCTTGTCTTCTTAAATCTCTTGCACGCTCTTTTGATAATTTTTTAGCTCTTTTTTCAGCACGAAGTTTGTTTTTTAATCTAACAACTTTTCTCATATTTTAATCCTTTCATTCGGGTTTTATTTTACTTTTTGTGTAATATAAAAATTTTACATTAAAAATTAATTTTTTAAAACAAAAATTAGAAGGGGTATATAGTTTTGGACTTAAGTGATATATTAAATTAGTCGTTAGCAATTAAATAAGCATTTTCTTTAGTAGTATAGATTTAATTTTTTCCAGTTTTTCACACTTACGTTGAAGAAGTGTAATTGATGAGTCTAAATTAGATAATGTTGCCGAGATTTTTTCTCTTTCTTTTTCGTTAGGTAACGAAAATAATATTTTATTTAAATCCTTCAAAAGAACATATCTAAAAGTCCCGATTGATGATTTAGACATCATTTCACCTCAAATTTTATTAGTTTTCAATAAGTAATAAACAAACTCCGGATTTAAATTTTCCTTTAAAACCATTCCTATTATTCCTTGCTTAGTTGAGACATCAATGTTGTTTATGGAAACATTACCAACAGTTGCACCGTTTGTTAAGATTATGTTATTTTTTGGAACTATTCAAGCAGATGAGTTTTTAAGACCTTCAATTGTGATATTTGTTTCGACTTTATTTATGTATTTATCTTTTGTATCTTCTATTTTAACGAAGGGTATATCACCATTTAAATAATACGAAGAAACACTTGTACTAGGTGTTCCTCCTTCTCGTGCTACATCATACAATTCTTCAATTTTGTTAAGTACTCAAGCGTTTGCAAATTACTTTATTTTTTTGTTCTTAAGATGTAGTTTGACCGATCAGAATTAATTTTTACAGTAAAAAAATAGCATTCACTCATGTTTTATAATAAATATATAAAACAATTATTGTATTATTATCAAAAATAAAATTCACTAATATACATTTGATATGGCTGAATTAGATAATTTTAACATGTTTGATAACATTTTTTTAATAAGCTTAATTTAATATTTTGAATTTTCAAGTTTACATTGGACATTTCTAACGATGAATGAATTTTAGTAAATAAGTCATGATTTTTTGTTTTCCATTTTTATGAATGTATTAATAATAGAAGATGATAATACAATATTTTTTAATAATTTTACTTTTAAAATACATAAAAAGAGTGGATAGATATTATAGAAAAGGTAATAAAATGAATAATAATTTAATAAATGAAAAATCAAATATTACATTAATAGATAATGATATATCTCATGATGAAGTAAATGCTCTATCAGAAGTGAATGTCGATGCTATAAAGGACCTTATTTACACGATAAGAGGTAAACAAATAATGATCGATAGAGATTTAGCAATGCTTTATAAAGTGGAAACTAAAAGACTTAATGAACAAGTCAAAAGAAATATTGAACGCTTTCCAACACATTTTAGATTTCAACTAAATGATGAAGAAACTTCTGAACTGGTCGCAAAATGCGACCGGTTTAAAACACTAAAACATTCTAGTGCTAATCCGTATTGTTTTACAGAGTCCGGGATTGCTATGTTATCATCGGTTTTAAAAAGCGATATAGCCATAAAGGTTAGCATTAGGATAATTACTATTTTTGTAGAGTTACGTAAATTTTTAGTAAACAATCAAGAACTTTTTTCAAGATTATCTAATTTAGAGTTGAAACAATTAGAAAATGAGCAAAAATTTGAAAAAGTCTTTGATTATATAGCAGAAAACAAAGAAGTATCACAAAAAATGTTTTTTGACGGACAAATATATGATGCTTATAGTTTGCTTACGAATATAGTTAAAAAAGCTAATAAGAATATAATTTTAATAGATAACTATGTGGATACAATTACGCTTGATATACTATCCAAAAAGCATAGTAATGTAACTATACAAATATATACATCCAAAAACACAAAACTAACAAAGACAGATACGGATAAATTCAATGAGCAATATAAAAATCTAACAGTAAGCTATATCAATACATTTCATGATAGATTTTTGATACTAGATAAAAATATTTGCTTTCATATTGGAGCATCAATTAAAGATGCAGGTAATAAAAGTTTTGCTATAAATAAAATTGAAGATAAACAAATTATTGCCGATATATTAGTTAGATTAAATAATTAAAGCGTTATAGAGTGTTTATAACCCTAAAGAAGTATTATAAATTATTTTAAAAAAATGTACTAATATGCCTGTTATATAGGAAAAAGAATTATTTTTTTTGATAAAAATTTAATATTCACCTATGCGTCATATAAATATATAAAACAACTGTTACATCCCAATAGATTTTAGATTTCAACTAAACAATAAAAAAATTTCTAAACCGGTTGCAAAATGCAACCGATTCAAAAAACTAAATTATTTAGTAATAATTCGTATTATTTTACAGAGTTCATAAATGCTATGTTATTATCGATTTTGAAAAATGATATGACCATAAAGGTTAGCATTAGGATAATCACTAATTTTGTAAAGTTACATAAATTTTTAGTAAATAATAAAAATCTAAAGTGTTATAGAGTATTCATAACTCTAAATGGGTATTGTAAATTAATTTAAAATAAAATGTACCAATATCCCTATAAGATAGGAAAATTAGCACATTTCAATATTTATAAATTAAACAAACATTTTGTTTAATAAAGTCGATTTAATATTTTCTAGTTTTTCTTTCTTGCTTTCAAGAAGTTTTATTGACGAAAGTAAATTTTTCATTAATAAATGTATCTTTTCCTGTTCTCTTTTTTCAGGTTTTATTACTTCAATGTTTTGTAAATCTTTAAATAATATTGTTTTACCCATTCTTAATCCATAAGTTATTGGAATTAATTTATTAATAAAGTTTTTAGACTTAAATACTATTTCAAAATATTTTGCATAATCTTCATTATCATTTTTAATCTTTAAAACCTTATACGCCGGACTAGTAACACCAACATATTCAGAAAACGCTAGACCATTTTGGAATGTTGATAAGTGTAACACAAAATCATTAATATCTACTTTATTAAAGTTAACAATATTATCAATGTTAAATGATATTGTTAGGTTTAAATTCTTTCTAGGTTGCATTCCATCGTATTTAGTTGCAGTTAGTACTTCTAAAGTTTTGAAACCTTTAACATTATTTTCGTAAAGAATGTCTCCAACCTGTTTTTTAGATCAAGTATTATTAAATTCTTTAAATCTAATTGCAGGAATTTTTTCTTGACCGATTTCAAACATTTTTTTAAGGAGAAAATCCTTCATTTCTTCTAATTTTTTTAACTTACGCTGAAGAAGTGTAATTGATGAGTCAATATTATCAAAAAATAATGTAATTTTATTTTGTTCTTTTTCAACATTTGGATACTGAATATCCATTTTTGTAATCATTTCCATTCTAACTGAATCAACTGTATTTTTTGCTGATTGAGATAGTGCTCTTTCTAAAAAATGACTTGAAAAGTATCAATAAAAATATTTACCACTTACATAATTAAAATCAAATATACCATAACATCTTTGGTGGAGATCGAACTTACCATTTACGTAGTGAAAAACACTTCCTATTTTTCCATCACCAATAGTAATAACTGCTTCTTTATCGAAAATGTATTTATTACTTTTTTTAACGTCTTCCGATCTAATAAAGAACGGATATATACCATTATGAGTAGCATCATCTGTATTACTTGAGCCTGTTTTTACGGTAGCAATTTCATCGACAGGCTTAAGTACTCAAGCGTTTGTAAATTCCTTAAATCTAATTTCCGGAAAATTAGCTTGACCGCTCACAAACATTTTATTCAATAAAAACTCTTTAATATTTTCAAGTTTCTTTAACTTACGCTGAAGAAGTGTAATTGATTGCCTAATTTCGTCAATTAAAGAAGCGATTTTTTTCATTTCATTTTTATCATTTGGAATATTTATTTGTAGACTCAAAAAATTATTAACATTAAGATTGTATCTAGAAATACCTTGAGATAATTTTATTATTTCTTTTCTGATGTTTTTAGATCTCATTAAAAATCCTAAAAAGTTAGGAACAATACTTTCAACATCGTACGGTCTTACTCCGAAACAAAAACTATTTAAGTAAACATTTTCTGAAGTTTCAAAATTAAAAACAGAAGCCATTCCAGATTCATTAATTGTTTCTGATGAAGTAGGTACTAAAATATCACCTATTTTAATTTTATTTTGATGATTATGAATATTTACATAATTATCAGGTAAAAAGTCAATAATATTATTTTTATAGACATCTAGATACGAAATATAAATTGATTTTCCACCCACGAAATTATCTTTAGTTAAGCCAGTTAATCCACTAAATTTGTAACCAATTTCATTGATACGTTTTAGTACTCAAGCGTTTGTAAATTCCTTAAATCTAATTTCAGGCTTTAAATCATTATTTTTACTCATGTTATTTCTCCGTTAAATGTCTTAAATTTATAAATATTTTACCACATTATTAAACTGACACTACCAGCACAAATTTTTATGAAAAAAACTATCAATTAATTGATAGCTTAATTTTCCTCTTTGTAAATATCATCGTAAAATCCAGGATATAAATATGCTAATTTTTTAGTTTCCGAAATAAAAGAATTAGGATTATTTAAATTTCTAGTATCTCCGAAGAATGAGATCTTTTGATCATCAAAAACTAAAAATGCAATATATCCGTTTTCAGGATCAGAAACTACTCCTGAACCTGAATTTATTATACCAACCAAGTTTCCAGAACTATCAAATACAGATGTACCAGATGAACCACCTGATAAATCAACTGCTTTTTGGTTTATATTGAATATTCTAGCGAAATAATTACCAAATGTAATTGGGGCTCTATATGATGTTAATTCTGATATATTTGTGATTAAATACTCTCTATAACGTCTAATATAATTTAAAGCATCTTTATTAGTAGATTTTTCAATTGGGAATGATCCAACATATCAATTTAGTGATGAATAATCATTATAATGATATACTTCATCACTAATCTTTAAAGGTTTTAAATCTTCTAAGTTAAGAATAAAATCTACAACTGCTTTTTCACTATTTTTAAGTGTATATCCATTAAAAGTATAGTTCTGTTGACCTTTTTGATCTTTAAAATTCTTGAAAAAGAAACTAAAGTCAATTTCGGCTATACTTAAGTCCATATTATTATTTTTATCTCTTTCGAGTAATGAATTACCTTCATTATCTAGTTGTTTACCATGTAAATAACGTAAGTTTTCATTTATTGACTTGCCGTTAACTTTTTCATCTTTAATTCTAAAATCTTTAATAACTTTAAAACTAATTTGATCTTCTAATGGAATTTTTATTCTCCCAATAACTTCATTAATAGATCTTGCTTCTTCTTTGTTTTTATTGAAAAGATATAGATTTTCAATGTTATTAGCTGAAATATAATCATTAGAACTAAATTTTAAATTAGTAAATCATAATCTATTAACATTGTTTTTATCATCTACACCATAAATTTTATTAAACTCATAATATGGTTTTTTATTATTACTTTCCATATCATTTTTACCAATTAAAGTAGGCACTAAAATACTATCTACTTTAGGTTCTTTAGCTCAAGGGCTTTCAAATAAGTTTTTAATAAAATTATTTGTTTCACCAACGATAATCGGTGCTGTAACATGTGAATTAGTTAAAACATAAAATCTATAGTCTTTTTTATTACTTCTACCAATAACACTTCAACTTCCACCATTGTAACTATCAATAGCAAAAGATCTAGATCTAACATTTTTAATTCCATTTGTCTCATCTTCTTTAGTTAATCTTTTTGCAAATGTTAGTGGATCAGCACTCTTTAGTCGATAATCAATATTAGGGTAATAAGCATTATCTAAATTAGCCTTTGTTAGCTTATTTTCTGAGAGTTGATCAACTTTTGATGAACGATAACTAATATACTCTGATATATTCTCATTTACTTTTTGAAAACGATGAATAAACATATAACTGTTACCTATAAAAGCCGATTCTTGATAATCGTTATTATGCTGTGAAGCAACTTCATACATTTTAGGTTTAAAATTATTTTTTAATTCTTTTGAAGTTATTTTAAGTTTTAAAATAACGTCATTTAGTTTGTTTTCATTATCTTTTTTAGATATATCGATTGAAAAATCATAATTATTATGTATGTAGTTTAAAACATTTTTTGAAACTTGTGTATTTTCACCAATGTAAGTAATATCTAAATGTGGATTGCTAATTTTATTACTATTTAATATTTCTAATAATGGATAAGAAATTTTTAAAATAGATCTAGCTTTTTGTACTTCACCAAAATGTCTTGGGTTAGTTTGATATGGATCAAATTCAAAAGCAAAGGTAACTATTATTTTGCTTAAGTCAGTATCTTTAAATTCATATAGAGATAAATCTTTTTCCCAGAGTCGCTATAGTATTATTTTCGGATAGTTTAAAGTAATTATTACGTACATAATCTTTACCTAAAAATGGAATTAGTTTATATCTTTCTCCATCCTTTAAAATATTAAGATTTTGTTTTTCATAATTAAAATCATACTTATTAAAGTTATTTTCAAATGTAAAGTTAAAATATGTGTCTAACTGCGAATCAACCAATTGAGATAACTCAGAATTATCTTTATAAGTGTAATCAACTTGGTTTTTAGCTATAAGTTGATTTCTACTTAAAAAGTAATTATCATCATAATCTTTTAGAGCTAAATTATCCACAAAAATATTATTTACTGCATTTTCTAAATTAACATTAATATCAGTTTTTATTTTAGAGTCGCCTTCTAAAATTTCAATTTTATCTAACTTGTATTCAACATGTTTGAACAATTTGTTTAATTCAAATTTATCTAATTGATAATTTTTAACATAAATTACTCTTGGCGGAAATAACATTTGTCTTTTGAATACATCATTTTGATTGTTTAGAACAGGTGAAAAAGTCAACGCAAAGGTCTTTTGATATAAATAATCTTTATTTGTTTCATCAATATTAAATTTAATAGAACCATAAAGCTGGTCATTTTTTCTAAAAGCATTAAACTTATCTAAATTCAAACTATTAAATTTGAACTCTTTTGCAAATTCGTATTTTGGATTATTACTCAATGAATAAGCATTATTTGTAGAAGCATAAGAAGTAATAATAAAGTTATTTATATGTTTTGGAAGTTCGTTTAAGTCAAACACAAACTTGTTAGCTTCTTTTCTTTTAGAAGTAAAAATTTTAGAATAAGGCATTAAATAATTTGTTGATTTAATCATAACTCTTATTTCACTTGCAGAAATAGAGTTATCAAAAGTTAAATCTAACTCATTAGAATCTTTGTTATATGAAATAGTAAAATCACTAAAATCATTAGTTTCATTATAGTTTTGTGTTCTTTTATTTTTTGATTCAGCCTCAAAAGATTTAATATTTTTGAACTCTTCATCTTTTTGAATTGCGTAGTTTCTAAATGAATTTAAAATATTTTCTTGGCTTAAATCGACATAAAATAATGGATTTTTCAACTCAATATTTAAATCACTGTTTGAATTTGAAAACTTAATAACATTTGAAGTTAAGTTTTCATTATCAAACGGATTAGGTTCCGAATCTGGTTTTGTTTCCTTCTTAACTTCATGATTAGATTCATTTTGATTAGAACCCGTAGTTTGTTCATTTTCATCTTGTGTATTTGAGGCATTATCACTTAAGTCATTATTATTATGTATTTCTTGGTTAGAGTTGCTTTTAGTTTCCTCGTTTACAGAATTAGAACTCTCATTAATTTTATTAATTAATTCATTAGATTCTTCTTTTATTTTTTCGTTATTGCTTGTACTGCTTTTTTGATTTTCTTCAGTTGTTCTCTTGTTTTTAAAAACATTTTGATTAGTTTTATCACTTGAACAAGAAATTAATAAAGGTGCTAGTCCTATCGACATTATGTTTGCACCCAAAATAAAAATTTTTTTAACTTTTTTCATAATATTTCCTTTTTGTAAAGTTATATTTTTAATTTAAAAATTAATTTAGCTTTCATTTTTGCTTTACAAATTATAAATATATTTTTATTTATCAAAAATCGAAATACAAAATATACAAGCCTAAAAACTAAAAAAGAACTTAAAAAACACTTATTTTAGTAAAATCAAATAAACTAATATAATATAATTAGAAATAATAAGGGGTAATATGAAAAATAAACAAATTGTAGAAAATATAATTAACGAATCATTAGATAAAATAATGTCGGATAGGTTTAAAAGGTACTCTAAATATGTTATCCAAGATAGAGCTATTCCTGATGTAAAAGACGGTCTAAAACCCGTACAACGTAGAATTTTATACTCTATGTTCGTTTTAGGTTTAGACGCAGATAAACCTTATAAAAAGTCAGCTAGAATAGTTGGTGATGTAATTGGTAAATATCACCCACATGGTGATAGTTCGGTTTATGAAGCTATGGTTAACTTAAGCCAGTGATGAAAATCTAACATTCCTTTACTAGATATGCACGGTAATATTGGTTCAATGGATAATGACCCTGCTGCTGCTATGCGTTATACTGAAGTTAGACTTTCAAAAGTAGCAAGATACATATTAAATGACTTAAAGAAAAATACCGTTGCTTTTGTTCCTAACTTTGATGATAGTGAAACTGAACCAAGTATTTTACCTTCTATTTTCCCAACATTATTAGTAAATGGTACAAAGGGTATTGCTATAGGTATGGCTACAGAAATGCCACCACACAACTTATCAGAAATTATAGATGCAACAATTGAACTTATTAAAAACCCACAAATAAGCACAAAAATATTAATGGCATACATTAAAGGACCAGATTTCCCAACTGGCGGAGTTATTAAAGGAACTGCCGGAATTGTTGAAGCCTTTGAATACGGACAAAACAAAAATGAAAGAATTTATTTATACTGTAATTACAAAACATATTCAGAAAAAAATAATCAATTTATAGAAATTAACGAAATTCCATTTGGAATAAATAAATCTGAATTAGTTTATAAAATTGATTTAATAATTTCAAATGGTGATATTGATGGTGTAATCGATATCAAAGATCGTTCGGATCGTAACGGAATTAATATTTTAATTACACTTGATAAAGATGTAAACATAGATAGTGTATTATCATACTTATTTACTAAAACTGATTTAAGAATTAGTTATTCATACAACAACACAGCTATTGATAATGACCAACCTAAAACCCTTAACCTTAAACAACTTTTAAATGGGTATATAACTCATGTTAAAGATATCAAAACAAAAACACTTACCTATGATTTAGAAAAAAGTCAACTTAGACATGAAATTGTTTTAGGGTTTATTAAAGTAGCTGAAATCCCTGACCAAGTTATTAAAGTTATTAGAAATTCTGAAGGTTCAAAAGCAGGTGTTATTGAAAACTTAATTAAACATTTTGGTTTCACAAACTTACAAGCAACTGCGATAGCTGAACTTAAACTTTATCGTTTAAGTAAAACTGATAAAGTTGCTTATCTAAACGAGAAAAATGAATTAGAAAAAGAAATTAAAAGAATTCAATTGTTATTAAACAATGAAGATAAATTTAATGAATTTATAGTTGAAAACTTGCTTTTAATCAAAAAAGAATTCGGTACTCCTAGAAAAACTAAAATCGAAAAAAATGAATTTGATGTTTCTTATAATCAAATTGATTTAATAAAAGAGGAAGATGTTTATTTAGGTGTTTCTAAATTAGGATATATTAAAAGATTTTCTGAAAAAACATACGAATCAAATAATATTAGCACTTACTATTTAAAAGAAGATGATAATTTAATGTATTACGAAAAAGCAAATACAATGCATAACTTATTAATTTTCACAAATTATGGTAATTATGCCATAGTCCCAATATATAAACTTAATGAAAATAAATGAAAAGATTATGGAACTTCATTAAGAGATATTGTAAATCTTGGACCTACTGAAGAAGTTATTAATGTCTTTGAAATAAAAGATTGAAATAGTAAACTTAATGTTGTTTTAGGTACTAAAAATGGGTACTTTAAGAGAACAAAATTAGGTGATTTTGAGGTTAAAAAATTAAACAAAATGTACACTGCAATTAACCTTTTAAATAATGATTTATTAGTAAATTCTTACTTAAGTAATGATCAAAATAATATTACAATTATTACCGAAAAAGGACTAGTATCTTCATATTCTGAACTAAATATTAGCGTTCAAGGTGTTAAAGCTAAAGGTGTTAAAGGTGTTTATTTATCTTTAGATGATAAAGTTGCAAACTTTACACTTAATAATGAAGAAGATACTTTAATTTTTATCTCTAAAGATGCAAAAATAGTGAAAATGAACTCAAGTCAAATTCCACAAATTTCAAAATCTAACAAAGGTAAAAAAATAATAGACATCAAATCATTTGGAAATATTATTGATTTAAATATTTTAAATAATGATAAGAAGATAATAGTCAAAACTAATGATAATAGAACTTATTTAGACGATTTAACACCTTACAAAACATCTAACAAGCAGCAAATCATTAACACAGATAACTATAATGTAGGTATATACAAACGTAAAAACTGTGATTATGATTTAAAAAGTTATTCTGATTTTAGTAATGAGAGTCTTAAAGCCGTCGATAATAAGGTTGAAAAGATAGAAAAAAATATTAGTCAAAGCGAAAAGAATCTTACAGATTTATTAAGTAGAGTTGAAAAACTCATAAACAAAAAATAAGATAAAAAATTAAAAAAATGAAAAATTTAATTTTTTATCTTTTTATATACATTTAAAGGGTTGAAATTTTCTGTATGCTATAATTAGTTATATTAAATAAGGAGTTTTATGTCATTAAACAAAAAAAAGAAAAAAATTGTTATTGGTAGCGTAATTGCATCAGTAATATCAGTAAGTGCTGTAGCAGGAGTTACAACACATCTTTTAACTAAAAAAGATACAAAAAAACAAACATCAAATAAAGATAATGAACAAAATGCAACATTTACATTAAATGGTGCAACTTTATCTTCAAATGATAAAAACACAAAACACATTATAGGAGATCAGGTTCAATTTGCTTTAGTTATACCAACAGGTAAAAAAGTTTCTGAAATTCGTATCAATGACAAAGTTCAAACAATAACTTTATCAAACGAAAATACCTTTAATTGAGTGATAAAAGATAAAAATACAAAAGTTGAAGTAACTTATGTAGATTTAAGTAAATATTCAGTTAATGTTCCTAATAATGTTACAGTCACAAACGAAAACATTAATTTAAATAGTGTTGTTGAAAATACTATTTTAAATTTCAATATACAAGTGCCTAGCGGACAACAAATACAAACATTAACAGTAAACAATCAAGATTACAAAAATCAAGTAAACAATGATTCGTTTAATGTTCAAATAAATTCAAATACGGTTATTAGTATTGTGTTTGAAGCTACTACAGATTTAGGCGGAGACAAAGAAGTTGATCCGGTTGACCCTAACAATAATACAGACGGTGGAAATACAGTAGATCCAGAAACACCTAATAATGGTGGCGATGGTGGCGATTCAACTGAAGGTAGTGAAGTTGATACCGATACAGGTACAGATTCTGGAAGCACTGGAAATAATAGTGAAACAAACGAAATAGAAAAAGAAATTCCAGAAGAAAAAGCAAAAGAATCAACATTAACATTAACCGGATTTACAGAAACAAACAAAACAGTAGAACAAAATAAAATTGTTACACTTAATTTAGAAATACCAGCAAATAACCATATAGAAACATTAATGTTCGATGGTGTTGATAAAACTAGCGAAATTGTAAATGGACAATTTAGCTTTACACCAAATAAAGACACTCACAACGTTAGTGCTACATATTCATTAAATAAATATTCTTTAACATTAAACAGTACAGAATTATCATTAGAAACAAACGTTAATAAAACAGAAATTCCTTATAATAATGAAGTTACAATTAATATAAATGTACCAGAAGGTAAAAAAATTGATGAATTAATCGTTAATGGTTCAAACAAAAGAAAACAAGTAACAAGTGAAAATAAATTTGTATTTAACATTAAAAACAATACAGAAATAAGTGTTAAATTCAAAGATGCAGTTACAGCTTTAAAAAAATATAGCCTTACATTAGGTGAAGGTTTAGTTACATCAAGTGATATAGATCTTCAAAATATTCTTGGAGATAAAGTAGTAAGAGTATTTTTCGATATCCCATCAGGACAAGAAGTATCTACATTAACAATAAATGGAGAAGACAACTTAGCAAATATAGATGATTCGAAAGCGTTTATTGATATAACAATGAACGAAAGTAAGAATGTAAATGTTACATTTAAAAATAGAGAAAATTCAGGGCAACAAAATATAACTATATTTGTAAATAAAAACAATGATGGAAGTAGACTTTATATTTACCAATCAGGACAAACGATAGAAAATCCTAATGCGCAAACAAAGTTTAGAGAAAATGATATAGTTTTATTCAAAATAAAAAGTCCAAGTGATTTATTTGAAGCAGAAAGAGTTGAAATAACAAATTTATTTAATCTAAACGAAATTGTTGACGTATCAAAAAATATTTGAGGAGATTTTGTCTTTTTTAAAGTGGTATCTGGAAGTATGTTTAACAGCTATGTTGACTTCAAACAGAAACCTAAAAAAGTTGTAGATAAATCTAAATTAATAGAAGCTGTAAGATTAGCTGAAGAAAAGAAAAAATCGTCAACATATATTTATGAAAAAAATAATGATGTTAAAAATGATTTTGATGAAAAATTAACAAATTCTAAAGAGTTAAACAATAACGAAAACGCAACAGAAGAAGAAGTAGCATTATCTACTGAGTTATTATTGGAAGCAATGGACAACCTTAGTGGTGAATATAATAAAAAATCATTAGATTTTAAAGATATTAAAAGCGTTGAATTATTTAAAATAAACAATGGAGCAATCACAAAAGTTGCAGGCTTAAATGGTAATGATTTAGATAAAAATAATTATTTAGTTAAAATTCAAGATTCTATGTTCGTTTACGAATTACCAGTTAAGCAAATAGTAAGAAATAATGGTAAATACGATATAACAGTCAATAACGAGAAATTAGCATATTTTAACTCTAATAACGATGCAATTGAACACTTTACTTTTTCAGTTGAAGAAATAATCAATGACAACTCTGTTATAACATCATTTAGTCAGTTGGTGACAAAAATAAACGCAAACCCATCTAACGAATTTATAATAGGATCAGATTTATATGCAGAGAATACAAATGGCGATTCATATATTACTAATAAATTTACCGGTAAACTAAAAAGTGTTGATGGCAAAAAATTCACAATTCACGGACTAAATAAACCATTATTCAATGAAATTCATGGTGCAACATTGGAAAACTTTAAGATAGATAACTCTACTATCCAATTGACAAAATCTGGTGGTGCACTTGCGGTTATTGCCAAAGATTTTATTATTAATAATTTAGAAATTAATGCAAATGTAAATTATAGAGCGGTACAAAAAAATAACGATTATGTTGGGGGTCTTTTTGGTTCAACATTTACAACGAAAGATAACCCTATTAAAGCATCACTTAATAGAAATATAATAAATATTAACTTTATAATTAATGGTATTAGTTCTCCTGGTCAATATTTTGGATTACTTACATCTCAAACAATTGGTGGTGTTAAATTAGATAAGAACTATTTTTTAGGAGAAATTACAAATAACCAAAGTACAAAAAATAATACTGGTTTATTATTAGGTAAAACATGAAATTATGATGTTTTAAACGAAAACTTAATAAATGTAATCTACAATGACAATAATAATAAAATTTTCTCTAATTGAAACGATACTACAATGGAAAACAACTACATAGTTACGGACAATATAAATGATGATACACATATTTCGAAAGATAAAGTACATCAAAAACTACTTGATTTAGGAATTATTAAAAACGAAGCAAAATTAAATAACTTCGATAAAGTTAATTACTCAAAAGTAAATAATTATGATAATACTAGAGAAGTTGCATACAAAAATATGGCTAAATTATTACCACTTCACGACAGAAATACTATTGTTGAGTTAGGTAACTTAGTAAGTACTTCAGATGTATTATTCACAAAAGAAATTAACAATGTAGTTCCGTTAGATGAAAATAATAATTTTGCTACAAACTTATACAACAAAGAAGCAATTAAGAAAATATTTGTTAAATTTAATGATAATACTATTCAAGTTTATGACTTAAGTGCTCCTGTACAATTTGAAAATACTAACATTTATGAATATACATTTAATAATGTTCTTAAGTTTTCACCAAGACAATTCTTAAATAAAAACGATCAATTAATTAATGAATTAGTACAAGAATTTAGTTCATTAGATTTAAATTCAAACGAATTTCAAACTTTAGTTGATCTTGCTGCGTACAATACCGAAAATAAAACAGATAAAATTACAATGCAATATTTATACTTAAACGATGCATTTTCATCAGTTAAAAAGAATATAAAAGATTACTTAGAATCAATAATTGCTAACTATAATGTTGCAGACTATTCTAACGAAAACATTAGAAGTGTAATTAAAAAAGAAATTTTAGATAATAAACATCAAATTATGCTTGCTTTAACATATCTAGATAGATTATATAAAGTACAATTTGGTAAATACAACATTAAAAACTTAGTGTTATTTAGACCTGATTTCTATAATTCAGATATTAAAAATATTGATTTATTAAAAGAAATAGGATCATTAAAATTCAAAGATTTATTATTACAAAATAATGACGAAGTATTCAAAAAACATCTAGCGAAATTAAATAAAGACAAATCAGGAACTATATTTGATTTCTTAGAAATGAACAACGAAATATTTAACAACAATCAAAATATGGGTGAATGATTAAAAGAATCATCAAAAGCATATATTTACGAACTTAAATCAACAAAATTTGATACATTAGATATTTCGCTTTACTCAAAATTAAAGAAAAAAGCAAGTGCAAACAGATTTATCTTACCTTTATTAAACTTAAAAGAAGATAACGTATACGTTATTTCAACACTTGCAACAATGTATTTTGGTGGTTACGGTAGATCAATTGACGAAAAAATATGACACGATAAAGAACAATACGATGTTGAATTAGAAAAAACAAAAAACAAAATAAGAGTTAGTGCTGAAAAATTCATGAAATTCACAGAACTTCTATACTCTATTTCTAACGAAGCAGGTAGAAACGAATTAGAAAATACAATAGTTGAAGTATTTGATGGTTATTGAGTTCTATCAAGCGAAAATGGTCAACCTATTCATGATGGTTGAGATATTAAACGTAGATGAGCGTCTGCATTTGACCAAAATTACACTGCAATAAACGATTTCTTCGGACCAATTGGAAGATATTACAACCAATCTCCACGTAAAGAATCTGGTTACGCCAACCAATTTACAAAACTTATAAAATTAGATAGTGTAAACATGTTGGAAGCTGAAGGTGCTGTTACAATAACACACGAATTAACTCACGCGTACGATAGAAAAACATGACTACAAAATAATGAATATAGACCAGGTCAAGGTCCAGAAGCATTTGCTTTAGGGTTATTTGAATCAGTTTCAAGTAAAGATGCATACTTCTACGGATTTAATTTCATAGAAGAAATAAACGGTCCTGTAACAACAAACAATAACATTAGTAGATTCAACGATAAAAATGATTTCCAAACATACTTACATAACTTATTTGACGTTACATATTTAATTGACGGATTAGAAGCTGAAGTATTGTTATCAATGAATGAAGATGCTAAATCTAAATTCTTCGCAAAATTAGAAATGTCTCTAGATACAAACGATATGAAAACAGATAGAAACTTCTATAGAACAATTGATGGAAAACAAATTACTGCAAATGATATTGATAAAGGATATCACCACGCAAACGATAAGTGAGTTGATGCAACAATCGAAGATATTTCTTCATTAAGAACATTAAACGACTTAATAGATAAAAATATTATTTTCAAAGGAAACAAATTTAACGTTGGTATCGATAAGAAACTAGCGGTTCGTGATAACGATTTTAACTACTACTGAATTTCTATGTTCGATCCTATTTACGCAGCATATCAAAACGACAAAGGTGTAACAGGTGGTTTAACATTTAGAAGAAATGCATTTGAATTATTAGCAGAATACGGTTGAGATAACGGATTTGTAAAATATACATCTAATGTTTTAGAAAAAGGATTGCAACAAGGCGAAATATTATCAGATACATATGTTTACAAAAATATTTTTGGATCAAAATACAATAAATATTCAGACTTTAGAAAAGCAATGTATCAAGAAAGATTAGCTAAAAAAGATAGTTTTAATCCTATTACAGTAACTTATAACAATAAAGCATACAAATTAACAAATGCAAAAGAAATTCAAGATCTATTAAGAATTGCTATAAATGATGACTTACTAAAACCAAAATTTGGATTTATTAAGAGAGAATCAGTTAAAAAAGATATATTAACACAATTTAACTTACAAACAGATAACTTTAGAACAAGCATTTTTAAAGCAAATAAATAGAAATAATAAAATATTAATAAGTACAATCAAAAACGATTGTGCTTATTTTTAATGCTATTTTCAAGTTATATATAATATAAAATAATATTTTTAAAAATATGTTAAAATATAAAAAATAAAAGCAAATTAAAAATTAACTTTATTTTATTTATTTTTGGTAAAATATTTTTGCTAACAAATTAAGGACGGGTTCTAGTTGAAAGGCTAGACTAAGGTGGTTTTAGCGCTAAAACAAATATTTACAAATTAGTATATTATAATTAAATTTTAGAAAGGATTTAAAATATGGCAAAATTAGATTTTGATCGTAGTAAAGAACACGTTAACGTTGGAACAATCGGTCACGTTGACCACGGTAAAACAACATTAACAGCTGCTATTGCTACAGTATTAGCTAAAAAAGGATTATCAGAAGCTCGTGATTACGCTTCTATCGATAACGCTCCTGAAGAAAGAGCACGTGGGATTACAATTAACACATCACACATCGAATATCAAACAATGTCACGTCACTACGCACACGTTGACTGTCCTGGTCACGCTGACTACGTTAAAAACATGATTACAGGGGCTGCACAAATGGACGGTGCTATCTTAGTTGTTGCTGCAACAGATGGACCTATGCCTCAAACACGTGAACACATTCTTTTATCTAAACAAGTTGGTGTTCCTCGTATCGTTGTTTTCTTAAACAAATGCGATATGTTAGAAGGTGAAGAAGAAATGATCGAATTAGTTGAAATGGAAATTCGTGGACTTCTTTCAGAATACGGATTTGATGGAGATAACGCTCCAATCATCCGTGGATCAGCTTTAAAAGCATTAGAAGGTGATTCTCACTACGAAGAAAAAATTATGGAATTAATGGACGCTGTTGATTCATACATCGAAACACCAGTTAAAGAATTCGATAAACCATTCTTAATGGCTGTTGAAGACGTTTTCACAATTACAGGACGTGGAACAGTTGCTACAGGACGTGTAGAACGTGGAACACTTAACTTAAACGAAGAAGTTGAAATCGTTGGATTACACGCAACTAAAAAAACAGTTGTTACAGGAATTGAAATGTTCCGTAAAAACTTAAAACAAGCACTTGCAGGGGATAACGCTGGATTATTACTTCGTGGAGTTAACCGTGAAGACATCGAACGTGGACAAGTTTTAGCTAAACCAGGTTCAATCGTTCCTCACACAAAATTCGAAGCTGCAATTTACGTACTTAAAAAAGAAGAAGGTGGACGTCACACACCATTCTTCAAAAACTATAAACCACAATTCTACTTCCGTACAACAGACGTAACAGGTGGAGTTGTATTTGAAGATGGACGTGAAATGGTTATGCCAGGAGAAAACGTTAACTTAACTGTTGAATTAATCGCTCCTATCGCTGTTGAAGAAGGAACAAAATTCTCAATCCGTGAAGGTGGACGTACAGTTGGTGCTGGTTCAGTAACAAAAATCGTTAAATAATCATACAAAAATCAAAATAAAAGGCAAAGTGAAATTCATTATGTCTTTTATTTTTTTATTTATAAACTTAACAATAAGGGTGTAAAATAATGGTTATTATTTATTTCGTAATTTTATTATTAATTAATAAAGTTATATAATTATTTTGTGATAGTTACAAGGAGTTAAAAATGAAAAAACGTAATAAATGACTAATTTTAGGTGCAATTGCAATTTCTTCCGGAGCATTACCGATGTTAGTTGCATGTGGCACACAAAGCAATAGATACAGACCAAGTAACAAAGATAATCAAATAACACCTAAACCAAAGGTTGATGATAATACTAACAGTAAAGAAAATGATAAAGTTACACCACCAAGCATTATAGATAATGAAGGTCAAGTTACTCCGCCGGTAACAAAACCTGAAACACCTAGCGAACCGGAAAAAGGTGGAGAAACAGAAGTTGGCCCTGAAAAACCTGAAAATGGCAACGGTGAAGATACTAGTGTTACACCACCGACAACAGATCAAGGTACAAATTCAGGAACACCTAGCGAAACGGATAAAGGTGATACTACTGATGGTGGTACCACAAATCCACCAACAGATCAAGGTGGTTCAGAAACCGGAAATCAAGATGATAAAGTTACACCACCGTTAACAAAACCTGAAACACCTAGCGAACCTGAAAAAGGCGGAGAAACAGAAGTTGGCCCTGAAAAACCTGAAAATGGCAATGGCGGAGATACAAGTGTTACACCACCTACAACAGATCAGGGTAAAAAAAATAATACAGATGAAAAGCCTTCTAAACCAAGTACAGGTAATAATTCAGGGAATAGCGGAGATAACAACACCGGGACAAATACTTCAGATTTTAATTCTAAATATAGTTTAAGAGAAGAGGTTTACGAACAAAAAAATAATATTAATGTATCAAATATTTCATCATACAATAAAAATGACCCATATTTTGGTGTTTATAATGAATGGCTAAACAATAAAACAGAAACAAATTATACAAACGAAATTATTGATAATTCACAATTTACAGAATATTCACTTTTATCAGATATTTACTCTAACAGAACATTAACTATTAAAATAAAATCTAATGTTGATATAAAACAAAATGATGAGTATAAATTAATATATAAATATGATACAGATAACAAAGAAATTACCCTACCGTTAACATTATCTAATAATTCAAAACGTACTTTAATTGCTAAAATATCAAACATAGATAAAAACTATAAAATTAGATTAGTTAACGTTACAAAAAACAACGAAAACATAAATTTCACTTCAAAAGGTGATGTCTTATTAGGAAACGAATCATGATTAGATTCTTCTAAATATAAAATTGAAAACTTCACCGGTTGAACAACGTGGCCAACAGGAAATGGTAATAATCATACATTCAACCTTATTTTCCAAAAGAAAGACAGAACAACACCACGTGATATTATTGATAAATTAAGATTTATTTGAATTACTAAAGATAAAGAAATTCAATATGCCGGATTTAGTTACCAAAGAAAAGATGATTGAAACAGAGTTGTAAATAAAAGTAATTACGCTAAAGTTGTTGCTGACGCAAATTACTTTGATGTATCTAAAATTGATAAATTTTTAGGTTTAGAAATTCTTGTGGATAACAATTTTCAAAAAGGTTGAGTTAAAGTAGACGGAATACCAGAAATAAAAATAAACGGAAGCACAGAAGGAAGTTCATCTTCTTCTGATTTACCAACAATAAATAGCATTCAATGAAATGACAATAACTTAGGAATTAACTTTAGCAATATAGATAACTCAATAGATTCTACAAAAGTAAAATTTGAAATTAAAAGTATGGATCCGTTCAGTCCGTTTTCAAAAGTTTATACAGGGACAAAAAATGGAAATCAATTTATTATAACTAATCCTAATCTACCTAAAGATATATCTAAATTTATGCTCACAAGAGTTCAATATGGTGATAAATTAATTGAAAGTAATGCAACCAACACAAATATGATTATTACAAATCATAAGGTTGAAAAAAACTTCAATGTAGAAAAACTAAATTTTTATTTAGATTCAGAAAATAAAAATATTTACGGTTCAATAGGTATTAATTTTACAAAAGATGACTATGAATTATTTAAAAATAAAAATTTAGAAATAGTATTTGAACGTAAAGGTGATATAGGACAAGAGAAAAATGAAAGAGAAGTAAGTATCTATCGTAATCTATTCTTGAGAGAACAAAAAGTTGTTGTTCCATTTAGTAAACTACAAAAATTTAATTTAAATGGGTTTTACGAAAATACAGAATATCAACTTAAGTCTGTTAAAATAGTTGATAAAAATTCACTAATAGAATTTATTAATCAAAATCATTTTAGATTTAGTAATGATTTTAAAAATAAAACAAGATTTTTATACAATTTTAACTACCAAAACAACGATAATAACTATATATCAGGTTCTAATACCGGGGAAACAAAAAATAGTTTATTCGAAAAGGTAAATGAATCAGGAATTAATGTAGATTATTCTATTCAAAATCATTACGCGTTAAATAACTTTAATAGAGAATTATGATATAAACAAAGAGCAACACTTTATGAAGGTCAATTATCAAATTCTTTAGCTTATAAACATGAAGAGTTAAATAAATTAACTTCAAAAGTTCACCTAACACAAAATAATCAAGAAATTCAAACTCATTTTATTTCACCAAGAGAAATTGTTAATGATTTAACATGAAAAATAAATGATAAATTCACAGAAGCAAAAATAACAAAAGATATTTCTGTTTTCAACGGGATTGATGCTCACGAAAATGATGCATACTTCGAAATTGGTTTTGAATTCGATCCAAAACAAAGACAAGTTATTGATTTAATAGAACCCGAGCCATTTGTTACATATGGTAACGTAACACGTGCTTCAGCAAATGATTCAACTAGAAATATGTCTAAATCATTTGTTTATCTAGCAATTCCTTATAAAGAATTATTGACAAAATCTAAAATTAGTAATGTAAGTTTTGAATATTTAGCAATTAGAAATTCAAAAGAAGAAGAATTAAAATTAAAACAATTAATTGCAAGTAGATATCAATTTGATATTGAATATAATAATTCTACAAAGGAACTAACTTACATTATTAAATCAAAAAATGATAAAACCAAGATTTTTGATAGACTTGGAGACCATTATTTATCAATAAACAACTCTACATTTTTAGGTAACTCACTTTTCTTTGCGCATTGAGCTGATTTAGGTAACAACCCAACTCAAATTACATATGTACCTAAGCAAAAACCAAATATATTATCAGTTGGTTTAAATCAACTTAATTTCAAAGATAGTTATGTACATACAGAACTTACATTGGAAGGTTCATCAAAACGTGTATACTTTGGTGAAAAACACGAAAATGTACTAAACGCTAGAGAAAGAGCATTTAACTTCGCGCCTAAACCATTGGCCGCCGAAGGGACATGAGATGTTATTGGTAAAGTGACCGAAGATCCAAATGACTATAGATATTATATAACTACAAATCAACACGTTTGAGGTGCTGGTTCATCTAAAGAATTTAAAAATAATAATTTCAATTTACCATTAGAAATTTTTGAACCTGCAGGTGGTTGATCGATGGACAAATCAGACCCAAGTGGTCGTGTTGAATACGAAAAAGAATGAACAGAAGCAATAGTTAAAGTAGATTTAATTGCTAACTTTCACAATGACGCTATTTTCCCTAATTCAGCATGAGAATTTAGAAATAACTATGGTGATATAAATGACAATAGTACCTGAGGTATTTTCACAAGAGGAAATACATCTCATTCACTTTCTAATGCTGATTTAATTGTTGGTATAGCAGACTTTAAAGACTTCTTCAATGCATTTGATCAAGTAGGAGATGTTGCATATTATAACGGTAGACCAATCGATCAAAATGATAAAGCAGTTATGAGAACATACAACTTCTTTAAAAAACTTCCAACACTAAAAAACTTAAAACCAAGTAGACATAACTTACACGTATCAAGACTTGTAAACTTAAATTGAAGTATTGCATCGTTCCCAATCCAACAAAATACTTTAAATAAAGATAGTTTCGAAAACAAAAGATATCGTGAATACATAATTGGAAGTATGGCGGATAAAAGTATTAACGAATTAGGTTACGGTGGAGCAAGATCAAAATTACCTTCTGTTCCATTACACTCAAAAATATTCGACTTACAAAAAGGTTCTTCAGGAAGTATGGTGTTCGATTCAGAAGGAAATCCAACAGGGTTACTAACAGAAACTGAATCAATTAGTTCAAATGTTATGATGATTGATACTAATAGTAATGCCTTTTTAGGGGATGGTAAAACAACCCAAAATCCTGGTTCATTCTATGAACGTATGAGATTATTGAGCTATTTATTCCCTAACAAATATAGTCCAAAAGAATTTACAGAAATGCCTAACTGAGAAAAATTAAATAACGAATAATATTGAAACACCCATTTTGGGTGTTTTTTTGTAAAAAAAATATTTCAATTTATCAAAATATCGTATATAATAATTTTACTATTTACTGTCAAGCACTTTTGCTTGACACTTATTAGGAGGTGATATGGTAAAATTAAGATTAAAAAGAATGGGGAGCAAATTCAGACCAGTATACAAAATAGTTGCTGCTGACGCTAGAGCTCCACGTGATGGTAAATTTATTGAAGCACTTGGACACTACAACCCTTCAACAAAAGAATTAGTCCTAAACAAAGAAGCTACAGCTAAATGATTAAGTCAAGGTGCTAAACCTACTTTAACAGTTGCAAACTTATTAAAATCTTCTAAATAATTAATATGAAATTTAATTTTTTGACTCTGTTTCCAAAATATTTTGAACCCTTTATTAATGAAAGTATTATTAATAAAGCAGTTCAAAATGACTTATTAGAAATAAATGTAGTTGATTTCAGAAATTTTAGTACTAACAAACATCGCAAAGTTGATGATGAAATTTACGGTGGCGGACATGGGTTATTATTACAAATAGAACCAATTGATTTAGCGCTTGATTCACTACCAAATAGAGGTGGTTATAAAATATTAGTTTCGCCACAAGGTAAAAAATTTACTCAAGAAATTGCGAATGATTTAGCAAAAAAATATGATCAAATTACATTTATATCCGGTAGATATGAAGGCTTTGACGAAAGAATTGTTGACTTAGTAGATATAGAACTCTCAATTGGAGATTATGTATTAACAGGTGGCGAATTACCTTCAATGGTAATGGCAGATTCTATAGCACGTTTAGTGCCAAACGTTATTAAAGCAGAATCACATATTTATGACTCCTTTCAAGGAGATGGATTACTAGATTATCCACAATACACTAGACCTAGAGAGTACAAAGGAATGAAAGTTCCTGAAGTACTATTTAGTGGAAATCATAAGGAAATTGAAGCTTGAAAAAAAGAATTTCAGATCAAAAAAACATTAAAAAATAGACCAGATATTATTGAAAGGATTAAAAATGAGAAATAAATTAATTGAAGCTGTTGAAAAATCACAATTACGTACAGATATTCCTGCATTTACAACAGGAGATAACGTTAAAGTTTCAGTACGTATCCGTGAAGGTGAAAAAGAACGTATTCAGATTTTTGAAGGATTAGTAATTTCTAAAAAAGAATCAGGAACAAGAGAAACATTTACAGTAAGAAAAATTTCTTACGGTATTGGAGTTGAAAGAACTTTCCCAGTTCACTCACCTCTAATTGCTCACATTGAAGTTGTTCGTTCAAACAAGGTTCGTAGAAAAAGATTATTCTTTATGAGAGATCGTAAAGGTAAAAGTGCACGTCTTAAAGAAATTAAAAGAAAATAATAAATATCATCTTGATAAACACCATTTCGATGGTGTTTTTAAATAAACATAATATAATTAAAGCAAAGGAGGAAAAATGGATAAAAAAATAGAAATTTACATTGACTTTGAAGCAATTACCTCCAATTTCTTAAGAAGAATTTTTAAAAATGTACCACATAATTTCGAGTTCCCTTACATATATACAGTTGGCTACTATAAAAATGATGATTTAATTTTAGATACAGGTTATATTAACCTTAAAAAAATTTGAAATTTAGAGAATCTAATTAACCAATCAAAAACAACTCTAAAATGAATGTTAACAAAATCAATTAGAAAAATCACTGGTATAAAAAACCTTGAAATCAATTCACATAATATTGATTTTTTAGTTTGAGGAAATTCACTAGAAGATAACATCATTGAACCAATGTTTGGTTTTAAAACCAAAAATATTCAAAAAGGTTCTGGTATTTCAATTGATAAAGTTGTTCCATCTAAATTATTCAATGAAAACTACTTCAAAAAAATGGAAGCTATCGAAAATCAAAAAGCTCTTTATAAAGGTTCGACTATAAAATTAAAACCAGACTTTTCAAGTGGTGCAATGTGCGCAGTTTTAGGTGCAATTTTAATACTAAATAACTTTAAAAATTCATATCAACATAAAGCATATGACAGACCACTAAATGATGATGAAAAAAACATAATAATAGATTGCATCTCACAATATAATAGAGATGACGTAAAAAAGATTGCTTTCATACATAAAAATTCAGATAAAAAAGAGATAATTGAAAATCAAATTTATTATTACATTTGAAAAACTAATAAATTAAGAAATGAAGAAGTAAAACTTAGTAAATTAAAAAGTATATTAAAGGTAATAAATAATATTGTTACTTTAGATAAAGATTCAACCGTTGAATATGCCGTTAACAAAGCAAACGAATTCTTTGAATTGGAAGAAAATAAAAATAATCAAAGTAAGAAAGTTTTTGAAAATTATTTACCATTGTTGAATACAGAATTTAAATCTAATTCACTTATTTTGAAAAACATTAAATTGAACAGTCGTAAGCTAAATAAAATAAAACAAGAAATAAAAACAATTAAAGAAGAAATATTACCTTCTATTGCCGATACTATTTTTGGGTACTAAAAAAGAACTAAAAAAGCACCAAAAAAGGAAAAAGTCAATAAAAGGCACTTTTTTAGCAAAAAAATAACGCTTTTGCTAAAAAGTGATATAATTAATACGTTAAGTTAAGAGTAATAAAGTTTTTAAGTGGTCTTTTGAACTACTCCAATAGTTACTTTTTTAATTAACATTAAATTTAAAGTAATATAGATTAAACAGCGACACTATTATTAATTATGAGCTTCATTTTTGGTAAATTAATAATAATTAATCTATAATACTTTTATTAATTTAATATTAGGAGTAAAAATGAAATCAATTACAAGAAAAGTAACTTTAGAAAAAGAATTTTGAATTAATGTTCAAAATCAGGCATTACATTATTTGGAGTCTAAAAAAGAAAAAGGGATAAACCAAGCTAAAATTTTAGATGAATCAACTAGAACAATAATATTTTTCGAAAAAATGAAATTACACGAAGAATTATTATCTAAATATGATGATCCAAACGTTTATCTAGCACCAATTTTAATTAATAAAGACATTACTGTTGAAAAAGCAGGACTTGAATTTAAAGTCTTTTACATCACAGAAGAAGAATATAACGATTTTGCTTCAGACTTAACCAATAGACCAGATTTTAAATTACCGGAAAATTATGACGCACAAATTAATACATTCGTAGATAATTATGTTCAAAATTTCAGCTTTAAAAATGATATAAAAGGTGAAATTAAACTTAATAATGAAGTTGGATTAGAAATATATAAAGCTGATATCAACAGAAAAGATAGAATTGTATTAATCGCTAATAATAATGATCAAAAAAGTCTTGAATATGCATTAATCGGTAAAAAAGTAGGTGATAAATTTACTTACAAATTTACTGAAGAAGAAACATATGAAATACATATATTAAATGCTAAAGAAGTTGTAAAAACTCCTCTAAGCGATGATAATGTAAATCAACTTCAAATACCAGAAATCAAAAATTTAGATGATGCAAAGAAATATGTATATGGAACTATAAAAAGCGGAATGGTTGATGAAAGTTTAGTTACATACGGTTTTCAAATTGTTGACCAAGTAAGTAAATTAAACCTAAAGAAATTTAATTTCCCAATCGAACTTCTAGAAGATAAAATTTCAGAAATAGACCCACAAAAAATTGCTAACTTAAAACCAGAAGAAGTTGCAAGTACTATTTATGAAAGATTTGTTGCACAATGAATTTTAATTAAAAGATTTAAATTAAACGCATCTCAAACTGATATGAATGAAGAAATAAACAAAATAAATGCTTCTATGACACCAGCTGAAGCAAGCCGAATTAGTATCAGAAAGGTAATAGATATAATCTTAATTAAAAAAATAGGTTTAGTATATTTACAAAAATATGAACCAAATACTTATAAACAAAATTTTGAAACAAAATAAATCAATTTAAGGAGTAGTTATGAAAATAGAATTAGGTATCTCAACATTTGGTGAAACAACCAAATTAGAATCAACAGGAAAAATTGAATCACACCACAAAAGAATTAAAGATTTAATCGAAGAAATGGTGTTAGCTGATGAAGTAGGACTTGATGTTTTCGCGGTAGGTGAACACCACAGAGATGATTTTGCAATTTCAAGCCCTGAAATGATCTTAGCTGCAGGAGCAGTTAAAACAAAAAACATTATTTTAACTAGTGCTGTAACAGTTTTATCATCAAACGACCCAGTTAGAGTTTATCAAAACTTCGCACATGTTGACTTAATGTCAGATGGTAGAGCAGAAATCATGGTTGGTAGAGGTTCATTCACTGAATCATTCCCATTATTTGGTTACCAATTAAGAGATTATGATGGATTATTTGATGAAAAATTAGACATGTTACTTGAAATTAAACGTGACATTAATCTAAATTGAAAAGGAACATATACACAGACTGTTGAAAACAGACCAGTATATCCTAGAGCATTAAATATGCCTATTTGAGTTGCAACAGGAGGAAACCCTAACTCAACAATTGATATCGCAACACGTAAATTACCAATTGTTTACGCAATTATCGGTGGAAACCCACACGACTTTAAACCACTTGTACAAGCTTACCGTGCAATTTATAAAGAAGCTTCTAAAGCTGACAAAAACCCTTCATTCGAAAACATGAAAGTTGGTTCACACTCATGAGGTTACATCGATGAAACAGATGAATTAGCAGCACAAAAATACTGACACCCTGTTAAATTATTCGTTGACCGTATCGCAAGTGAAAGACCTCACTGAACAGAATTAACTAAAGAAAGATACGAAAGAATGATAGGTCCAGAAGGAGCTGTATTCGTAGGTAGCCCTGAAACAGTTGCTAAGAAAATTATTAGCGTTATGGAAACAGTTGAATTAAACAGATTCTTAATTCACTTACCAGTAGGTTCAATGGATCATAAAGATATAATGAATTCAATTAGATTATTCGGTGAAAAAGTAGCACCAATCGTTAGAAAACACTTTGAAGATAAAGAAGATTTCGCAGTAAAATACATGAAATAATAAAGCAAAAACGAACATATAAAGTTGTGTTCGTTTTTTATATATCACTTTAAAGCACCTATATACAATTACTTTAAAGTGATATTTTTGATATAAATTTTTATGGTATATATTAAAATAATGTATAATATTATTACTTAAATTGCTAGGGGTATAGTTCAACGGTAGAACAACAGGCTTCAACCCTGTGTGTTGTGGGTTCGAATCCTGCTACCCCTGCCATTTTTTTATACCTTTTTTTATATTATTAGACTATAATTATAGTATGAAATATAAATACGACTTTGGTTTTATTGGAACAGGTGCTTATGGTAGTGCTTTAGCAAATGTTCTATCATATAATAATAAAAAAATATCAATGTACGGCATTGACCAAAAAGAAATTGAAGATATCAATAATGGACACAATCAAAAATATTTTGGGTCCAATAATTTTTTTAATAAGGATAATATTTTTGCAACTAATAACTTAGAAGAAGTGGTTTTAAACTCACGTTATATTGTTTTAGCTATACCTTCAAGTGCAATAAGAGTGGTTTTAAAACAAATAAGTGATGTGATTAAATTTAAAAGAATAAATTTAATCAATTTATCAAAAGGTATCGAACCATCAACTGAACTTTTTTTTAGCCAATTTATTAAGAAAAAATTTAGTAAAAATTTAAAAAATTTAGCTACCCTATTAGGTCCTTCTTTCGCTATAGAAATTTTTAATAAAGAACTAACTGTAATCAATATTGTCGGAGAAAATAAAGAATACAATGATGAATTAGTTAATTGTTTTAATAACAATTACTTTAAATTAGTTGAAAATAATAATGAGATAGGATTGGAACTATTTGCATCACTTAAAAATGTTCTTGCAATAGGTTTAGGAATTGCTTCTATTGCGACAGAAAGCAGAAACACTAATGCAGCTTTAATAACAATTGGGATACAAGAAATGATAACTATATATCAGAAATTAACAAATGATTATAATAATGATTTTGTATATCAATTCGCAGGTATTGGAGATACTTTCTTAACATGTACATCAGTTAAAAGTAGAAATTATACATTTGGAACAATGATTGGTGAGTTCGGTATAAATAAAGCTTTAGAGAAAACAAATGGTACAGTTGAAGGTTATACAACTGCTAAATCACTAGATAAAATTATTAAAAATAGCAATATAAATGCACCGTTTTTTGAAAATATTATACAAATACTTTCAGACAAAAAAGAGCATATGAAAATATGTGATTTTATAACTAAAAATAGCTAAAAATAATGTAAAATTATATTTATATTTATAATATAAAAAAGGAGTAAAATGATTAAACATACACAAGATAATAAAAATTCTCAAGTTGTTGTTTCATACACAATTAAATCTGACGAATTTCAAAAATTATTTAACGAATTAGTAGATAAAAAAGCACAAAAGGTTAAAGTACAAGGTTACAGACCAGGTAAAGCTCCAATTGATAAATTAAGATCATACGTAAACAAAGAAGAAGTTTTCACAACTCTTATTAACGACTTAGCAAGAAATAAATTTGCAGAAGTTGCAAAACACATTTCAGAAAATAAATTATCAGTAATTGCACACATTTACGAATTAGACGTTAAAAACGAAGAAAACGGTGATGTAGTTATTAACTACAACTTCCCAATTTTACCTGACTTAAAAAAACTTTCTTTAAAAGATATTGAAACAAAATTCAACTTTAAAAAAGTTGGTAAAAAAGAAATCGAAGATGCTAAATTAGAAATCTCAGAAAAATTTAACGGATTAGCTGAAGTAACTGACAAAAACGAAAAAACTGTTGAAGGTGATACAGTTAACATCGACTTCAAAGGTTTCATTGATGATGTTGCTTTCCAAGGCGGAGAAGCTGAAGGACATGATTTATTATTAGGTTCTAAAACTTTCATTCCTGGTTTCGAAGATCAATTAATTGGTAAAAAAGTTGGTTACAAAGGTGATGTTGTTGTTAAATTCCCATCTGATTACTTTGTAAAAGAATATAGAGATAAAGAAGCTACATTCCAAGTTACAATTAACGCAATTAAAAGACCATCAAAATTTGACTTTAACGATGAATTTGTTAAAGGTTTCAAAATTGAGGGTGTTGAAACATTAAAAGATTTCGAAAAATTATTAAAAAACAAAAAAGAAGTAGAATTCTTCTTAGACTCAATTAGACAATTTGAATTAGATACAGTTGAAGAAATCATTAAAAAATCTGATTTACAAATTAACCACCAATTAATCAAAGATAGAATTGCTAAATTGGAAGAAGACTTTAACAATTCATTAAAACAATACGGTCTAAAAAGAAAAGAATACCTTTCATTCGTTAAAACTACAGAAGAAGAATTAAACGATGAATTCAATAAAATCGCTAGTTCAGAACTTAAAAAATCATTAGTACACGAATACTTATTTGGTGAACTTAAAGTAAATGATGAAGATAAAGATTTCCAAGAATTTAAAGAAAAATTACAATTAACTGGAGAAAAAGGTATCCCAGGTAATTCAAAAGAAGAAATCGAAAAAACAAAACAAGAAATTGTAAAAGCAGTTACATTTAACTACAAATTACTTGTATTATTGAAAAAAGAAAAAGATGCTGAAGAACTTAAAAAATTAGCATTAAAATTACAATTTACTTTCTAATAATATTTAAAAATTAGGCTCGAACCTAATTTTTTTAAAACTTTTATGAACTAAATAATATTTATTTTAAAAGTTATATAATAAAAATATGGAATCAAATAAATTAAATGCAAGTATAAAAAATAATGAAAATGATGAAGTTATAATAATTAAAAACTTGGTCAAAAGCTTTAAGAAATATAAAGCACTTAAAGGCATTTCTTTTAGCGTTAAAAAAGGCGAATTGTTTGGTTTTTTAGGTCTAAACGGAGCAGGTAAAACAACCACACTGAATATTATTTTAGGTCTACTTAAACGCGATAGCGGTGATGTTTTAATACACGGTAAAAGCATCGATGATGACATAGTATCTATAAGAAATCAAATCGGTATAGTTTTCCAAGAATCCATTTTAGATCCAGGTCTAAATGTTTACCAAAATTTACTAGTAAGAGCAAGTTTATACAAATCATTTTTTAAAAATCAAACCCCAAAACAAGTTGTAGAACAAATTATGGAAGAGTTCCAACTAAATGATTTTGCAGACAGAAATTATTCAGCACTTAGTGGTGGACAAAAAAGAAGAGTTGATATCGCAAGAGCGCTAGTTCACAAACCTTCAATTCTATTTCTAGATGAGCCAACCACTGGACTAGATCCTAATTCAAGAAAATTAGTTTGAGAAATACTTAATAAAATACAAAAAGAACGTAAATTAACTATCTTATTAACAACACATTACATGGAAGAAGCAAACAATTGTAATAGAGCAATAATTATTCAAAAAGGTGAAAAATTAGTTGAAGGAACACCTTCAGAACTTAAGTCAAAATATTCAAGTTCTCATATTAAAATTTATAAAATGTCAAGTACGTTAAACGATTCTATTTTAAAATCAAACTTAGATTTTAAAATAGATAATAATGTTTATACCATTAAATTTAAAGACTACAACGAAGGTTCAAAATGAATTAAAGAACATATCAAAGATATTGAAGATTACGAATTTTTCAAAGGTTCAATGGATGAAGTTTTTTTAAATGTAACCGAACAATTCGGAGGTAAAAATGTTTAGTCAGTTAAGCAATTTATTTAAAAGGCATTTTTTAATCTTTGCAAAAGATAAAAAAAGAATTTTCTTTACCTTCATGAGCCCTATGATTGTACTTTTATGTTTTGCTTTATTCGCAAGAAATATTTACATTGGCCAAATGCCAAAACAAACCCCAGAAATCATTAAAAACCAATATGCCGATATAAGTTTAATGATTGGACTTTTATCAGTAACCACATTTACAAACGCAATTAGTTTATCAAGTGTTATGGTTACTGACTCTGAGAGAAAAATATTAAATGATTTATATATGACACCAGTGAAAACTAGTGTTATACGTCTAAGTTACCTGCTATTTAACATATTTTTAAATATCTTAATTACAACACTAATGTATCTAATAAGTATTTTTTGAATGCTAGGTAACAAAACATTCATTGTAAACAACCAAACTACCATTCCATTCCAAAAAGGAATGTATATCTGATTTAGCGTTATAATTGGATGTATCTTAAATAGTGCTATATTTGTATTTATATTCAGTTATGTTTCAAATAGTGCTGCATTTAGTGCTTTAAGCGCTTCTTTAAGTGGTATCGCAGGATTTTTAATTGGTGCATTTGTCCCACTAATTACATTCCCAAGAGCACTAGCTGAGATATCAAGTTTAATACCTGCCACCCAAATTAGTAATTTAATTAAATATTTCGCACTAAAAGACTTGTCATTTATAAACCAAAGTAACGCAAGTTTTGAATTCTATATTCTATTAGGACAAGATATTAAATGGTGAGGGTCATTACTATATGCAACTAGTTGAATTGCATTAATGTTTACACTTAATTTTGCGATTAAAGTACCTAAAATTAGGTAAGAAATGAAAATTAACATTTGTATGAAATGTTAATTTTTTGTATATTATTTTTCTTTTTTATATGGCTTTGTTAGATTATTTTTTAAATCATAAAATTCATTTTTTGACATGGATGAAGGTACTATTGATTTTTCATATGTAATATTTGTGTTCTCGAATGCATTAAAACTAATATAGTTTATATTTGGCATATTAACACTTGTTAAATATCTTGAACCCTCGAAAGCTTCGTTACCGATTTTAGTTACTTTTGGCATATTAATTGTTGTAAGAGATCTGTTGTTTTTGAAAGCGCCTTCATAAATATCCTTTACATTTGGTAAATCAATGCTAGCTAATGATGTATTATTTTCAAAAGCATATCCTCCAATTGTTGTTACATTAGGCATATTAACATTCCTTAGGGATGTATTATCCTTAAAAGCATTAAAATGAATTTCGGTCGCATTCGGCATATTAACACTTATTAAACTAGTATTTTTAATAAAAGATTCACTACTAATTTCAGTTATATTCGCTAAATCAATACTAGTTAAAGAATTATTGCTCTCAAAAGCACCTCTACTAATTTTTGTTACATGTTCCGGTATTTTAATATCACCTGTAGCTTTTGTACCATCAACAAGTATATTGTTAATAATAGCTAAATTGTTTTTATTTGAATCAATTAAGTTTTTAAGGTATTTTGATGATTTAAATGCGCTACGATAATAAATAGAAGTTACATTTGGTATATTTAAACTTACTAAAGATTTAGTGCGACTAAAAACACCTCAAGGAATTACCTTTATATTAGGTAAATTAACAGTTTTTAAAGACACATTTCATTCAAATGCATTCACACCAATTTCTGTTAAATTAGGCATATTAACACTTGTTAATAATTTATTATGAGCAAAAGACGATTCATTAATTTGAACTAAATTTTTCAAATCAACATTTGTCAATGAAGTGTTATAAAAAGCATAGCTATCTATTTTAGTTACATTAGGCATGTTTACAGTTTTTAAAGACACATTATTACGGAAAGCGTCAATACCAATAACCTTAACCTTTGGCATATTAACACTTGTTAAATTGGTATTGCGTTCAAAAGCACCACTACCTATTTTAGTTACATTAGGCATGTTTACGCTAGTTAAAGAATTATTATTTCTAAAAGCATATTTTAAAATTTCAGTTACATATTCTGGTATTTTAATATCACCTATAGCTTTTGTGCCGTCAATAAGTATATTGTTAATGACAACTAAATTGTTTTTATTTGAATCAATTAAATTTTCAAGATATTTGGATGATTCAAATGCGTTTGTACTGATACTAATCAGATTTGGAACATTAACATTAATTAAAGAAGTCGTATTAGCAAATGCATATCCCTCAATTTCATTTACATTTGGCATGTTAACACTAATTAAAGACGTATTTCCTCAAAAAGAATGAAAGCCAATTTTGGTCACTTTTGGCATATCAACACTCGTTAGGGATGTATTGTTTTTAAAAGCACTATCATAAATTGAAGTTACATGTTCTGGTATTTTAATATCACCTGTAGCCTTTGTGCCGTCAATAAGTATGTTATTAATAATAGCAAGATTGTTTTTATTGGAATCAACCAAAATATCAATATATTTGGATGATTCGAATGTATTAGCTCCGATATAATTTACATTAGGGATATTAAGATTGGTTAAAGATAAGGTGTTTTTAAAAGCTTGATCATGAACTTCTTTTGCACCTGGTAAATTAACATTCATTAAAGATGTAGCTCCTTCAAATGCTCCTCTAACAACTACTGCTACGTTTGGCATATCGATACTTATTAAGGATGTATTATTTTTGAACTGTTCATATACCATAACAGTTACATTCGGAAGACTTAAATGTAAAATTTTGACTTTTGTGTTTATTTTTAAATTTTTATCTAACATTCACTTAATTGATGAATAATTATCGATTGATTTTACTAACTCATATCAATCAAAATAATTATTTTTAGATATATAACCTTCCTCAATATATTTATCTATATTGCTTTTATCGATTACTAAATACCCCGTTGTATCACTTATAATTAAATTATTTTTTACACTCATTTCTATCTCCGTGTTTTCAACTTTTAACACTATATATCTATAATAAACGACAAAATAATTAAGTTATTTTGTTATATGTAACTTAAAATTCAACATTTTTATAAACCTTTTTTGTGTTTTAAATTTATATAAAAATATTATATAACTTTATATTGGACTTTATTAAATTCGATGGCTTTCTTTTGGACTCTATTTCTAATAAATAAAAAATGAGTTATTAAACAAAATAATTACAAATAGATATTTTAAGAATATTTATAATTGCCCACATTATTTTTGAATCGCCCACAAAAGTACTGTTTTCGGGCGATTGCTTAATAATTGGATAATTCGTAACTATTCCTCCGACCCCAACTTTTATTAAAAATTCCATAAAAAGTAGTGCTCTGTAACAAACCCTTAAACCCGGTCGGGATTTAGAGGTTTGCTATAGTTAGTCTTTTTAATTATATTTATTGCGTCCTTTAACTAAAGTTGACATGAGATAATTATTATTAAATAAAAAAATATAAAATTTACATTTTTTGTTAAATATTTACAAAATTTGTAAAATATTTGTATAATATGAATATGGGAATAAAAGAAAAAATAGAAAATTCTGACTTAAGATTGTCTAGTCTATCTAAGGCACTAAATATAAGCAGGCCCACATTGTATAAGTTTATTGACTTATATGATCGAAAAAAAACAACTAAAATTAACGCTAAGGTAAAAGAGTTATTAAAATTTATCGATGAAAATGAATATATAAGCAATTACTATGTTATGAATTATATTTCAGTGCTAAACGACAAATATAACAATAAAAAACTCTTGATGTTTGAATTAAATAAAAAAGACAAAATGTTTAAACTTAAAAAAAAATTAATAGAATTAACAATAAATTTAGATGATATTAATTTTGAAGAAGCAAAGAAAGAAATTAATATTTTACTTAACAGAAAGGAATTCTAATGAACAATATTATTTCAACAAAATTAGAAATTAAAAACTTCAAAAACTTAAATTTTGAAGATGATAAAAATAAGAAACAAAGTATTTTATTGAATACAAATATTGAAGAAGGAGAAGAAAAAATAGGAAACCTACTATTTGTTGTAGGTCTAAATAACGTTGGTAAATCTAATGTTTTGGAAGCATTAAAATACGCTCAATATCCTAACATAGAAAATTCAAAGCCAAATTTCACCGAAATGAAAACAACATATGAAACGAATGTGAAAATATATAACGTTTTTTCTTCAAGCAAAAAACAACAGCCTTATACTTTTGATAATATCAAATTAAACATAGATGATATTATAAATATACAAAGTCATGGTGCAAAAACAAAAGCTACATGCGCGGTTCTTAAAAATAAAGCAAACATTAAACTTTCTCAAAATGATTATGTTTATTTAAAAATAACTATTAAATCATTAGATTATAAATTTAACTATAGTAATTCATACAATGGGTATAAAGGTCCAACTGAAGAGTCAACCAAAAAAATAAACCCAAATGGAAAAATTACTCAATTATATTGTTATAAAGGAGATGATAATTACTGACCATGATACATTGATATAACCTCAACAAAAGGAATGGAAATAGAAGAATTTGTCGAAAAAGATGAAAACACTTTTGAAATTTATTGCTATATTTTAAAAGACAATTACAACATTCAATTTAATGATATTGTTGATTATCAAAAACTTAATTTAAATAACAAATCTTTTTTATATTCATTAAAAAATGAAAACGAAAATAAAGAAAGTAGTATCGATAAATTATTTGAAATAACAAATAATGATTTTAAAGATGTGTTATCAAAATTAAAACAAAGTTCTTCAGCATTTAGAAGAAGGTTAGAAGAACGCTTAGTAAAAGATTTCAATAATCTTTCTAGTGAATTTAATAAAATTATCAAAACAACAGAAAACACTGAATATAAATTTAAAATTATTATTGAAGAAGGTTTAATTGAATTTGCTTTTTATCAAAATGATTCACCACTTGATTTTGAAAAACAATCTGATGGATTTAAGTGATTTTTTGAACTATTTATTTGGCTAAAATTAAACACAAACAACGAAATGAAACCAAAATTTGTGCTAATTGATGAAACATTTGGAAACAACATAACTCCTCAATCGAGAAAATTATTAGTATCTAAACTGAGAGAATTTGCTTATAAAACAGGGATTATATTCATCGTAACTACACATGACCCATTTTTAATTGATACAAATTACCTTGAAGAGCTTAGATTTGTGATACAAAACGAATACGATGGATTAATTAGTTCAACTGTATTAAGCAAATTTCATGATATTGATCAAAATCATATAAATGCATTGAATCCGTTATTAAATTCTTTCGCTGTGTCATCTAATGTATTCTTAGATAAAGATAAATCACCAATCTACTTTGTGGAAGGTATTACAGATTATTGTTACCTAACAGCAATGGCGGAAAAGTTAGAATATGATAATATCAAATTTTTACCTTTTCAAGGTGTTAAAAAATCTTCAAATAACATTAAACATTTATTCAACATAACAAAAACACCAAACTTTTTAGTTGATGGAGATTCAGCTGGCAATGAATTCAAAAATGATTTAAAAGAAAAGTTTGAAAACATTGTTCAATTTAAAGATGTACCAAAATTAAAATCAATTGTTGAAATAGAAGACATGTTTAATGGTTTTGAAAAATATGATATGAAAAACAATAAAACATTTGAATTTGCTACAGCATTTAAAAAACAAATTTTAGCAGATAAAATAGAAATTAATGATAAAACAATAGAAAACTTTAAGAATCTATTTGACTATTTATTAGGAGAATAAAAATAAATAAAAATAGTGTTAAGAAAGCTATTTTGTAGTGAACCCCCTAAATCTGGTTCGGATTTAGAGGTTTGCTACATTTTTAATATTAATTTGACGTTTTCACATTATTGAATCACTTTTTAGTAAAAAACTTTACTTGTTTTCTTAAATCTTAAAATATATTTTTATTATAAATTACACATTAAAATCTTTTTTATGTTCATAAATCATTCAAAAGTAACTCTATAATATTACGATATAATAAAACTATTTTTAAACGTATTATATATTTGTACAAATTAATTTATAGTTATAAAAATTCAAATTTTCAAATTATAGTTGAACTATCATTCTCCTAAAACAGCATATTATTTGTGGGCGATTACTTAATTTCATAACTAATCCTTCAACCGCTCAAAATAATAAAAAAGTAAGTCGAAACTTACTTTTGCTATTACATTTTAATGTTTCCTGGTGTTCTTGGATAAGGGATTGTATCTCTAATATTTTCCATACCTGCAACATACATTACAAGTCTTTCAAACCCTACTCCAAAACCAGATGATTGCATGTGTCCAAAACGTCTTAAATCTAAGTATCATTGTAAATCTTCTTGGTCGATACCTAATTCATTTACACGTTGAACAAGTTTGTCATAATTTGTTTCTCTTTGGCTACCACCAATTAATTCTCCAACTCCTGGAACTAAAAGGTCAAAAGCAGCAACAGTTTTACCATCTTCATTTTGATACATATAGAATGCTTTAAAGTCTTTAGGGAAGTTAATTACGGCAACAGGTGCTTTATAAAGTTCGTCTGTTAAGTATTTTTCGTGTTCGCTTCCTAAGTCTAAACCAAATTTAATATCTTGATTTTCAAATCTATCTTTAACTTTTAATAATTCTTCAATTGCGTCTTTGTAATCAATAATTTTAAGTGGTGTATTAATGTAACTTTCTAAACGAGCAATTAAGTTGTTATCAACATGTTCGTTTAGATATTCGATTTCTAATTTGTTAACTGATAAAGTGTTTCTAATAACTACTTTAAGCATATCATCAGCTAATAAAATAGTTTTATTTAAGTCATAAAAAGCCATTTCAGGTTCAATCATTCAAAACTCTGCTAAGTGTCTTTTTGTGTTTGAATTTTCCGCTCTAAAAGTAGGTGCAAAAGTATAAATTTTATTCATACCTAATGCATAACTTTCCCCATGTAACTGACCTGTAACACCTAAACTAGCTTTATTACCTTTACCAAAAAAGTTTCCTTCTTTAGATGAGTCATCTACTAAAAATGTTTCTCCAGCTCCTTCTCCATCATTACTTGTGATAATAGGGCTATTCATGTAGTAAAATCCTTTATTATCAAAGTATTTATGTACTTCTTTAGCTAAAGTTGAACGGATTAACATAACTGATCTAAATAAGTTAGTTCTATGTCTTTGGTGTGGAATTTCTCTTAATGTTTCAATTTTCATCTCTTGTTTTTGGATAGGAAAATCTTCATCAACATTTTTATAAGCAATTAATTCTGTAGCTTTCATTTCAATTGGTTGTGGTGAATTAGGTGTTGCATTTAAAGAACCTTTAATTTCGATAGCTGCACCATTTCTTAATTGATCTAATAAATCAAAATCGAATTGTTCACCTTTAAAAACAACTTGTAAGTTTTTAACAGTTGAACCATCATTCATTTCAATGAAACGAATTTTTTTGCTACCTCTGTTAGATGTAACTCAACCTTTAACAGTAACATCATTTCACCCATCATAAAAGTTAGGTTTTAAAATCATTTTTTTAATAGTATGCATATTATTCCTCTATATTAATTTTTATTATTATTTTAGTTATTTCTTGTTTTGTTTTATCAGTAATTAGCGGACAATGTAATTCACCTGGTAAAAATAAGGCAAAATATCCTTCTGCTAAACGTAAATAATTATTTTTATTATCGTAATTTACGAAAACAACATCATTCTCAGGTTTATGTAATAAAACGTTTTGTTCAGTATATTTAGGATTTAAATCATATCCAAATATCTCATCACATTCTCCTGCATAAATATGTATATCCACATTTTTAGCATGAATTTCACCAAAAGTTTCTTCAGGAAATAATTCTTTATACTTCATTTTAACAATTTTAATTTTCTCATCAATTTGTGTGATACCAAAATCTAAAGTGTTAAAATCAAATTCTTTGAGTAATTTTAAAGCACGATTTAATGCTGGATATTTAGTTTGATAAACATCAGCATTAACAACTTTGTCATATATCATTAATTATTTTCCTCGCTCTTAATTTTAAGTAAAACTTCATCAATTCTACTTCCAATTGAAGATACATCATCAAAATAGAATTTAACTGACGGAACTTTTCTTCAATTTAATCTTTTAGCTAAAATTCTTTTTACAATACCTGCAGAATTATTAAGTGCAATTAAACCTTTTTCTTTATTTGAAAATAAGTTTACATAAACTTTAAGATAACTTAAATCTGATGATAACTCAACATCCATAACAACTGGATCAATGATATTTTTATTTGTTATTTCATTAAATAAAATATCTGCAATCATATTTCTAATTAATGCTTCTTTTCTTTTTAAATTTATATTATTCATAAGTATTTAAATTATATATTATTTTAAGTAAAAAATTATTTAAAAATCAAGCTAGGAAATAGCTTGATTCTTAACGATTATTTATTTGTGTTTGATTTTTGTAAACGTTTGTTAAATCTATCAATTCTACCTGTAGCTTTGATTTGAGTTTTGTTTCCAGTGAACACTGCGTGACAGTTTGAACATACGTCAACTGTAAAGTTTTTTCTTGTTGATTTAAAAGTGTATTCTTTTTGACAAGTTGAACAAGCAACTTTAACTTCGTGGTAAGCAGGATGTAAATCTTTTTTCATATTTTCTTCTTATCCTTTCGACTATTTAGAATAGAACTCAACAACTAAAGCATCTTTAATTTCTGAGTGAATTTCTGTTCTTTCTGGTAATCTATCTAATTTAGCTGTAAAGTCTTTTCTTGTCATTCATGCTGAAGCTTGTTTTGTTTCTAAAGCTTCAACAATTTGTTTGTTTGTTCTTGATTTTTCTTTTAATTCAACAACATCACCTAATGATACAACCATTGAAGGGATGTTAGCTTTTTTACCGTTTAATGTAAAGTGTCCGTGGTTAACAAGTTGACGAGCTTGTCTTCTTGTTGTAGCAAATCCAGCTCTGTAAACTACGTTATCTAAACGAGTTTCAAGTAATTGTAATAAGTTTGTACCTGTAACTCCTTTAGCTTTAACTGCTTTTTCAAAAGCTTTACGTAATTGTTTTTCGTTTACACCGAATAAGTGTTTAACTTTTTGTTTTTCGTATAAGTGTAATCCGTAATCTGATAATTTAACTCTTTTGTTTCCGTGTTGCCCTGGTGCGTAAGTTCTTTTTCTACCTTTAGAAAATTCTTTACCTGTTTCTAAAATAGAAAAACCTAAACGACGAGCTTTTTTGAAAACTGGTCCTGTATATCTTGACATTTTTCCTCTTTCCGCATAGAAGTTTGAGGGTTTATTTCTAGCTATTAAAATTTAGCTTAATGTTTTCGTTTAAACAGCTTAAACTACTCGCAAAGTTTGACATGCTAAATTTTTCTTAGTTATAATAAACTGCTGTAACTTAATTTATGCTTTATTATTTTATCATTTTTTTATTTTTTTCTAAATTTAAATTTATTACTAATTTTGGTGTTGAATTTTATAATAATAAATTAATAAAAATAGTGATTATTTTTTGAATAATTATGCTATAATCTTTTATATTACTAAACAGTAATGTTTAAACAAATTGAAAATAAATAATAAATGAGGAAAAAATGAAAAAAATAAATTACTTAAAAAGGTTATTGTTACCTTTATTAGGAACAAGCTCTATTATTGTTGTTTCATGTTCAAATAATTCAGAAAATAATGTAAACAACAACCAAAATACAGGAAATACCGAAACTAATAATACAGATAGTAAAAAAGCAAACGAAGAAAATAACACTGGCATAACCACTGAAGTTGATAATGAAGTAAAAAAAGAAACTGAAGTTCCTAATGAGAAAAACAAAGGAACTAACGATAGCGAAACTACAGTAACAGAAGAAACCGAAACTGAGAAAAAAGATGCTCCAGAAGAAAAAAACGAAACCGAAACTAATACAAGCGAAACAAGTGATGAACAAATTACAAAAGATAAATTAGGTGAATTAGTCTCAACATCTTGAGATTTACATGACGAATTATCTGATGATCCTGAAAAAAGATACGATGCTTTAGTTAAAGAATTATTTGACAAATTAATCAAAATAAGTGAAAAAATGCCAAATGAAGGATTCGCAGGAGAAGAAGTAGTAAAAGCTTATAAATCACTAAGTGATTTTATAGATGTAATTAAAAATCAAAAAAATCAAATAGATAATCCTGACAAAGAACAAAATGAAACTGTTGAAGAAAATACTGATGAAGAAGTAGAAACTCCAAACGAAGATAAAACAAGTGAAGTTAAAGATGAAGAAGAAACAGAATCTCCAAGTGAAACAGAAGAAAAACAAGATAGTGGAGACAATGATTTCACAAGCTCGATAGACGATAAAATATTAGAAATTTATGATTACACAGATAATCTTGAAGAAGATAAAACTTCTATTGGCGATGAATTATTAGCTAAATTAAATAAATTTAAAGAAAAATACTATTCTGAAAAAAATAATTTAAACCAAGAAAAAGCAAATACATTTTTAGAAGAATTAAACCAAATGTTAAATGATGCAAAAAGCAAAGCAGAAACAAACGCACAATAATTAAGATATATTTATTAATTATAAACTCCTCAATAAGGGGTTTATTTTTAATGTTTTTATAAAATATGGTTTTTATCATAAAAAAATACTAAATTTAATGTTTTCTTGTTAAAAGCAATATAATTAAAATATTCTTTATTTCAAAGAAATTAGTAACGAGGTAAGTAATATGAAAAAAAGCAAAATATTTAAAAAAATCTTAATCCCTTTTTTAGGTACAAGTCCAGTATTTATTATTTCATGTTCTTCTACAAATAGTGCTCAGAAGGAAGAAACAAACGAAATTCCAAACACAATTGTAGATAATTCAACAAGTAATAATAAAGAAGTTGATAATAACGAAAATACTGATTCAAATAATCAACAAGTTAATGATAAAAACCAAACTGAAGGTTCAAGTAATAGTGAAGTCGTAGAAGAAGTTCCTGCTAACAAGAATGAAGAAATTGAAGACAAGTCTGATAATAGTTCAAGTAATAGCGAAGTAGATAATAACGAAAATACAAGTTCCGAAAACGACAAAAGTGAACCAATAGAAAATCCTGGAGATAATTCAACAAATAATGGTGAACAAGATAATAATGATAATCAAGAAAAAATAAAGCAAGAAGTTATAGAAACATACTCAAACATTATTAACGAACAAGAGAAATTTATTAATTTATTAAAAACCACCAAAGGTGAAAGCAATTCTGAATTTAAATATGAAATTTTATTCGACAGCATCAACCAAGTTACAGAAAATTTTGATAAATTAGAAAAACCATTGAAATATGATAATGAAGAATTAGATAAATATAATGAAAGTTATAAAACTTTAGAAGTAGAATTTAACAAAATGGTTTCATTAAAAGAAACATTAAAATTAAATGCAGATACTGCACCACAATATTATGCTGGTAATTTTGACAAGAATGCAGTTAAAAAAGAAGAAAATGAATCTAAAAATGATTACAGTAATTATCCAGAACTAGATGCTATTGAAAAATCAACTAAAGATGGTAATAGACAAAAAAATGAAGTTAATGCTTTAATAAATAAAAAAGCATTAGAATTTGTTAATTTATCAAAAGAGAATTTATCTGATTTTAATGATAATGGATATAACCCTTCTCAAAAAGCTCAATTAACTAAATTTTTAGAAGATGAAGTAATTAAAGATGAAAAAAACAAAAAAGAACAAATATTTTTAGTGTTTAAATGAATAACAAAACATGTTAAATATGCAAATGATGTTAGATCAGCAAAATTAAACCCATTTGAAGTTAAACAATTTTTATCAGCAGTTTGTGGTGGTTACAGTATCTTATACAAATCATTGTTAGACATTTTAGGAATTAAAACTGTTATGGTAATTGGTTGATCTTCAGCTGGTGCTCACCAATGAAACGCTATTCAAGACCCAGAAACTAACGAATGATTCTTTTCCGATGCAACATGAGGTACAGTTAGTGAAAGATATTTTAGATTAACAGCAGATCAAATTTCAAATGACCATAGAGTTGAACGTGTTCTAGATTTAAACTACTTCAAAGACAACATTACTTATGAATACTGAAATGGTCTTTCAGTGAAAGACGCTAACATCGACAGCCCTAATATTCCTGATAAATTAAATGATATTTTAGTAGAGAACATTTCTGACACTATTTTAAATAACAATAAAGTTAAAACATTAAATATCCCTGAATTTGTTAAACATATAGAGTACCCAGGCACAAAAGGAACATATGCTTTTGAAGTTTCAAAAGATAATAAATTCTTTGCATCTCAAAATGGTATTTTATATAGCAAAGACTTTTCAAGAATATTAATGACTCCAAGTAATTTAAATTCAAAAACCGTTACTATCCCTAAAGAAACATCAACTTTAAATGACGGAAAAGATTTATTTGAATCAAATTCAGTAAGCGAAATTATTGTTGAACCTGGTAATTACTCTTTTGCATCATATAAAGGTGTTTTATATAATAATGATTTTAGTCAAATAATATCAATACCAAACGGTACGACAAATTTAGTTGTTCATCCAGACGTTAAATTTCAAGGACAAGAAATTTCATTTAAAGATAACTTAAGAACCGTTACTTTATCAGAAGGAATTACAGTAGTTGAAGATTTTACTTTCAATACACTTAATAGACTTGAATACGTTATATTCCCTTCTACAATTAAAGAAATTAAGAATGAAGCATTTTTAGGAATTAGAAATGTAACACTTAAAACACACGAAGATAATGAAATAGTTAGAGATTTTGCAAAAAAACATAATTTTAAATATGAGGTTATAGTAAATAATTAATTAAAAATCAATTTTTTAATTAATTCTAAAAAAACACTATAATTAAAACTATGGAAAATAATACAAAAATTTTTACTAAGGATAAAACATTTGTAGGAGCTAGAAAAGTAATTTTTATAACAGTTTTTACATATGCCTTTTTATTTATGTTAACTATTTTGTTATCTATTGCAGGAACAAGTATACTTGAAAACATATTATATAATTCTAAAACAGGACAACAAAAAGCTTACTATATAGCTTTAGGTTTAATTATATTTGGTTTTATATCTAACTTAATACTTTCAATTTTTAGTGGTCATCGTCAAAATACTAGCTTATGAAAATCATCTTTATTTGCAGTATTTAACGTAGTGGTTTGAACCGCAATAATAACTGGACTTTTATTCCTTTTAAAAGTGTATGAAAGACAGTCAACAATAACAGGAACGAATGAAACATTTAGTTTTAGAAATTTCCTTCTATTATCTTGCTTACCTGTACTTATTTTAATGTTTTGTGCGGCAATTGGATACTTTGGACTTATTAACCAACACATAATTAAAATTACAATGGTTCTACTTGGAATATCACTTATGGTTTTATTTGTAGTTTCATTCTTTGTTTTAAAAGTACAATGATACTACTCTTTAATTAGCATATTATTTATTTCGGCAACAACAGCATATGAATTTTATTATGTTAAAAAAGAAATACAAAATTTCGCATACGTATCATCTAACTCACAAATATATAGTTACGGAATAAGTTTAGCAACTAGATTATTCATTAACACTTCAACAATGTTAATACATTTATTAAGACTTTTTTCAAGAAATAATTAGAAACTAAAATAGTTATTTAAAAGTAAGCTACCAATCAGTAGCTTACTTTTTTGATTTTAAATTTGAATATTTTTGTACTCAAAAATGTATAGTTTCAAGTTCGTAAAGTTACTAAAACCCCTACTATTCATACAAAAAAGTAAGTTGCTATTAAATAACTTACTTTTTATTTATGATATGTTATACCATTTTTAATAGTAAATGCACGGTATATTTGTTCAATTAGCATCACCCTAAAAAGTTGATGCGGGAATGTCATTTTAGAAAAGTTTAACTTAATATCAAAATGACTTTCAATCACACCATTTGAACCACCTATTACGAATGTTATATTATCTAAATTTGTGATTTTTTCACTAAACTCTTCTGATGTGACTTGTTTAGCTTGTGTTGATAAATAAATAACTGGTGAATTTTTAGGTATTTTTTCTAATATTAATTCAGTTTCTTTTTGCTTTTTTAACTCTATATTTTGTATTTTTTGTTCTTTAATTTCAATTACATTAACTTTTGCGAAAAAGTTAACTTTCTTTAAATAATCATTAAAAATGACTTGGTATTCTTTTGATAAACTACCAACTGCTATAATGTTAAGTTTCATTATTTTTGTGATGCAATATGAAACATTAACATTTGTATGTCGGCAGGATTTATTCCTGAAATACGAGAAGCTTGACCAACTGTTTTAGGTCTAATTTGTTCAAGTTTTTGCATTGCTTCTGTTGCTAAATTTGCAACTTTACGATAATTAATATCATCTGGAATTTTGAAATTATCTAATTTAGACATACGATTAGCAAGTGATTCTTGTTTTCTAATGTAACCATCTAAACGTACCATTGTTGTTAATTCATTTTTAAATTCAAAATCACCTAAAATATCTTTTGCATCAACATCAGGTCTTGCTAAAGCTTTAAGCATTGAAATACCGTTATCTATTTTGTATTTAATTCCAATTTCACTTTTTGAGGAAACGAATTCTTTAGATAATTCATCAATTTTTTTGTTAATTAATTCATATTTGTCAATAACTTTTTGATAATCTTTTTCATTAACTAAACCAACATTATTTCCATACTTAGTTAATCTAATGTCTGGATTATCATTTCTAAGTAATAAACGGTATTCTGCTCTACTTGTAAGCATTCTATAAGGTTCTTTTGTACCTTTTGTTACCAAATCGTCAATTAAAACACCTATATAAGCATCATTTCTTCTTAATATAAGCGGTTCTTTATTTTCTAATTTTTGACCTGCGTTAATTCCTGCGATTAAACCTTGTGCAGCGGCCTCTTCATAACCACTTGTACCATTTATTTGTCCTGCAGTAAATAAATTACCAATAACTTTAGATTCTAATGTACTTGAAATTTGTAATGGATTAAGTGCGTCATACTCAATTGCGTAACCTCATTTTTGAATTCTTGCATTTTTTAGACCAGGAATAGTTCTTAACATTTTATCTTGAACTTCAATTGGCATTGAAGTTGACATACCATTAACATAAATAATACTTCCGTCCGCTGTTTCTGGTTCAAAGAAAATTTGGTGACGTTCTTTATCTCTAAAACGCATAACTTTATCTTCAACACTTGGACAATATCTTGGCCCAACACCTTTAATTAAACCTGAATACATCGCTGATCTTGAAATATTTTCTTCAATAATTTTATGTGTTTCTTCATTAGTGTATGTTAAATAACATGAAATTTGTTCTGCTAATTTAACTCCTGAACGAGATGAAAAAGTTAAAGCTGTATCATTTAAAACTTCTTTTTCAACTTCAGAAAAATCAATAGAATCAGCATAAACACGAGCTGGTGTACCAGTTTTTAATCTTTGTAATTCTAACCCTAATTTCTCAAGTGATTTACTTAATTTAGGTGTAGTTTTTTGATTGTCTGGACCACTAATTGTAATTTCATCACCACGTAGAATTCTTGAATTCATGTAAGTACCTGTTGTAATAACTGCCACTTTAGCTTCAATTAAACCTAATCCTTCTACTTGGAAACCTTTAAAAGTTTTGTTTTCATCTACAACCACTTCTTCAACAACCGCTTCAATTAAAGTAATGTTCGGATGTTTTTCAAGTGCGTCATGAATAATTTGTGAATATTTATCTTTATCAATTTGTGCTCTAAGAGCCCTAACAGCTGGACCTTTTGATTCATTAAGCATTTTAATTTGTATCATTGCAAGATCAGAAAAATAACCTTGGACTCCACCTAAGGCATCAATTTCTCTTGTAATTATCCCTTTTGCTGGACCACCAATTGAAGGGTTACATGGCATCATTGCTAGACGATTTAAATCAAATGAAATTAAAGCTACTTTATGACCTTTATTAGCTAAAGCAAATGTAGCTTCAACACCTGCGTGTCCTCCACCAACTACAATTGCATCATATTTTTTATATATATTAAACATAATTTATTATTATATCAAATTTATGTTTATTTTTGCAAAAAGAGAGCAAAAAAGTTAAAAACAACGTAAAAACAGCGTTATTTTTAACTTTTATAATTTTTTTACTTTTTTAATGGTTCTTTTACTTTTAACATTTTTCTTAACTTATAAACATTTTCATTTGTAATAAATTTAATTGATAAGAAATATATAGTAGAAAATATTACCACAACAGGAATAACATCCCCTGTATATCAAACTCATTGAAAACTTTTATCATCATTTGTGAAAGGAATTCACATTAATGTATTGGTTATCCCTACTAACAATATAATTCATTGTATATTTTTAAACTTGTAAAAGTAATATGTAGATAGTAGAAACGCACTTAAAATAAAGATAATACTAAAAACTGTAGATAAAATAATCCTTACTCAAAAAGTTAAATTAAAACCTTTTGTAGATTCAATTAAATGTCAAGGTACTATTCTACCTGAAATTAAAATTAAAGTAATTACACTTAAAGCAAATAAAATATTATAGATTCAAGATATTTTTTTATTCACGTGTTTCTTTAAGTCTTTCTAATATTTTAATGAACTCATTAAGTGAAACGTTGTATGTTTCGTTTTCACCATATTTACGGTAAGAAATTGTGTTTGAAACTCTTTCTTGTTCACCTAAAATAACTTGGAATTTAGATTTTGACATTTGAGCTTCACGAACTTTTTTACCTAATCTTTCTTCAGAAGAATTTAGTTTTGATCTAAATCCAAGTTCGAAAAGTTTATCATTAACTGATTTTGAATATTCAAAATCTTCATCAGAATTAGTTGCAGGGATAACTGTAACTTGTTTTGGTGCTAATCAGAATGGTAAAACACCTTTTGTTTGTTCAATTAATATAGCAACGAATCTTTCGTATGTTCCAATTAAACCTCTGTGAATCATAACTGGAGTTTCTTCTTCACCTTTTGAGTTAATGAATGATATTTCAAATTTTCTAGGTAACAAGAAGTCTAATTGTAATGTAGAAACTGTAATTTCATGACCTAAAGCTGTGAAAATTTGAATATCCATTTTTGGTCCATAAAAAGCAGCTTCCCCAACTTTTTCTTCATATTTAACATCTAAATCGTTTAATACATTACGTAATTCGTTTTCAGCTTCATTTCACATATTGTCATCATTGTAATATTTCTCTTTATTTTCCGGATCACGAAGTGATAATGAAACATAGTCAATTTTAATTTTAAATGCTTCAAGTGTTTCTTTAATTAAGTTATACATTGATTTAAACTCTTGAGCAATTTGATCTTTACGGACGAATAAGTGACCTTCTGTTAATAACATACCACGAACACGTTCTAAACCTGTAAGAGCACCTGATTTTTCATAACGATATAATTGTGATTGCTCACTATATCTAATAGGTAAATCTCTATATGAACGTTTTTCTGTGTTGTAACAAATGATGTGATGTGGACAAGTCATTGGACGTGCGATAAGTCTTTCGTTTTCAACTACGATTGGCTTAAACATATCATCTTTATAGTGTGATAGATGACCTGAAATTTTGTAAAGTTCCTCTTCACCAAAGTGTGGTGTTAATACTTCTGTAAATCCATATTTACGGTCGTTTTTAAGTACTAAATTACGAATTTCGTTATGTATAGCCATTCCGTCTTCTAATCAAAAAGGTAAACCTTGACCACCTAATTTGTTGAATGTAAATAATTTCATTTCTTTACCAATTTTACGGTGATCTCTTTCTTTACGATCTTTTAAAATTTCTAAATAGTCATCTAATTCTTGTTTTGTTTCTCAAGAAGTACCGTAAATTCTTGTTAATTGAATATTGTCTGAATTTCCTCTTCAATACGCACCAGCAAGACTTAAAAGTTTAAAGTGCTTAATGTGTTTTGTATCTTCAACGTGACCACCAGCACATAAATCAGTAAAAATAACTTCTTTACTTAATGGGTCAATTAAAGAGTAGAAAGTAATATGTTTACCCGCTTTTTTAAGTTCGTTATATAACTCTTGTTTATATGGCTTATTTTCAAAATTGTATTCTTCTTCAGAAACCTGTGTCATAACTAAATTTCTTGAAGCTAACTTTTTCATTAAACGTTCAATTTTATTTAATTCTGAATCTGAAAGTGGTGTTTCAAATTCAAAATCGTAATAAAATCCTTCATCAGTAGCAGGACCAAATCCTAATTTTACATTTGGGAAAAGTTTTTCTACTGCTGCCCCTAGTAAATGACTTGTTGTATGATTTAATAATTTATTTGCTTTCATTTACTTCTCCTTCAAATCCTATTTTTTTCATAATTTTTGATAAAACTGCGTTCGCTGTTTTATTTGCTTTTTTAGCACCTATTTTAGCAATTTCGTCTACTTTGCTAAGTGCGTCATAATATTTAGATTGGATGTCAATTAAAAGGTTTTTAACCGCTAATCCAACTTCATTTTTAAAATCTCTATAATTGTAATCTTTAAATAATGTTTCCGCTTCTTCTAAACTTATTTCTTTGATTGAAGCATAAATGTTTAATAGATTTAAAACTCCAGGTTTTCCATTTGAAATATATACTTTATTTTCTGAATCTGTAACTGCTTTCATAATCTTTGAATAAGCTTTTTCTGGGTCATCAAGTAAATATATTATTGATTTTTCACTCTTCGAGTCAGATTTAGACATTTTAGAATTAGGATCAGTTAATGATCTAATTCTTGACCCTACCTTAGGTACATATCCGGTTGGAATTTTTAAATCTAAATTATATTTTGAATTAAATCTTTCCGCAATATTTCTTGTTAATTCTAAATGTTGCACTTGGTCTTCACCAATCGGAACAACATCAGTGTTATAAAGTAAAATATCTGCGGCCATTAAAGGTGGATACATAAGCAATCCTGTTGGAATTTTTTCAGTACCGTTACCTTGTTTTAGTTTCGTAGATTTATCTTTAAATTGCGTCATTCTAGATAATTCACCAATTGTTGTTAAAGATGTACATAATCATTGTAGTACACCCGTTGCCAGAATATCTGACTGATAAAATAAGGTGGTTTGATTATAATCTAAACCACATGCAATATACATTGCAATAATACTTTTACGTGCTTTATTAAACTCAATAGGATCTACTGCTCCTGTGCTTAACGCGTGTAAGTCAGCAACAAAAACATATGAATCATAGTCTTTTTGCATCGCGACAAAATTTTTAATAGCACCAATATAGTTTCCTAAAGTTAAGTTACCAGTTGGTTTAATACCACTTAGTAATGTTTTTTTCATCTTTTCTCCCATATTTAGTTAATAATTAATTAAATTATATTACAATTTATAATTCGCATTACTATTTAAGTGCTTATATTGTAATTATTTTAAAAAAAGAACTAAAGTTATTTTAGTTCCTTATTGAATTGATTTTATTCAGTTACTTTTGATGTAAGTTCTCTAAGTTTTGTCATGATATTAGCATCGAATTGTGTTTTACCTTCGATAGCACTATTAACTAATTTTAATAACGCTTCTACTTCATCTTTAAACTCTTTATTTTTGTCATCGCTTGTTAAGTAACTATTTAATTGATATTGAATTTCATATAATAAATTCGAATTTAGGAAAGTAGGTTCGTTTATTTTATCAAATAATTCTACTATTCTTTTAATTATTTTCATTCTAAATATATTGTCTCAACGGAAGTTTAAATTACTAATAATTGCAGTACTATTATCTTCTAGTATTTTGAATAAAGGACTATATTTACCTCTTCAACCATTATCAATACTATATAAAGTTTCTGCAGAAAAATCACCGAAATTATTTTTATTATAAGCCGCTTGATAATCATCAATGAATTCTTGGATTCTTTTAATTTCATCCAATGTTTCGGTGTTATTAAAAACTTCTAACGATTTCATAAACTCTTTTAATTTTGGTATATATTCATTATATTGTCTATAAGCTTCATCGGTAGTATAAGTTGCAAAAACTAACATAGTCATAGTTCTAAGATTTAAATTTAATAATTTAATCTTGATATTATTTTTCTCTTCTTCACTTATCACTTCTTTTTTAGTATCGGTAGAATCATTTTTGTCAGTTTCAGATGATTGACTTTCTTTTTTTGAATCATCTACCGTATTGTTATTAGGAGATTCACTAACATTAGAATTTTCTGAAGAATCTTGTTTAGTATTTGGGGTTGTTATTTCTTCATCTTTAGTTACAGATGAATCACTTTGATTTGAAGAATTATCGGTGTTTTCGCTTGGAGATACATGGCTATCGTTAGAATTATCTTGCGGAGTATTTTCTTTGCTTTTAGGAGCTACATTTATTTCTTCTTGTTGTTTTGTTTTTGGAGCTTCATTTTGAATTCCTTTTTGTGTAGTGCCGTTTTCTTGTTTTACAATTGGATTATTATTTGGCGTTAATGGTTTTACATCTGTATTTGATCCAGTACCATTTTGAACATCATTATTTTGTTGTTTGTCATTTGCTACAGTATTTGAGCAACTAGCAACCAAGGTTCCAATACTAATAGAACCTAAAAGTAATAAATATTTATGTATTTTCATATTATTTCCTATCATGTATTTGTATATTTTCGGTATTTATTCTACCATACATTTTATTATGTAAAAAAATATTTTAACGCTATGTCTAAGGTTTAAAAATTAACAAAAGTATTAAAAAAGATGTAAAAAAATGAGCTTTTTAATATTTTTTATAAAAACATAAAAAGTCATTTTATTTTGTAATTATTTTTTACTGAAATATATTAAATAAAAATAAGGAAAAAGATAAAAATTAGGCATCTATTAATGTATATCTAAAGGTCTCACCACCATATTCTTCAATAAATAAAATTCTAATAGCATCTCTAAAACCTAATTTAGAATTTTCTCAAGGAGCAACTACATCAATGTATTTTTTTAAATCGAAATCATTCATTTTATCCTTGCTAGCAACTAATTTAGGAAATGAATATAGATATTGATTTAAGTATACTTTATTTATTGTTTGCTCTTCTTTTTTAGTTCCATCACTAAAAGAAGTTACTTTTTTTGTTCCGAATAGTCTAACAAAGTAAATGTAACCTTCTTCAGATAAGAAATAAATTCTATCTTCAAAATTGTAATTTACTTCTTTAGTTTTCTGTGGCTTATTTGAAGTGTTTTCTTCATTAACTTCAAATGTTTCCGAACTAGTTTCGGATAAATCATATTCTTGAACTGCTAGATCAATTATATTTAATTTTTTAGGTGTATAAAAGTCTTCAAATATTTTCTTGTTTGTCTCTAAACTTTCAATAAAGTCTTCTTTAAATGCTTTATCAGGTTCAATATCTGAAAAGTGGAAGAAATTAAAACGATGTATGTTAAATAAGAAAAATAATCAATTTTTAGAATACAATTCTTCTTTAATATCTATTGATTTATAAGTGATTAAGTTCTTTACATTACCTAAAAATAAAAAACCACCACCATCGTCAAATTCAGAAATAATATTATTCCCAAATCTTGATGCTATTTTTATTTTATTTATATATTCATCACTAATTGATTTTTGCGACTCTATAAATTTTTCTTTTTCTTCCTTGCTATTAAATGACCTATCTAAGATAACTTGAATGTATTTTTGATTAATAAATGTATTTCATTCTTGTTCTTTACTACTATCAGTTTTAACAATTGAATTCTTGATCATTTCTAACTTATTTGTACTATTATTTGAACTAGAACAAGAAACAGAAAGTGCTATAGGAGATATAAAAACTAATGACTTAAATATATTTTTTAGAAACTTATTTACTTTCATTTTCTTCTCCTTTTTGCTCTATTATTGTTGGGTATACGAAAACAGGACTACCATATCTTTGGTCTACTACCATAACTTTTTCAAATTCAGAATAAGCTTGAGGATAGTTATGAATAAAAAGTGTATGCACAATCGAAGAAATTAATGCAATAGATATTGATTTAGCTCTTGATTCTGGGAAGTATCAAAACATAGGTAACATAGTTACTGTTGGTTGTTCTTGATCTAAATCATTAACACTTAATCTAAAAACCATTTTACCTTTTAGAATATAGTAAACATTAGTATTTGATATTTCTTTAGATTCATCACCATTTTTAATATTCTCAAGTAAATTATTTTTAAGTTTAAAACTATCAATTGCAGGCTTGTTTGCTATAGTAGCCTTATATTCTTCACTTGCAGTCTTACCATTTTTTAGTCCATCAAAAACATACTCTACAAAATTAAATTCGAATTCATCTAAATGAGTTAAGAAAAAGTATCAATTTTTTGCAAAGAAATTTCTTTGATTTACTGAGTTAGTAAATTCAGGATGTTCTCCATTGCTTTTAGCAACCTTAAAACTTTCTTTAGCTTCTAAAAATTCTTGTCTTATTTTAACTTCATTTGCTTTTTGTTCATCTAAAAATTGTAATATTTTAGATTGACTACCTTTGAATACTTGATTTAATAATTTATTAATGATATCTTCTGTTTTTTGTTTGTTTTTGTCTACTGTTTTAGGACTAACTTCATCAACTAATTGAATATGTTTATTTAAAGATGTTTGAGTACTTTTTGAAAAATCAGAACATGAACTTACAGCTAATGAAGCGGAAACTAAACCTAGTAAACTAAATAAGTATTTATTTTTTTTCATTAAAACCTCATGTAAATCTTTTAAATTTAATATCATTATCTAATTGATTGAATCTAAATAATTCTTTGAAAAATAGTTCAGAGTAGTTATTTTTATTAAAAATTTGAAATAAAGTTTTGTCATCATATGTTTTATAAACTTCGTTTTCATCATATTGACCTGAACTACTTATTTTTTTAAAGTATGCAATGTCTGAATCGATTCTTTCTTGTCTTAAACTAATAAACAAGTCAGCTATGTTTTTAATCGTTGTATCTTCAATTTCTTTATTGAAAACGAATAAATCAGGAGTAATCATTATTATATTTTCCTTTTTCTCATTGGTGTATGTAAAAAAAGGAATTAAAACATTATTTGATACTTTTAAAAAACCTATTTTTTTATTAGTATAAACATCTTGTTTAAGATTTGGTATTTCAAAAGTTTTATAACCTGTTATATCTGTATTTTTTATTTTATAAAACAATTCGTTTTTATTAAATAGCTCTTCAAATTCTTTTTGAATTTCTTTTGTATCTTTACCTTTATCATCTTTATTATCCTTGTATTTACTATTAAAAGGATTAAATTGATATAAAAATGAATCTAAGTTTGTTAAGTATCAATATCAATTATTTGTTAATAAATTCTCAAATATTTCAACCGATTGACGAGCATATTTGATTTTAATGTCTTTAGCAATTTCTAATAAGTGAACCACCGGAAATGGTGCATATGTAAGAGCTACATTTAATTCATTAAAATAATTGTCATTAATATTATTTTGGTTATTGAAATAATCGTTTTTAAAATTATCTGTTAACTCTGAGTTAAAAAAGAATTCATCTGCTAATTGTTTTAAATATACATTCTCTTCTTTTTTTGTTTGTAAATGATTTTTATAATTATTATCTTTAGGTTTAATAGATGCATTATTAACTGATAAACCAACTGATAAACTAGTCACAATTATTGCGGTTAATGTTGTAAGAGAAAGCAAGCTATACTTTAATGATTTTTTCATAGAAAACCTTCTCTAGTTGTTCTGTTTTTAATCCGTTATATAAGATTTTACCTTTGTGAATTAAAGTGAATGAATCAACATATTTATCGATTTCACTTAATATGTGAGAACTGATAAAAATAGTAGTTCCACTTTGATGAAGCTCTTCAAGTAAACTAAATAATTGATATCTTGCAGTTGGGTCTAAATTAGCTGCAGGTTCGTCTAAAATGATTAATTCAGGTTCATTTAACAACATTTGAATTAATAAAATTTTCTTCTTTTGACCTGATGAAAAGTTAAAAGGTTTTTTATATTTTAAGTCTGTAATATCGAATTTTTCAAGTAATGAATCAATTTTTGTTTGCACTTCTTTCTTAGATAAAGAACCTAAGCAACCTAAATAAAGTAAATATTCATAGACATTTAATTCTTTAGGGAAGATTGCACTTTCAGGAACATAACCAATTTTTGATTTAATCAAAGGATTTTTCTTAACATCAACATTGTCAATTAAAATATCACCTGTGTAATTAATATATGAACTTATTATAGATTTTATAGTTGTTGTTTTACCAGATCCGTTTTCACCAATAAATGCATGGAAAGAACCTTTTTTCACACTAAAATTAAGTGAGAAAACACCAGTTTGTTCGTTTTTATTGTTTTTATAAATCTTTGTTAAATTTTTAATTTCTAAAATATTATCATTCATTATTTATAATCCTTTTTGTAGTATAAAACGCTATTAACTGATACTAGGATTGCGATGATTGCAATTCAAATTAGTAAATATAAATCTTTATTAACAACTTTTTGTGTTCTAGATAATTCATAAACCTCATCTGTAGCTTGGAATAAATAGTTATCTGATTTTGTAAGTTCATATCTTATTATTATTTTATTTTCATCATTAACTTCTTGTTTTGGTGTGTATTGACTATATCCACCAATGTTATATTTAAACTCACCAATACGAACAGAAATTTGAGATGGTGTATATTTTAATTCTTCAAAATTATTCGATAAAATTGAATCTATTATTTTTTGGTTGCTTGTATTCATAAAGTTAAAGTACGCATAGTATAAAAGACTTGAAGCTATATAAACTTTTTTATCTGTTATATTTTGTATATCTTTATTTTGTAATGATCTAGGGTTTAATACAATTGATTCTGATTCTAATCTATTAATTTCGCTATTATCATCATTAAGTTCTTTTTCAATTTGTTGTATTAAAGTGTTTTTAATATCTAATTTTTCTTTTAAATTTTTATTATTATTAATAAAACTATTGTAAAACTTACTTGCATAATCATTAAATATATCGTCAGATAATAATTCATCTAAATATTCTCATTTTATTTCACCAACTAAATTATCGGCAGCAGAATAAACATATTGATCTTCCGGGAACTTAAATTTAAACGAATCTGCTTTATCTCTAGCATAAATAATATTTGTGTTTTCTAGACCTTTAATATGTGATTCGTTTTTTAATGCACCAGGAACTATAAATGATTTTAGAACCTCATTATTTTGACTACCATCTTCATTAAATGTATGATATTCATACATAGGTAAATCAGAAACTGACTTTAGTTCATAATTATGTAAGAAACTTTCACTGTCATCATAATTAAAGTAACCTTCTAAATTATTAATTGTATTTCCTCTGAATAGTTTAAATATGTTTGTATTATCGTAATTAAACATATCTAGCATTTGATAAGGAGTTACTAGTAAAGAATATAATTGTCATGTTTTAGGAGCGTTTTTAGAGTGTTTATACGCTTCTTGGATGTATTGCTTTTGATCTGCTCTAAATGTTTTATTTTTAAGTCCGTTAGCCATTAAATAGAAGTTATCTTTACCATTTTTTAAATAAAACATTTCTGAATTAACTAAGTTGCCTGATGGGTTTTTATCATGTTTATAATTTAAGAAATAAGCAAAATTATCACTAACAGAAGTTGTTTTACCTGAAATTAATGTTCCACCAAAAGCTAGTGGGCTAAATAATACTATTGGTAATGTTAAGGCTATTTTGGTATTAAATTTATAAGCAATTAGTAAACTTAAATTACCAAATAAAATATATGCTAGATATATTGTTAATAAAGTTACATAAAAACTTTGTAACAATCATTGTGGGTTTAAAACACCTATAAATATTAGATTTAAAACTGTAAGTATTATTGCTCAATATAAACCTACAATCATATTAACAAATGTTTTACCAAGTATTATACTTTTCCTTGATAATGGTTTAGAAAATGTCAATAATTCTAACCCGTCCTCACTAAGATCTTTAAAAAGGTTTATTGATTTAAGTGATGCAAAAAATAACGTAAAAATTAGTTGTATTGAAACAACAACATAAAAAACAATATTTTTAGCATCTATATTTAAATTAATTTGTGAAAAAACAATAGTAACTATAAGCATTAATGTAGTTAAAATAGCCGGTATTATAATTGTGTTTTTTTTCTTTAAAATTAATTTATGTAAAAACTGAATATAATTTTTTGTATTTGTCATTTTATCCTTCCGTTTTATTATATTACTATACAGTAATATAGAACAATTATATTATATTATTTGTAATAAATAAATATTTTTGCACTTAAATAGTTTAATTTTAGTCATATTTATCTGATAGTGTAGGTTTTAAAAAAGGTATAAAAAAATGCCCTTCTGGGCTTATTCTCTGAAAACTGAATAGTAAATTAATAATTCATTAAAATGTCTTAAATACACCTTAACTTCTAAACCTATCAATTTATTAGTAATGGTCAGCTAAATGTATTACTACACTTACACATCCATCCTATCAACCTCGTAGTCTACAAGGAATTTCAAGGGAATACTTATCTCTGAGGAGGCTTCCCACTTAGATGCTTTCAGCGGTTATCCTTTCCGTACTTAGCTACCCAGCTATGCTCCTGGCGGAACAACTGGAACACCAGCGGTACGTCCACTCCGGTCCTCTCGTACTAAGAGCAGCTCTCATCAATATTCCAACGCCCACATCAGATAGGGACCGAACTGTCTCACGACGTTCTGAACCCAGCTCGCGTACCGCTTTAATTGGCGAACAGCCAAACCCTTGGAACCGACTCCAGCTCCAGGATGCGATGAGCCGACATCGAGGTGCCAAACCTTGCCGTCGATGTGATCTCTTGGGCAAGATAAGCCTGTTATCCCCAGGGTAACTTTTATCCGTTGAGCGACTGCCGTTCCATGACGTACAGCCGGATCACTAAGTCCTGCTTTCGCACCTGCTCGACTTGTAGGTCTCGCAGTTAAGCACACTTCTACCTTTGCGCTCTACATACAGTTTCTGACTGTATTGAGTGTACCTTTGAACGCCTCCGTTACTTTTTAGGAGGCGACCGCCCCAGTCAAACTACCCACCACGCACTGTCTCCTCGCCGGATGACGGCGACAGGTTAGAAACTCAACATACCAAGGGTGGTATTTCAAGGTCGACTACTCTAAGACTAGCGTCTTAGCATCAGCGTCTCCCACCTATCCTACACATGTTAGGCCAAGTTCCAATACGAAGTTGTAGTAAAGCTCCATGGGGTCTTTTCGTCTTGATGCGGGTACCCAGCGTTTTCACTGGGACCATAATTTCACCGAGTCCAATGTTGAGACAGTTGAGAGATCATTGCGCCTTTCGTGCAGGTCAGTATTTAGCCGACAAGGAATTTCGCTACCTTAGGACCGTTATAGTTACGGCCGCCGTTCACCCGGGCTTCATTTCAACGCTTCGCATAAGCTAACGCATCCACTTAACCTTCGGGCACTGGGCAGGCTTCACCCCCTATACATCACCTTGCGGTTTAGCAGAGAGTTGTGTTTTTGATAAACAGTTGCCCCTCACAATTTACTGTGGCCAACCAAAAGTTGGCACCCCTTCTCGCGAACTTACGGGGTTAATTTGCAGAGTTCCTTAACATTGGTTTTCTCGCTCGCCTTAGAATACTCATCTTGGGAACGTGTGTCCGTTCTCGGTACAGGTGACCATACGTTTAAACGTTTAGAAGCTTTTCTTGGAAGCATGAAATCACACAATTCAGCCTTTCGGCCTATGACTCGCAACTCCCGGTTAGAGGATACGCATTTAACTATATCCACCAGTCGTTACTTACCCCACAATCCATTAAGTGGTAGTGTTATCCTTCTCCGTCACTCCATCACTACGTACAGCCAGTACAGGAATATTAACCTGTTATCCATCGGATACGCCTTTCGGCCTCTCCTTAGGTCCTGACTAACCCTGGGTGGACGAACCTTCCCCAGGAAACCTTTCCCAATAGGCGTTGAGGATTCTCACCTCAAATCGTTACTCATACCGGCATTCTCACTTCTTAGCGCTCCACCAGTCCTCACGGTCTGACTTCGCCGCACTAAGAACGCTCCTCTAACGTACTTTCGTACCCGTGGCTTCGGTATCGTGTTTTACTCCCGTTACATTATTGGCGCAAGTTCTCTTGACTAGTGAGCTATTACGCACTCTTTAAAGGGTGGCTGCTTCTAAGCCAACCTCCTAGTTGTTTATGAAAACTCACAACCTTTCTGACTTAACACGATTTTGGGACCTTAGCCGACGATCTGGGTTGTTGCCCTCGCGAGCCGGGACGTTAGCACCCCGGTTCCGACTGCATGATAATACACAATGGTATTCGGAGTTTGATTATAGTCAGTACCGCTAGGCGCGGCCATTCCATATTCAGTGCTCTACCACCAAAGTTTAACATCACACGCTAGCCCTAAAGCTATTTCGAGGAGAACCAGCTATCTCCAAGTTCGATTGGAATTTCTCCGCTATTCACAAGTCATCCGGGCACTTTTCAGCGTACTACGGTTCGGCCCTCCACTTGGTGTTATCCAAGCTTCAGCCTGCTCATGAATAGATCACATGGTTTCGGGTATATGTCAACATACTAAGCGCCCTATTAAGACTCGATTTCTCTACGGCTCCGCTTTTATCCACTTAACCTCGCATGTTAACATAACTCGCCGGTCCATACTGCAAGATGTACGCCATCACGCATTAACGCGCTCTGACTAATTGTAAGTAAGTTGTTTCAGATTCTATTTCACTCCCCTCCCGGGGTTCTTTTCACCTTTCCCTCACGGTACTAGTTCACTATCGGTGTCTGGTTAGTATTTAGCCTTACCGGATGGTCCCGGCAGATTCAGACAGGGTTTCACGTGCCCCGCCCTACTCAGGATACTATCAGAAGATCTTGCCATTTCGCATACGGGAGTATCACCCTCTATGCTAAAGTTTCCCAACTTATTCTGCTATGACAAAATTTTGTAACTTCATGTAGATAGTCCTACAACCCCAACATAAATGTTGGTTTGGGCTCTTCCATGTTCGCTCGCCGCTACTAATGGAATCATTATTTATTTTCTCTTCCTGTTGCTACTAAGATGTTTCAGTTCACAACGTGTCTCGTCATTAGAACTATGTATTCATTCTAATGCAATTAGATATTACTCTAATTAGGTTTCCCCATTCGGAAATCCCCGTATCGTAGCTTATATCCAGCTCCACGAGGCTTATCGCAGGTAATCACGTCCTTCTTCGACTTCCAGACCCAAGGCATCCACAACTCACTCTTACTTATTTAAAAGTTATTTCAATATTTTCCTATTGTTTGTTGATGTATTCAAAGACATTTTAATAAATTATTATTTTAATAATAATTACTCGGTATCACAAAACAAATTGACTAATTTAATTTATTTTTTTGATGTCGTTGTTATATTAATTTATCTTTACTATTCAGTTTTCAAAGAACAAAGAGAGAAGTTCTCTCAAAACTAGATATATAAATCTTTCTGACCATTAAAGAAAGCCATGACTCAAATATTAAATAAATAAAAATGGTCTTAAAAGTTAGTAATTGTTACTAAAATGAATTGTAACTTATGTACTCCGTAGAAAGGAGGTAATCCATCCCCACGTTCTCGTAGGGATACCTTGTTACGACTTCACCCCAGTCACCGGCCCTGCCTTAGGCAGTTGTCTCCGTAGTTAACAAAACCGACTTCGGGCATTACCAGCTCCCATGGTGTGACGGGCGGTGTGTACAAGACCCGAGAACGTATTCACCGTAGCGTAGCTGATCTACGATTACTAGCGATTCCGACTTCATGTAGTCGAGTTGCAGACTACAATCCGAACTGAGAATAGTTTTTTGAGATTTGCTCCACGTCACCGTATTGCTTCTCTTTGTACTATCCATTGTAGCACGTGTGTTGCCCCACTCGTAAGAGGCATGATGATTTGACGTCGTCCCCACCTTCCTCCCAATTACTCGGGCAGTCTCCTTAGGATATTTAACTAAGGATGAGGGTTGCGCTCGTTGCAGGACTTAACCGAACATCTCACGACACGAGCTGACGACAACCATGCACCATCTGTCATTCCGTTAGCCTCCACTATATCTCTATAGCTTTGCGGAAGATGTCAAGAGTGGGTAAGGTTCTACGCGTATCTTCAAATTAAACCACATGCTCCACCGCTTGTGCGGGTCCCCGTCAATTCCTTTAAGTTTCACTCTTGCGAGCATACTACTCAGGCGGATGATTTAATGCGTTAGCTGCGCCGATAGTTCTCTATCAGCTAATCATCATCGTTTACAGCGTGGACTACCAGGGTATCTAATCCTGTTTGCTCCCCACGCTTTCGTCTCTCAGTGTCAATATGTGCCCAGTTAGCTGCCTTCGCCATGTTGGTGTTCTTCCTAATATCTACGCATTTCACCGCTTCACTAGGAATTCCGCTAACCTCTACACAATTCTAGCGTGCCAGTATCCAACGCAATTTGGGGTTGAGCCCCAAGTTTTAACGCCAGACTTAACACACAACCTACAGACGCTTTACGCCCAATAATTCCGGATAACGCTTGCAACCTATGTATTACCGCGGCTGCTGGCACATAGTTAGCCGTTGCTTTCTGACAAGGTACCGTCAAGGCAATAGCATTTCCTCTATTGCTTTTTCTTCCCTTATAACAGCAGTTTACAACCCGAAGGCCGTCTTCCTGCACGCTGTGTCGCTCCATCAGACTTTCGTCCATTGTGGAAAATTCCCTACTGCTGCCTCCCGTAGGAGTCTGGGCCGTATCTCAGTCCCAGTGTGGCGGATCAGTCTCTCAACCCCGCTAAACATCATCGTCTTGGTGAGCCATTACCTCACCAACAAACTAATGTTCCGCACCCCGATCCCCTAGTGAAGCAAACGCTCCTTTTATATTAGTTTGATGCCAAACTAATAAGTATCCGGTATTAGCGATAATTTCTCATCGTTATCCCAATCTAGAGGGCACGTTAAGTACGTGTTACTCACCCATTCGCCGCTAAGTTCCGAAGAACTCCGCTCGACATGCATGTATTAGGCACACAGCCAGCGTTCATCCTGAGCCAGGATCAAACTCTCGAAAAAATTGACTGTCATGTTTTATTGTATATATCTAGTTTTCAAAGAACTTTTTGCAATGATTTTTACTTGTTGTTTTTAATGATTGCCTAACTATTATAACACCATATTTAGAAAGTTCAAAATTATTTTTTATTTTTTTTAATAAATTTTTATATCGAAAATATTTATCTTTCTAATCTCGTGTGTTCTGTTTTTTAGACCGTCTTTTTTTAAGGTAATTACCACGGCATTAAATTGAGTATTGTTTGGACTAACTTGAAATCTTTTTCTTGAACTCGGATCTAACATCTTATCACGTACTTCTTGAAAATTGGCTCCTATTGCTGAATCAATAGGTCCAACAGTTCCTGCATCAGTTATATAACAAGTTCCGTTAGGTAAAATATGATCATCATTTGTTTGAACGTGAGTATGTGTTCCGCAGACTGCGTCAATTACTCCGTCTACTTCAAGACCTAACACATATTTTTCACTTGTTGTTTCAGCATGAAAATCAATAAAGTGAAAATCAGTATCTTTATAATTCATTAATTCATGTGCTGAAATTAAGAATGGTAAAGCGCTTGATTCTTTTCAAGGATAATTTAGTTCATTAAATGTATTACCTAATAACGAACTAACTCTTAATGTAAAATCTTTTACTTTATAAACTAAGGTTCCATAACCTGGATAACTTGAATCAATATTAAACGGTCTTATAATATCTTCTTTTTCTATAATATTATATATATCCTCATTTGCTCAAACGTGGTTACCCATTGTAAGGCAGTTTACACCCGCTTTTTTTAATCTATTATAGTCTTCTGCATTAAGACCTTTTCTACCTGTAACATTTTCACCTTGCGCTATAACAAAATCAATATTATTTTCTTTAATTAATTTCGGTAATAGTTTTTCTACCGTAATTATCCCTGGTGTTCCAAAGATATCACCTATAAATAGTAAATTTATTTTATCTTGCATTTTATTCCTAACTACGTTATTAAAGTAATTTTAATAGTATAATCCTAACAATATTCTTTTATATTATATAATTTAATTAAATTTAATAATAAAGTTTTTCTTTATTGTTAAATTGATAATTATTATCAAAATAAAAAAATAAAAAAATATTTATAAAAATGCTTTGATATTTTTTTTATATGTTATAATAATTTAGCAACACAAGAAATTGCCCAGGTGGCGGAATGGTAGACGCAAGGGACTTAAAATCCCTCGATTGCAAAATCGTGCTGGTTCAAGTCCAGTTCTGGGTACCATGTTATGCGTCCTTAGCTCAGCAGGTAGAGCAAATGGCTTTTAACCATTGGGTCAGAGGTTCGAATCCTCTAGGACGTACCATTTCAAGAAATTGACCAATAAGCCTTATGGCTTATTTTTTTATTCTTTTACAGATATTAAAAACTTCTAAATCTTTTTTCTAGATTTAGAAGTTTGATTTTAAATGTTAATATAGTTGTTTAATACGTTTGATTAAATCTCTTTTAAAAATAAATTTTTCAAGATAGTAATTTAAAACAGGAATACTGAAAGTGAATGATAAGAATAAGAAATAAATTATTACTTCGAATCAACCAGGGAATAAAAGTTTTGAACTATTATAAAATACCCCGTAATTATTTTTAGCAACTCCACTTATAGCGTTTGAAAATATTGTAATAAAATATGCTATTTCAATAGTTGTAATTCCGATGAATGAAATTACAGTTACTACATAAAAAAGAATGTTATTTATTTTTTTAGTATCAATAATATTTTTTCTCTTTTTAGCATACAAGATAATAATATATAAATAAACCGCAAAAAAGAAAACAGTAGGATAATTGCTAAATAAATCTAAAAATGAATCTGTGTTAAAACTTAAACTTAAACCGAATAAAATTACAAAGTAAAATAAAAATGTAAGTGTGCAATACAAGAAGATTGCTTTTCTTAAACTCATTTTTTTCAAAATACTTTTAGATCCAAATACTAGTTTATTTGAAAGAATTATTTCCATTTCATTTTTATAGGCAAAAGTTATCCCGTTTATAACTCCAAGTGTGGAAATTAACAATAAAGTGTAAATTATTTTTTCAATAACTGTACCTAAAGATTTAGGTAGAGAATCTAATAAAATTCCTTCCACTGTTTTTGCGTTGTGTAAAATTGATGATAATGCAATTAATGTATATAATGCAGTAATTGATACCATCCCAACTACAACTATAATAGGTAATCTTTTTTTAGAATTTTTAATTTTGTTACCAAATGATCCAACTATTAAAAATGCATCATATGAAAATAAAACTGCTGGTAAAGCGACAATTACACCTTTAAGTGTAAATGATCCGTTTAAAAATGCATTTAATGGTTGTGAACCATCATTTAGGTTATGTGTGTTAGCTAAAACTAAACCTATTATCATAACAGAAAATAACGGAATAAATTTTAATACTGTTACAACTAATTGGAAAATCCCGGATGCACGCTGTGATAAGATAACTAGTGATAAAAAGTAAATACTAATTAATGCACCTAATAACAAGTGTGCTCAAATCTTAATATCGTTAAAATTAATTGCACCCATTACAGATAAGAAATAAAAGAATATTTCTGAACCGAAACTACCAAGGATTGTAAATAATAATCCAAAATAAAATAGTGCGTATGTTAAAGATATACCATATGATGTTGCTCCCGGCTTTAATCTGTGTATTCAGTTGGATATTCCTGAAAAATTTTTGTTAGTCATTGAACCGATTTCTGAAAAACATAGTGCGACACAAATTGAGATTATCCCACCTATGATTCAAGTTATCAGTCAGCTTAACCCGTTATAATCAACCGCTTTTCCAACTGATATATTTTTGAAAAATATACCAATTCCAACTACGGTTCCTATTAACATCATTAATGATAAGGCGAAGCCTATTTTTTTATTATTTTTCATTTAAACTCCTTGGCTTTTTTAATGGCCATTTAATAGTATAACTTAAAATAAAAATTAAATAATTTTTTATTAAAAAATAATAAAAAAATAAGCCATAAGGCTTATTGGTCAATTTCTTGAAATGGTGCGAACGAATGGACTCGAACCATCGACCTCACGATTATCAGTCGTGTGCTCTAACCAGCTGAGCTACGCTCGCATATATTGCTTTACTATTATAGCATATAAACAGTAATAGCAAAGCTTTTTATTATTATAAAATTAACGTTTTGAGAATTGTCTTGCACGACGAGCAGCACGAAGTCCAGGTTTTTTACGTTCTTTAGCTCTTGCATCTCTTGTTAGCATTCCTGCTGCTTTAAGAGTTGAACGGTAATCAGCACTTGCTTCTAATAAAGCACGAGCAATACCTAATCTAATAGCTCCTGCTTGACCACTTAAACCACCACCAGCAACAACAACTGAAACATCGAATGTTCCTTTTGTTTCTGTTAAATCAAATGGTTGATTAGCGTCTTTTAAGTAAATGTCTGATGTTAAGTATTCACGAGCTTCACGTTTGTTGATTACGAATTTACCTGTTCCTGGTGTTAATCTAACACGAGCAACTGATGATTTTCTTCTTCCTAATCCACGGTATTCTATGTTTTTACTCATAATTATTTAACCTCTAATCTTTCTGGGTTTTGTGCTTGTTGTTTATGTTCTGGTCCTGCATATACAAATAAGTTACGACGTTGTTTGTTACCAAGCTTTGTATGAGGAAGCATACCACTTACAGCTTTTTCGATTAAAGCTGTAGGTCTTTTTACTCTTAATTTTGCTGCTGTTATACTTTTTAATCCACCAGGGTATCCTGAGTGTGAGTAGTAAATTTTTTGTTCTTCTTTTTTAGCTGTTAAAACGATTTTTTCAGCGTTTATAATAACAACGTTATCTCCCATGTCAGCATTTGGAGTAAATTCAGGTTTGTTTTTTCCTCTTAATACAGAAGCAACGTATGCTGCTAAACGTCCTAAAACTTGACCTTCAGCATCAATAACATATCACTTTTTATTTGCTTTTTGTGTATTAACAATTGTTGTTTGTCTCATACAACCTCCTACGTTAATTTTGAATTTTTTTATGTTTTAATATTAAGTTGCCTTTTTATTATATCATAGATTTATTATTTAAAGAATTTTTAATAACAAAATAAATTTTTTTAATTTCAGCATAAAATACTAAGTTTAAAGAAAGTATTAAAGGTATAAATCAATATAATCAATTTTGACCGTAAACTTCTAAAGAAGTTATCTTAAATACATTTGATAGCCCTGGAATAAATGTTACAAATAACATTGATACTACAGAGAATAAACTAGCAATATATACTAATTTGTATTTTTTAAATTTAGAGAAAATAATTGATGATTTACTCATTAAATTAAGTGAATTTAAACTTGCTCCAATACCTAAAGTAACAAACATTGCACTCGAAGTTAATTTAACAAATTTCTCGCCACTAATATTTGCTTGTACAGCTAACATTCCAACTAATCCATAAGATAATAATGAAGCAAATGAAAGCACAAGACTTTGTAACATCAATTCTTTAAACATTCCGTTTGCGAATATGCTTTCATCTCTTTTTGTTGGTTTATTTTTCATAACATTTACATCAGTCGGCGTCATACCTAAGGCAATAGAAGGTAGACCGTGTGTAAGTAAATTAATTCATAATAATTGTGATGCAGATAATATTATTACATCAGTATTTTTGAATTGTTCTTTGAATACAAATGAAAATACAAATAATCCAAATAACATTACTATAATTTCGGTTATTGATGAAATTAATAAGTTTAATATAACAGATTTAATTCTGTGATATGTTTCTCTACCACTTTTAACAGCTTTAACAATTGTACTAAAATTGTCATCTGTTAAAATCATATCTGCCGCTTGTTTAGAAACATCAGTACCTGTAATTCCCATAGCGATACCACTATCACTACGTTTAAGTGCAGGCGCATCGTTTACACCATCACCAGTCATGGCAACAACTTGGTTATGTGATTGTCATGCGTTTACAATTCTTAATTTATCTGATGGTGTAACACGTGCATAAACAGAAATATGTTCAACTTGTTCTTTTAGTTGCTCATCACTCATGTTAGATAATTCTAATCCTGTTATAGCTCTATCACCTTCAACAAATATACCTAATTCTTTTGCGATTGCAACTGCTGTTGTTAAATGGTCACCTGTAATCATAATAGGTTTAATTCCAGCTTCAAAACCTTGTTTGATACTTTCTTTAACTCCAACTCTAGCTGGGTCAACCATTGCAATTAAACCGATAAATTCTAAGTCTTTTTCATCGTCAAAATCGATATTATCTTTGTTAATAACTTTTTTAGCAATAGCTAAAACTCTATAACTTTTATTTGATAACTCTTCAACTTTATGTCTATATGATTCGTCTAAATCTTTGACTCTTGAAAAAACAACATCTGGAGCACCTTTTGTAATTAAAATGTTTTGATCATTTTCTTTTAATAATACTGACATTAATTTTCTGTCACTATCAAATGGTAATGAGTTGATTTTTGAGAAATGATTATATATATTTTCGTCATTTATATTATGTTCATTTGCGTAATATAAAATACCAATTTCTGTTTGATCTCCAACTTCAACAAACTCACCTTTATCATTTTTGTGAATTGATGCATCACAACATGCAACAAAGTATTCTAAAACTTTTTCATTACTTAAAGTTTTATTGTAGTTAATAAAATCAACTACTTTCATTTTATTTTCTGTAAGTGTACCTGTTTTATCAGAACAGATTATGCTTGTTGAACCAATTGTTTCAATTGCTGCAAATGATTTGATTATAACTTTTTCACGAGTCATTCTTGCAACACCGATTGCTAAAAGAACTGTTGTGAATGTTATTAATCCTTCAGGTATCGCTGCAACAGCTAAAGAAATACCAATAACTGTAGCGTTTGAATATAATTCTGGTTTGGTTCAATTACTTGTAATTGATCCTTGAATTACTATTTGTAATATTGCTGTTACGAATAATAGAACAATTCCGATAATTCCGAAAACTTTACTTAGTTTATTAAGTTTTACTTGAAGTGGTGTTAAAGGAACTTTTTGTTCTTGTATTAAATTATTAATTTTCCCAATTTCTGTTTGATCACCAATTGCTGTAACTACAGCAATTGCTCTACCTTGTGTAGAATATGTTCCTGAGAAAATTTTATTCTTTTGATCTCCTAAATTAGTGCTATCTGTTGAAACAAAATTTGCATCTTTTTCAACCGCAATAGATTCACCAGTTAACGCTGATTCTACTGCATAAAATGAATATGATTCAATTAAATCTGCATCTGCAGAAATAATATCACCAGCTTCGACTACTATTAAATCACCTACCACTAAATCAGATGAAGGAATAGTTATTAATTTACCATCACGATAAACTTTGGCATATAACTCATTACTTTTAGAAAGAGCTTTAACCGCTTGGTTACTTTTAATCTCCTGATAAGTTCCAAGCATAGCATTAAGTGCTACTACTATAAGTATTATAAACGGCTCTATAAATGAAATTATTAGCTCCGATGTTTTTTGGTTTTCGTTTGTTATTGCTTCATATATTGCCACACCAAAACTAAATGCTGAAGCAATTAAAAGTAAAATAATCATAAAGTCTTTAAATTGTTCTAAGAACATTTTAAAAATACTTTTTTCTTTTTTTACGGTCATTTTGTTATAACCATTTTGTTTGATTAATCTTTCAACTTCCGTTGAAGATAAACCAGTTTTGTTTTTTATGTATTCTTGATTGTACAAAATTTCTCCTTTAATAATATAAATAAAATCATACTTTAAAAGTACGATCTTATTACTTTTCTGATAATAATAAATCAGAAACACGTCTTGCAGCTATCGCTCCATCTGAAGCGGCAGTTACTATTTGACGAATTTCTTTAGCTCTAATATCACCAGCTGCAAAAACTCCCGGTAAAGAAGTTTCCATAAATTTGTTAGTGATAATAAATCCTTTTTCATCTAAAATTTCTTTGTTTTTAATAAAATCTGTTGATGGTTCCATACCAATATATGGGAAGAATGAAGCTACTCGAATTGTTGAAGTAGTTCCATCTTTGTGTTCGATAATTGCGTTTTCTAAAGTACCATCACCTTTAAGTGTTAAAATTCTTGAATTTTTAAAAACAACAACATTTTCTTTTGATAATAAATCATTTACAAGTCTTGGCTCAGCATTGAATTCATCGTCTCTAATAACAACATAAACTTTTGAAGCTATTGTAGATAAATAACTAGCTTCTTCAACTGCTGAATTACCATTTCCTAAAACTAATGAAGGTAATCCTTTAAATAAAGGACCATCACAGATAGCACAAAAACTTGCACCTCTATTTAGAAAACTTTGGAAGTTTTCAATAAAGTTAGGTTCAACGTTTCTCATTCCAGTTGAAATTAAAACTGTTTTTCCTAAAATAACGTCACCATTTTCTAATCTGATTTCATTATTAAATTTACCGTTATGTTTTAATTCAACAACTTTACCATATTTGTATACTGCACCATATTTTTTTGAGTGATTAAAAAAGTTTAAAGCTAATTGTCACCCTTCAATATTTTCGGTACCTATTCAGTTTTCAACTTTACTTGTAGTTGATAATTTACCACCAGGAGCACCTTTTTCGATAAAAATAACGCTTAAATTTGCTCTTGAAGCATAAATGGCAGCATTTAGACCAGCTGGTCCACCACCAATTATCACTAAATCATAAATTTTGTTTTGCATTTCACTCCTATTTATTTCTAAATTTTGAAAGTATTAATTTAAATATGTGTTTAAATGATGTTACATGAACATAAGATAAATACATTTCAGAATTTGCATATTGATATGTTGTAATGCTTTGAGTTTCTGATTTTTTAACTCTAACATATTTTACTCTTCCGAAGAATTGGTAGTATATTACTAATAATGATCCGAAAAGAACAAAACCAAGGGCAACATATTCATATAGTTTATATGATTCTTCACGCAATGGCTCCATACCCATACGTATGAGTCCATATCAAACTAAATACATACCTATATTTACGCCTGGTTTGAAAAGTCAGAAATAATTGAATACTCAAACTAAAATTAAGTAACCCACCAAGTTTGCGATTGCTTCATATAAGAACAACGGATATCTATAAGCTGCTTGAATTCCTAATTCGTTTGTTACAGCATCACTTATATACATATTATCTGCAAATGTTTTTCCTCAAACTAATGAGCTAGCACCAGTTCAATCTATTTTACCATAAACCTCGTGATTTGCATAGTTCCCAAAACGTCCAATAAATTGTCCAATTAAAATAGTTGGAATAATTAATGAACCGGCTTTTCTAATATCTACTATATCTCTTTTTGTATAGACATATAGTAAGTCAACTATAATCGTAGTTATTAAACCACCTTGAATACTTAGTCCACCTTCTCAGATTTTATACCAAGCAGAACCCTTAAATGGTTCATCTTGATAAATTAATTGTTCAACAATATAACCTAAACGTGAACCGATAATACCCATAGGTATAGTAATTAAAATTAATGTATAAACAACGTCCATTTGTAGTTTTTCTCTACGTCAAAAATAGATAACGGTAAGTATTGAAAGTAAATAACCTAACATCATTGTAAGTGAATATGTTTGTATTTGAAATGATCCAATTTCAATCAATGGACTTCATGGTCTACCCTCAAAAGCTGGTTGTGAAGGAATATAAGATGTCATATTAATCATTGCTTTTTAACCTCCTTTTTTCTATTTCGTCTAAAACGTTAACGCCATCATGGCGAGAAAGATAAGAACTAACCGCTGCTTCAATTAAAGAAGCTGTCGAACCACCTTCTTTTATTGGGATTTGTATTTTCTTAATATGTCTTTCAAATATTGAATATTTAAGAAAATCAACGCCTAAACGATCAAATTCTTGTTGTTTATCAGTTCTTACTAATTCAACAACTAAATTAATAATTGAAGAAGGAGCAACAGATTTAATTCCGTAGGTGTATTTAATGTCGATAATACCAATTCCACGTACTTCTAAAAAATTACGTGTTATTTCCGGTGATCTACCTATAAATAAATTTCCAGTATCTTTAATTAATACAGAATCATCACTTATTAGAACATGACCTTTTTGAACTAGTTCTAAAGCTGCTTCAGATTTACCAACTCCACTTGATCCAATAATTAAAACTCCAGTTCCTCCGATTAAAACTAAACAACCATGTATTTGTTTTTCTTCAGAGAAAAAGTTATTTAAATATGAACCAACGTTAGTTGATATATAAGAGGAACTAGTTTGTGATAGCGATACAGGAACGTTATAAATATCCGCTACTTCAACTATTCATTCTAAGGCCGGTTTAGTAACACCTTTTGATAGCATTACTAATGGCGGCTTTTGTTTAAAAATATGTTCTATAGCTTCACAAGCTCTATGTTTCCCGATACCTTGAAATCATAATGATTCTGTTGTACCTCATGCGATAATATTATTACTAATACGATCACTATTAACTTTTTCTGCTAAATCTAAACCAACACGCTTAATTGCCGGTTGATAAATATCGTTATACTCGATATTTTCTTTATTTTTGTTGATTATTTCTAAATTAAAAAAGTTAATAATTTTTTCGACATTAATCTTTTTTTCAGTTTTCATTACACCTCGATAATAATATAAATTTATATTAATTATACTTTATTTTATTTATTTTTGCTTAATATTTTGTTAAGGAATTGACCTGTATAACTGTTAGCATTTAAGGCAACTTGTTCCGGTGTACCACTAGCAACTATTCTACCACCGTTAACACCACCATCAGGTCCTAAATCAATGATATGATCACAATTTTTAATTACATCTAAATTATGTTCAATAACTAAAACAGTATCACCGTTATCAACAATTCTATTTAAAATAGTTATTAATTTTTTAACATCATGTACATGCAATCCTGTTGTAGGTTCATCTAAAACATAAACAGTCTTACCTGTAGGTCTTTTTTGTAAATAAGTAGCCAATTTTACTCTTTGTGCCTCACCACCAGACATTGTTGTTGACATTTGACCTAGTTTAATATAACCTAAACCAACATCTTTTAGGTATTTTAATTTATCAACAATTTTCGGATGTTTTTCAAAGAAATCAAAAGCTTCATCAACACTCATTTCCAAAACATCGTTAATATTTTTACTACGGTATTTTATTTCTAAAGTCTCTTTATTGTATCGTTTTCCATCACATTGATCACAAGAAATGTAAACATCAGGTAGAAAGTGCATTTCTATTTTTTGGTATCCATCACCAGAACATTTTTCACACCTTCCGCCAGGTGTATTAAAGCTAAAACGACCTTTTAAATAACCTCTTATTCTAGACTCTTCAACGTTCGCATAAACATCTCTAATATCGTCAAAAACACCTGTATATGTTGCAGGATTACTTCTTGGAGTTCTACCTATTGGAGTTTGTGAAATTGGAACAACCTTATCAACATGCACTAATCCTTTGATGCTTTCAAATTTAATTTTTTTATTTAATTTTGAAGCGTCTTTTGAAACCATGTGTTGGATCCCTGAAACAAGTATTTCATTTATTAAAGTGCTCTTTCCAGAACCTGAAACACCAGTTACGCCAACTAACTTACCTAAAGGAATTGTTACGTCAATATTTTTTAAATTATTTTGTTTTGCTCCGATAATTTCAATTGTTTGACCGTTTCCACCTCTTCTAGTTTTAGGAATTTCAATCTCTCATTCACCTGATAAATACTTACCTGTAATAGATTTTGGCTCTTTAATAATATCTTCTAATTGACCATTTGCAACAATTTCACCACCAGCGGCTCCAGCTAGTGGACCAATATCCACTATATGATCAGCAGCGAACATTGTATCTTCATCATGTTCAACAACAATTAAGGTATTTCCTAAATCTACCATTTTTCTTAAAGTGTCAATTAATCTTAAATTATCTTTTTGATGTAAACCAATAGAAGGTTCGTCTAAAACATATAAAACACCACTTAAATTTGAACCAATTTGGGTAGCTAATCTAATTCTTTGTGCTTCACCACCTGAAAGTGTTTCAGCACTACGGTCAAGTGTTAAATATTCTAAACCAACGTCTTTTAAGAACTTCAAACGATCTAAAATTTCTTTAACAACTAAAGAACTTATTTTTGAATCTGATTCATCTAATTTTGAAACTGCATTTTCAACTTTAATTAATAAATCACCAATTGTACTTTTAATATATTCAAAAATATTTTGATTATCAACTCTAACACTTAACGCTTCGGGATTTAATCTTGCTCCCTTACATTTTAAACAAGTGAATACACCCATATATTTCTTCAGATAATCTCTACGATTATCTGAAGAAGTTTCGTAATAAGCTCTTTCAATCATTGTCATAATTCCTGGAACAGCTTGTTTTTTACGATATTTATTACCAGAAGTTGATTCTAAAACGAATTCTATTTCATCTTCTTCACTTCCATATAGTATTCTTCTAAAGTGTTCTTCACTCATTTCGTCAATAGGTAAATCAAAAGGTACTTTATAATGTTCTAGCATTCTAGCATATCTTTGTCATTCTAAATTAGAAGTATTAACGGTATTTTCGAAGTATTTAATTGCTCCATGTTCTATTGTTCTTCAAGTTTCAGGAATTAAAATGTCAACATCTGGTTTAAATTCAACACCTAAACCTTTACAGTTATTACACATACCATAAGGTGCATTAAATGAAAACAGCCTTGTTTCAATTTTTTTAATTGAAAAATCTTTATAAATACATGCATGTAACTTAGAAAATAATTCAATTTTATTAGTTGCTAAGTTTTCTACTTTTACATATCCTTCTGATTTTTCAGTAGCAATGTCTATTGCTTCTGAAATTCTATTGTAGTTATTTTCATTAACACTAACTCTATCTATTACTAAATCAATACTATGTTTTGTGTTCTTATCAAGATTAATTTCATCATCTAGTTTATAAATTACACCATCAACCTTAACTCTAAGGTACATCTCTTTTCTTAATTTCTCAAATAAATTTTGATGTGTACCTTTTTCGTTGTCTACTAATGGTGCATAAATAATCAATTGTGTATTTTCACCGTATTCATATATTGATTTTAAAATACTTTTTGTTGTTTGTGATGTAATTTCAATATTATGTCTAGGGCAATATGCTTTACCTATAGTAGCGAAAAGTAACCTGAAATAATCATATATTTCAGTAACTGTTCCAACAGTTGAACGCGGGTTGTTGTGAACAGTTTTTTGCTCAATAGAAATTGAAGGGCTTAATCCATCAATTTTATCAACATTTGGTTTCTTAGTTCCACCCAAAAACATCCTTGAATAAGAACTCAAAGAATCTACGTATCTACGTCTCCCTTCTTCATAAATTGTATTAAAAGCCAAAGAACTTTTACCACTACCACTTAGTCCTGTAAATACTACCAATTTATTTTTAGGAATTGTTAAATCTACATTTTTAAGATTATTTTCTCTCGCTCCTTTTATAATTAAAAAATCATTTTTCATAGCTTATTACCCCCTTTAATATATATTTTAACAATTATTAGACAATAAGTTATAAATTTACAATATTAGTTTACATTTTTTTAGATAGTTGATTTTCGTAATTTTAGTTCTTTTTTATTCCTGATTTAGTTTGGGATAGGTTGCTATAATTGTTTTTATTTTATTGTAAGTAAGTAATAAAAAAATAACATTTAAATTTAGTTAAATGTTATTTTTAGATTTATGTTTCTCGTATAATTTGTAAAATTCATCTTTTGATGTAGTTTTTTGAAAATCTCTATCATTATTGTATGAATAACCTCTTGCGAACATAACAGTGTGAATTCTCTTATTAAAAGTTAAATCCTCATCAAGGAAAGTGCTTTTACCATCTTTTGTAAGTTCATTTCTTTTTTCTATTTGATGAATACTTTTTCTTTTAAGGTAATTTTCCGGTTGATATTTAATAAAAGATCCTTTTAATAACACATAAACATCATCGGCTTCTTTTTTAAAAAAGACATTATATTCATCTTTTTTAAGATTATTATTTTTAACATCTACTTTACCATAATAGTATATTATATTGTCATTGCTTACTGTGTTGTTTAAGTCGACTTGATTATTATCTTTTGTATTTGTTTTTTCTTCTTGTTTTTTAATTTGTACACCAATGTTATTTGTTTTTTTATACTTATCACTATCTAAATATAACGAATTAAATAAAGTAATTATTCCTTCGATAGCATCTGATTGGTTAGCGTTCGCCTTTACAGGATATTTGCCATATTTGATAACATTTGTTAAATTAAATTTTTCCTTAAAAATATGAATTAAATTTTCTTCGATAGCGTTTAAATCATCAGCATTCCATTTTTGTTCGTTTTTATCCAATTTAAATAAATGTATTTTTGATTCTTCATCAACCTTATTATTTTTGATGTGTCCACCTTTTCTACCAAATCAACCTTTTTTAGTCTGTCCTATATACAAACTACTTTCTTTTTCGTTAACAATTATGTAAATTAAATTGTATGAATGCTTAATTTTTATATTATTAGGGTTATCAATAATAGAATCAAAGTTTCTTTGATAAAATGTGAATAATGATATTTTATCTCTTTTAGTTCTTGATAAGGTTGATTTAACTAAATGTACTTCACCATTAGAATTTCCAATTAATGTTGATACAATTTTATAATTATTTACTTCAGTCATATTAATCTCTCTTTCTTAATCGATAAAATTATATATTATTTTTAAAAATTAGCCTTTTATCCATTGTAAAAGGATAACTTTTAAAACTTTTTTATAATAAAAAATTAATCAAAAATTTAAAATAATTAATTTTATTTACAACTATGCATTAAATCATTTTATTCCTATTTTTGATATAATCAAATTAATAAGAAGGCAATTATGATTAAAATAAACAAAACTAATATTAGTCCAGAATTCGAAAGAAAGTTAGATGTGTTAAAAATCGAAATTGTTGAAGGTAAAAGTTTTGATTTACTTTATGATGTAAACGGAAGATATATCTTAATTTGTACTAAATATAGCGTAGATGTAGTTTTAAAAGCGTTAAAAAATGCAAGGTTAGAAAATTTTGAAACTAAAGGTGAAATAAATCAAATTTTATTTGATCACAATATACCTAATTGAGAAATGATTTGTATAGGGAACGAAGATGAAATTAACGAAGCTGTTAAGGGTTATGTTGATCAATACATGAATTCAGAAGAAAAATATGATTTATACGATTTTTTAATTTATGATAAAAACTATAAACCAGATTATTCAAGAAAATTTTAGGAAACAAGAATAAGTTATAATCCATCTTTCAGTATATTTGACATAATTTGTTTATTTGATTTATTTAAAAAATAGGTTTTTATCATATTTAGATAAAATAAAATTTAAATCAAATTAATATAAGAATAAAAATAATTATTTAATTTACTAAAAATATCAAGCATACTAATAATATGCTCGATATTTTTGTTATTTGATTTATTTTTTATGTTGTATTACTTAAAAATAGTATAGTACTAAAGTAAAAGCTGAACCGCATCAATATCATCATCTGTGTTGTATTGCTTAAAAATAGTATAGCACTAAAGTTTTCCTTTCATTTATATATTTATTATACACGTGTTGTATTGCTTAAAAATAGTATAGCACTAAAGTATAGCGAGACTTATATAAGTATAGATTTAGGTGTTGTATTGCTTAAAAATAGTATAACACTAAAGTTTTGATTAATAAAAATGGTTCTTTATAGTTCGTGTTGTATTGCTTAAAAATAGTATAGCACTAAAGTTCCTAATAAAATAGGGTTTGTTTTATCTTTAGTGTTATATTGCTTAAAAATAGTATAGCACTAAAGTAAACAGTATAGCAACTTGAAAATGATTAGCGTATTGTATTGCTTAAAAATAGTATAGCACTAAAGTAATGAATTTTAAAGCGAAGATAATTATAAAGTGTTGTATTGCTTAAAAATAGTATAGCACTAAAGTTTACAGAAATTGGAAGCAAAACAGCTAGAAGTGTTGTATTGCTTAAAAATAGTATAGCACTAAAGTTCTGGGTCTAACTTTATAACGTCTTTTAACGTGTTGTATTGCTTAAAAATAGTATAGCACTAAAGTTAAAGAAATTTTTAGTGATATTAAATTAGTGTGTTGTATTGCTTAAAAATAGTATAGCACTAAAGTAAACGAGACAGTTACATTTAGTCCGGAAGGGGTGTTGTATTGCTTAAAAATAGTATAGCACTAAAGTTCTATTTCTTCAACTGTCAACAATACTGTTGTGTTGTATTGCTTAAAAATAGTATAGCACTAAAGTATTGTGAGTGGTAGTGTTTTGCTAATTTTGTGTTGTATTGCTTAAAAATAGTATAGCACTAAAGTACCTTATCACGATATAGAAGGGAGAAAGATGTGTTGTATTGCTTAAAAATAGTATAGCACTAAAGTAAAAAATCAAGGTATTAAATACAAAAATAAGTGTTGTATTGCTTAAAAATAGTATAGCACTAAAGTTAACAACGTTAAAAGGTGACTGAATTTAGGTGTGTTGTATTGCTTAAAAATAGTATAGCACTAAAGTAGGCGGAGACGATAATAACTTGGAAAGTTTGTGTTGTATTGCTTAAAAATAGTATAGCACTAAAGTTTACAGAAATTGGAAGCAAAACAGCTAGAAGTGTTGTATTGCTTAAAAATAGTATAGTACTAAAGTTGGTGATTTAAAACTAGTTATAAATGGCGAGTGTTGTATTGCTTAAAAATAGTATAGCACTAAAGTTTGACTGCATGCATTTACCAGCTCCTTCAAGTGTTGTATTGCTTAAAAATAGTATAGCACTAAAGCGGTATTGACTTATCAAGTACAACAGATATTGTGTTGTATTGCTTAAAAATAGTATAGCACTAAAGTTCATTAACATTATTGTTTTTTTCTAAATAAGTGTTGTATTGCTTAAAAATAGTATAGCACTAAAGTTAAGAAGCTATTAACTTGCTAAAATCATATGTGTTGTATTGCTTAAAAATAGTATAGCACTAAAGTAATCAAGGTTAAAGAATCTAAAAGCATGGGCGTGTTGTATTGCTTAAAAATAGTATAGCACTAAAGTTCTTAATTATTTCAACAATTTCATTAAACTGTGTTGTATTGCTTAAAAATAGTATAGCACTAAAGTGGATGACCCCGAGAAGCTAATAACTAACGAGTGTTGTATTGCTTAAAAATAGTATAGCACTAAAGTTAAACTCTCATTTTGTCTTGTGGATAAAACGTGTTGTATTGCTTAAAAATAGTATAGCACTAAAGTTCGTGTTTATAAGGTAATCAACGCGGAAGAGTGTTGTATTGCTTAAAAATAGTATAGCACTAAAGTTCAACAAAATAATACAAAAAAATCCAAAATGTGTTGTATTGCTTAAAAATAGTATAGCACTAAAGTTTATGCTTTCGGGAAATAAACCAGAAGCAAGTGTTGTATTGCTTAAAAATAGTATAGCACTAAAGTATCAAGGTGAAAGAGTCAAAAAGTATGGGTGTGTTGTATTGCTTAAAAATAGTATAGCACTAAAGTTCGGAACTTGCTTCATTTGTTTCTATTTTGGTGTTGTATTGCTTAAAAATAGTATAGCACTAAAGTGTCAAATCTAGTAGAAATTAGATAAAATGTTTTAATTTAAATTGTTTAATAACTCAAGTATTAAAAATTTATTATTCTTTAGAAGATTAAAACTTTTTTCATAACTAAGTTTAAAGTTGTTAATCTTGTTTTCTATTCAAGAATGTATTGGTAAATAATTATTTATTAGTATTAAATCTTCATTCTTTTCTAATGAACTGATTTCTAATTCTTCATATTCATCTACAAAATTAAATAAATCATTAGTAATTATTAATATATTAAATTTATTAATGTATTTTTCAATTAAACTAACATTAATAAAATTTATATTATTTAAAATGATGAATGGTTTAGTTGTTGAATCATAATTATCCATTCAATTTAACAACATTTCTTTATCGATAAAAATACTGTCGTCAAGTGAAATTAATGATTTTAATATTTTAACCTTATCAAAATTTAAATTCAATAAATTACCACCTATTTTTCTGTTTACAACATCTAATGAATTTAAAAATTTAATTTTGTCTATATTGTTTTCAATGTTTAAATTATCATCATTAGTTACCATTTTAGTCAAAACATTTTTAGTAGTTAAATTATATAAGTCGGTTAACCTTGTTAAATTAGATATTATAATGACATCTTGAATTGAATAACTTTTTGAATTTATCAAGAAAACATCTTCGTTATTTTCGTATTCATATTTATAAAAGTTCGTGATTAGTTTATCAATATTTTTGCTTTCTATAATAAAAATACCTTGATATTCTATTTCGCCTATTGTGTTTAAGTTTCTTATTTTTAGCATTATAGTTCTATATACCTTTCTTTTTCGTTATAAATTTCGTTTGTAGTTTTTTCTCCTGATAAAATATCAATATTAGAATATTGTGTTTCAGTAATTAATAATATTCTAACGTTTGATCTTTTTGGTATTATATTTATTAATTTTTGCTTTTCATATTCATATATTGTTTTGAATCCAATTGTCTTAACATATATTGAATATTGGATCATTATATAACCCATTTTTAATAAACTGTTTCTGAATTTAGCATAATTAATTGTATTATCTTCATCCATCGAAACATCGTACATTAATATTATTTTCATATATCTATTTTGAAATTCAGTCAATTTCTAGCTCCTTTATATCTTTGTGTTCTAACAAACCTTTTATTAATAAATTAATATAATCAACCACTTTAATTCTCTTTGAGTTAACAATAATATGTTCTTGTAATCCTTCAAAAAATTTCTTTTTAAAGTCTTTAAAATTAATGCTTTTATCTTTCTTTTGCATTGTGACGATTTCATAAGTTATTTTATCTACGTAACATCTAATTGGTTCTACAATGTCACACGCAAGAGGAATGTTATTATCAAATCTTTTATGAAATATCCCGATTCTATTATCAAAACCTTTTGAAACTAGTGCTCTACTTACATATGCAATCATTACTGTATAACCGTAATTTAAACATATGTTAACAAAGTCTTTTGCTATGTTTTTATCTCTTTTAAACTCTTTACCAAAAAGTAAATTAAAATAAACCTTTGCGGCATGACCTTCTCTATTTGATAAATCATATGGCTTGATATCTTTTTGGTATTCAATTAATTTTGTGACAACTTCAAACGAATCGGGAATAATAGATTTAATTAAATTCTTTGAATTTAATATTTTTAATTCAACTATATGTTTTCATGTTTTACCCTTGTATTCATCATTTCAATTAATTTGTGTGTTAAAGACCTTATTATCAAAATAACCACTAAATGGTATTATTTGAGCAATTGGTAAATGCCTATGATCACAAAAAATAACATTAACACCTTGTTCAATAAGTTTGTTTATTAGTGGCATACTAATATTTACTCTTGTATTTTCAAATATAACTGTTTCAATATCGTTTGTAGGTATTGTGATTTTACCTTGATTGTTTTTAACAATTAAATTATTTAAAAAAAGTGATACGTATTCACTTTGTGATACATCAATTATTTTTTTCATTTTTTAACCTTTCCGCCTACTACAGTAGACATAAAAAGATTACTTGAACTATAAAAAAATAGACATAATTAAATCGATTATGTCTATTTAAAATTATCCTAAAACTGATTTGTGAACTTTTTTAAATGTTTTTAAAAATACATTTATTGTTTTTCTTTTTATATCTGAATTCTCTTTTGAACAATATTCATATTCAACCCCATTTGCCTTTGTGTCAGCTACAGTTATATAAACAAACCTTTCATCACCGACTCCTTCAAGATTTTCATATATTGTACCTCTGTAAATTACATCTAAAACCTTATTATCTAAAGGAATATTTTTTAATTCTTTTTCTTTTTTTAATTCTTCTTGTAAAAATACTGATTCATCATAAAAATTAGGTTTTTTATTATTTTGAAATCTATATATCTTTGCGTTTACAGGAACCAAAACATAATTATCTTTGTTGTTTTTATAAACTAATAGAGCTACCCAATTAAACGTATCTTTAAAACTCTTATTATTTTGATTTTTTATAAAACTTACATTATTAATATTTAATTTAAAATATGTTTTAAACTTTTTGATATATTCAAAACCATTGTTTGTTTTTAAAATTAATGCCATTCTATTTTTGTTATTTAAGAAGTTTTTTGCTTCTTTTTCTCAATTATTAGGGTCAATACATAACTCTTCTTTATATTCTTTAAAAATATCTAATGTATAGTCGAATAAAGGTTTTTTTGATCATTTATATTTATCTAGTATATTTTTAATTCTATCTAATTGTTCTGGATTAGTGTGTTTCATTACGATAAGTTCTTCTTTTTCGTTTCCTAAATATGATGTTATTTCAAATATAGATTTTTTCATTATTTTTTTAAGAACACCATTATAATCAACTCTTGTACCATAAGTTGTTTGGTTAAACAATTCTATATTGTAATCTTTTTTAACCTTTCTTGAATAACGTATTTTTTTCATTATAGAATCTTTTGTTTTAGTTAATTTAGAATTCTCATCACCATCTTTTTCGCTCATCTTTTCTCTTACGATTAATGAAATATTATTTAAATTAAGTGTGAATTCGTTAATTGTACCGACACTTTCTCCAGTTTCTCTGTCATACACTCTACCTTTTTCGATGTAGTATTTTTCTGGTTTAAGCAATAATTTTTGCATATTTGGTTTATAGTTATTTGCAGAAATTGCTAATAGCGAAGCGTCAATAGCATGGTGTGAATAATGATCTCTATCTTTTGGTGATAAACCACCCATTTTTCTTAACATACTTGTATATTTACCTCTAAAAGTGACGACACTAAATTGTTTATCATGACTTTTAGCGTATTCATTAAGTTTTTCTAAGAAAACCTTGCTTGAATACCTTGTATCATTTAAGTTTCTGTTAGCGAATTCAATTTTATCTTTATCATCAATTTCTAAACGGAATAAATTTTCTTTTTTGCGATTATATTCTTTATTTTTAGAATCAAAGAAACTATTTTTCTTGTCATTATTTTCTGTTCAGAATTGTTTAAATAACGTAAAATCTGTTGTGTGAACACCTAAATATTCACTTGGTAACTTATTAGATTTAGCTTGATTTGTGCTTTTAAGTACAACTACTTTGTTTGTCATAGAATCATCATAACTGACGCTATACGGTATAATGTGATCAATTTCTGTATAACCTGGATCGAATATAAGTTTTTTAACATCTATTTTATCTTTAACATTATATGCGTCATAACCATCTTGTTGGAAATATAAAAGCAGTTTTTGCTTAGTTTTAAGATTAATATCATCTGCTGATATAACTATTCCATAACTATCTTTTAAAACGGCAATTATTTTATCAATACGTTCTTTATTCTTTTTGTTTTGGTTTGCAATACCTTTTTTCTCCGCGTCCATGTTATTTTCTTTAGACATTTCTAAACCTATTTTAGTTACTTTATATTTATTTTTATATTCTTTTAATATTTGATTAAAGACTTTGATGGTTTCCGCTAAAGAAGTTTTAACAGCAGGACTAATTACTGCTTCATGTAAAAATGAACTATCCATATATTTAGAATTTGAACTAGTTATTAACAACCCTTCTTTTTCTAACTCTTCATTATATCTTTGAATTTCTTTATACAAATTAAATTCTTTTTCGAATTTAAAGTTAGATAAATTCTTAGATGTATTTAGTAAATCATCGTTTACTAAATAAATTGCTTTAAATGATAAAGAATGTGTTTTAGAAACCTTAAATTTAGAGTTGTTTGCAATATCTTCTATAAAATTATTTACTTGCTCTTCATTATCAAAATATTGACTTAAGAAGTCTATATTTTGCTTAGTTTTAATATTTTGAATTCTTTTTTCTACTTCTTTATAATTTGAAATAACTACAAAAATGTTATCTAAACCTTTTGCAAATTCAAATAATGTATCCACATTTAAATCAGCTAAATTAGCACCATTTTTTATGAATGTTTTCATAAAAATAATTGTCGATTCTAAAGTTGATAGTTTTTTATCTTCGTTTTTAAAATCATCTACTTTAAGTTCTAAATTGAAATCAATATTTCATGCTTTTAAGTATTTTAATATTATTTTATAAGCAACATTTTTAGCGTTACCCTCTTTTAAATTATCTTTAATTAGATTATTTATAATGTCTCTTTTATCATTGGTTGATAAAACTCACTCATTAGCCAATGTATGTCTAACGTTATTTAAATCGGATAATAAATTATACAACTCAACACTAGGTGATTGTTGTGGTGCTCTATTTTCTTTTATGAAAACGCTACATTTTCCTATTGTTTTATCTCAGATGTTATTGTACTTTTGAATTAAAGTTTTACCATCATCTGTGTATTCATAAATACCATATTCACTATAACTATGTTCGCTACCAGGACCTTTAGCATATTCACGCATCGAGTCATAAATATTAATAAATTCACTTACAAATTTATTAAATTGTTCTTTATCATATTTTTGCGATTGAATATTGTTTAAAACGTGTTCTAATTCATTTTTTCATTTTAAGTGTGAAAATTTAACATCAACATATTGTTCTAAACCTTTGAAGTAACCAAATTTGTTAAAGAATTTAAATTGTTCTTTTGTTGGAAAATCATATTCACTGTTATATAAAATTTTCGCACCTTCTTCTTTTTTCTTAGACTCTTCATCTTCGATAACATCATAGAAAAACCCTCTATTTTGTAAGTAGTCGTGTAATATTCATACTAACTCTTTACTATCTACAACTTCGTCTAATGCTTTATTTTTAATAAAAATTATATTTGGATTTTTAGATGACATTTCTTTGTAAATATTATTTACTTCATATCTATTTTGAAGTTCTAAACCAAACATATCTTTGTATCTAAAAATTAATTTGTCAAATTTATCGTTCTTATATCTTTTTCTTCTTATGCTTCTTCTTATACTTCTGTATCCTCTACGTTCGACAGCTAAATTAGGTTCATCAAACAATCTTGAACCTAACTCTAGAACTTCGTTAGTTGAATTATCAACTATAGATCAACCTACAGAACCAATACCTAAATCAAAACCTAATGTAACATCAATAACTTTATTTTCTTTACTCATAAATTCCTTTTACTTTAAAAAATATTTCTTTATATAAAAATATTATACTATTTCAAAAATGATATATAATAATTATGTACTAAATCTATTGTATTGCTTAAGAATAGTAAAGTGCTAAAACAAGGCGGCTTTTAGAGCCTGCCGAATTTGCCCCGTAAGGGGTTTTTTAATACTTTTTTGAATATTTTATTCTTCGATATTTTTTTATAAAAAAAGAACTCTAAACACATAAGCGTTTAGAGTTCTTTTAATTCTATTCATCTTTTTCTAATTTAAGATATGTGTCCATCTCTAGGTATTTTGAATTTTCTTTAGTTAATTTAGGTTCGATGTTTTTAATGTTTTTATATAAGTTGCTTTTTGTTGATCCAACAATAGCTTTTGTGAAACTATCAATGTGCTTTCTAATTGATATCTCAAGTGATTGTTTTAATTCATCTAAATTCTTTTCAATGTTATCAACAAATTTACTGATATTATCAAAATCATCTTTAATTCTAGCCATTGCTTTAACTATTGCTTTGAAGTGTTTTTCGTTTCATGCAACAATTAAGTTACGTTGTTCTTCGATATCTAATTGTGAATCTCCGATATTAGCTCTTTCTTTGATGAAATTAATTAATAATTGTAATAAAGGTTTTAACCCTTCAAATCTAACTACAAAAATATTAGGGTAATCTTCATAAACTTTAAATAAGAAGTTATGTTCTGGTTCAAGTTCTGTTACTAATACACCAAAAGTACCTTTGTAACTTTTCATATCTTTCAATAATTTTGGAAGGTGTTTTTTATTAGTGGTACTTCCTGATTCAGTTTGTTTAGATTTTGCTTCAATGATAATATTTCCGATATTTTCTTTTTCTTTAAATATATTAATTTCAAAATCCGGTTTTGTTCCATCCACGTTTTCTGTAGTTTTTGAAAACTTAATATCACTACTCATGAATCCAAAACTATCTTCTAGTAAGTTGTAAATGTTGTTTTCAAAATTTTCTCCAACTTGTTTTGTTGAAAACCCGACATTTTTATTAATAATATCTAAATGTTTTTGTTCTGAAATTTCTAAAGCGTTAATTTGTTGTTTATATTCAATTTCTTTTTGTTTTAGTGTATCGTTATCGAATTTAAGCTTTTGAAGCATGTTTTCATAGTTATTAGACATATTCATTTCTTTTTTATGAAACTCTTCACTCAATTGCATTTTAATATCTTTTAATTGAGATTCGTATTTAATTAATTCTTGATCTTTAACTGTTTTTAATTGTTCTTCTAATTTATTTTTAGTAGTTTCTAAAAGAATTATTTTATTATTGTAATTATTATTTATTTCTGTTGTTTTTTGAGAAACCATTACTTCATATTTATTTTTAAGTAATTCAAGTTCTTGTTTAGCAGTAAGATCTTTAGTTTTTAAAGATTCGTTAAGCTTGATGTTTTGTTGTTTTAATTCATTTATTTCGTTGTTAAATAATGTTTTTTCATTTGTTTTAATAGCGAGAGCTTCTTTTTCTAATTTTGCTTTAAAAGTATCATTTAATAAATTAATTTCTTTTTGTTTTTCTATCTCTAACTGTTTTTTAGTTTGAGCAATGATTTTTTCTTCATTCTCTTTTTTTCACTTTAATAATTCAATTTCTTTTTCATTATCGTATTTGTTTTTTCATTCTTTTTCTCAATTATTTTTATATGAATTAGTTAATTTTTCAATCAATTTTGATTTAGCATCTTCAATAATTGATTGTTGATCATCTAATAAGTTTTTTAAAGTGAAATAATCACCTTTTTGTGCATCTTCTTCAATGATGAATTCTAACTTTTCAATATCTTTAATTTTAATTTTTATATTTTTCATAATACCACCTTTTAGTTACAATTTGTATTTATATATTTAAATTATATAAACATATCTTTTTAATTTTAAATATTTAATATAAAAATTCTTGAACATCTGTTCAAGAATTAATTTTTAATCTTCTTTGATTACTTTTATTAAAGTGTCATTAATTCAAACGGTATCACCAGCGTGTATTTTTGTTGAACGTCCAACCGGAACAACACCGTTTATTTTTATATCATTATTTTGTAAAAAATACTTTGATTCTCCACCTGTTGATATTTCTCTTATTTTTTTAAGGAATTGACCTAATTTAATTGTTTCATCTTTTATTTTTACTATCATTAAAACTTCCTAATTGGTGTAATTAACTGAATATTATCTTTTTCATTTTCAGATATTAAGTAAATTTTATCATCATTTTCGGTAATATACAATTTAATTATTCCGTTAGCTAAAACTGAAACGGCATCTTTTAGGAATTGATAATCAACATCAATTTCAAAATCTTTACCAACTAAAGTATGTTTATTTGTAGAAACCTCACTAATACCAATTTCTGGTATTTCAAAAGTAATATTTATAGATTCTTTAGAAATATTGAATTGTAATTTTTTAGCTTTTTCAGTATTGTGAAAAACAACTTTGTTAATTATTTTTAATAATTCATCTTTATCTATTTCAATTGTTTTGTTGTATTTAATTTCTAATAAATTATTTAAATCAATAAAATTGATTTTTGAAATAGCGGTTTGTATAATTGAACCTTCGTAAGAAATACCAAATTTATCAATATTGTAAAATACATTAATTTTTTTAGGCACACCTTTTGTAATTAATTTTTTTAAGTTTTTAGCATCGATATTAATATTAATATCATTAATTTTGTTTATCTTAATTTTTTCACTTGAAAGTCTATATGAGTCAGTAGATAAAAATCTTAAGTAACCATCACTTTTACTACTTATGTTTATACATTTAAAAACAGCAACACTTAATCTTTCGTTATTAGTAGAATGAGCAGTTGAAATATAAACATCATTTATTACTTTATTTAATAATTCAGAATTAATTTCAAATGAATTTTCTGTTTCTTCAAAATTAATTTTTGGGTATTTATTATGATCTAATTGAGTTATTGTATATTTTGTTTTATTTTCAAATATATTAACAACATTATCTTCAACTGAAAAAGTTAATTCTTTATCAAATTTTTTAATTATATTTTTTAAAATAATTGAATTTAATAATGTTCTACCAGTTCTTTTTATTTTTAAATCTTTTTCATTAACTTTAATAACTCTTTTTCCAGATATTGATGAACTTGTACTTATTAATGTTAATTGTTCATTATTTAATTCCATGTAAATACCTCTTTGAGGTAAGTAAGAATCATTTTGATCTATAAATGAATATAAAAATTCAATAGCCTCATCTATAATTTTTTTGCTAATTGTGAAATTCATATTTCTCCTTTTTCTTTAAAATAATTATACTTTGTGAATATGTTAATAATTATTTGAAAAGTTAAAAAATAACCTATTTTTAAGCATTTTTTTAACTTTTACGACTTATCCACAACCTATTAAAGTGTTAATAAGTAACTACTTTTTCCCATATATTTCTTTTTTTAGTTCGTTTATTGTTTTGTTTATTGATATTGATTGTGTTTCATCATTTAATTTATTTAAAGCACTTAATATCGTTGTGTGGTCTCTGTTGAAAATTTTACCAATCTCTGTAGAAGACTTATTTAAAATGTTTTTAACCATTATTATTGATAAGTGTCTTGCGAGAACGATTTCTTTTTTTCTTGATTTACCTAATATTTCTTTTGAGCTAACTTTATAATATTTAGCAACATGCTTTATTATACTCTCATGAGATACATTATCGTTATTTTTTATAACGTTTTCAAAAATGTTTTTTATTATTCCTTCAACGTATTCATTTTCTGTGAATGAACTTTTGTAAATGTTAATTCTATTAACAGCACCGATTAGAGATCTAATTGATCCGATATGATTTCTAACTATATAATTGATTGAGTTTTCATCGAGTAAGGAAGTGTCGAAATTCTTTTGTTTTAAAAGGAATAATAATATCTTGTTCATATCATCTTCAGTAGGTGTATTTATTTTTGTAACTAAACCTGATTGAAGCCTTGTATAGATTTTATTTTCAAATTGATTTTCTAATTGGAACAATTCACTTTCAGACGAAATTATTGTCATTTTATTATTTTGAATTCTATTGTCTAAAATCTGATATATAAAGTTTTTTGTTTGTTTCTTTTGCCCTTCTGCAAATACTTGAAAATCGTCGAAAATGACTATGTCCAAGTTAGAAAAGAAATTTAGTAAGTTTGAAATTTTCTTAGAATTATTCTCTGTATACATCTCTGAAATCTTTCGAGTAAATAGCTCAGGACTTATATAAACACCATTTTTTTGATTCTTTTTAAATTCATTACCTAGCGCGTGTAGCAGGTGACTTTTACCTAATCCAGAAGAACCTGATATATATAAAATATCAAATCCGTTATTATCGTTTATTATAGATTTACATATATCTATAGCTTCTTTATTGAAGTCTAATTTTAAGTAATTATCAAATGTATAATTCGGTTGAAAGTTGTTTAATAATTTATTACTTTCTGCTTTTATACTGATTGTTTCTTTTATGCTATCTTCAATTTTTTGTTTTATTATTTTTTTATTTTCTTCCATCTGATTAATATGAGTTAATTCATATTGTGCATTATTTCCAAAAATTTTAACAATACATTTTTCGTATAAATCACCATAATTTTTTTGGTGACCTTTTAAAATACTCTCACTAACATTTGGAATGTAAATTTTTACTATATTATCATCATATTTTGTTACGCTTAAATTTTTTATGAAAGTTTTTCAAATCATATTATCGTTAATATGTTCTTTCATAAAATTTTTAATTTCGTTTGTGTAATTCAACAAAACGTTTTCTTCGTTCTCTTTTGAATATTTATTTATTAAATTCATATACTAATTTTATAACTTTTTTTCATTTATTAAAACCTAAT